>CAZROW010000029.1:4332-35472 GCA_964601805.1 uncultured Enterobacteriaceae bacterium
TTGCGAATATAAAAAGAAAGAGCTGGATTGAGCCGGGATGTTCCATCATGCCGGAAATTGCGCAGCAATCTCCGGCAACACATCAATAACAATCTGCAAACAATCGTTACCTATTTCTTGCCGCGCAAACTGGCCGCTGTGCGCAGGCGCAGGGCATTCAACTTGATAAAGCCTTCTGCATCCTTCTGGTCATAGGCACCGGCATCATCCTCAAAGGTGGCAATCTTTTCATCGAACAATGACTGCTCGGACTCCCTTCCCACGACAATGACATTGCCCTTGTACAGTTTCACGCGCACCTTGCCGTTGACCTGTTCCTGGGAATCATCGATGAGTCCCTGCAGGGCTTCACGTTCCGGTGACCACCAGTAGCCGTTGTACACCAGCGTGGCATAACGGGGCATCAGGTCATCCTTCAGGTGGGCCAGTTCGCGGTCCAGTGTCAGGGATTCGATGGCGCGATGTGCCTTGAGCATGATGGTGCCGCCCGGTGTTTCGTAGCACCCGCGGGACTTCATGCCCACGTAGCGGTTTTCCACGATATCGACGCGACCGATGCCGTTTTCGCCACCCACCTTGTTCAGGTAGGTCAGCACGGTGGCCGGTGACATGGCCTCACCGTTGATGGCCACGATATCTCCCTTGACGTAATCCAGTTCCAGGTAAGTGGGCTTGTCCGGCGCCGCTTCCGGCGAAACACTCCACAACCACATGGCTTCCTCGGGCTCGGCACCGGGATCTTCCAGGATGCCGCCCTCGTAGGAAATATGCAGCAGGTTGGCGTCCATGGAATAGGGTGACTGGGTGCCACGTTTCTGTTCCACCGGAATATTGTGCTCGGCACAGTAGTTCATCAGTTTTTCACGGGAGTTCAGATCCCATTCCCGCCAGGGCGCAATGATTTTCACACCCGGCATCAGGGCATAGGCACCCAACTCGAAACGCACCTGGTCGTTGCCCTTGCCTGTCGCGCCATGGGAGATGGCATCGGCACCGGTTTCCTGGGCGATTTCCACCAGGCGCTTGGCAATCAGGGGCCTGGCAATGGAGGTGCCCAGCAGGTACTCCCCTTCGTAGATGGTGTTGGCACGAAACATGGGGAATACGTAGTCACGCACGAACTCCTCGCGGATATCCTCGACGAAGATTTCTTTCACGCCCAGGGCCTCGGCCTTGGCGCGTGCCGGTTCGACTTCCTTGCCCTGGCCGAGGTCGGCCGTGTAGGTCACCACTTCACACTGATAGACATCCATCAGCCATTTGACGATGACGGAAGTATCGAGACCGCCGGAATAAGCCAGCACCACTTTCTTGATATCGGACATTGATGTTCCCTGCCTGTATTGGACCTGTTGTCGGCACGCACCGGCGTGCCCACGGAAAAAGGCGGCTATTGTACCTTCGGTGTACAAATTTTAGAAATATCCCGAACGATTCCGCCAATCTCCCCTGAACGGGCTTCAGTTCCTGCTATAATCTGCGCCCATTCGACGCCAATTTTCTTCGAGGCTTCACGGACTGCATGCAGGAAATCACCCTCACACGACCTGACGACTGGCATCTGCACCTGCGCGATGGCGCCAGCCTGCCGGACACGGTCGCCCACAGCGCCCGCACCATGGGACGCGCCATCATCATGCCAAACCTGGTTCCTCCGGTGACCACCACGGCCGATGCCCTGGCCTACCGTGAACGCATCCTGGCCCATGTGCCCGAGGGCAGCCCGTTCCAGCCCCTGATGACCCTGTATCTCACGGATAACACGCCATCGGATGAAATTGCCCGGGCCAGGCAAAGCGGCCATGTCTACGGAGTCAAACTGTACCCGGCAGGAGCAACGACCAATTCCGACCAGGGTGTGACCAACCTGGAAAATACCTATGACACACTGGAGGCCATGGCCGAGCAGGACATGCCGCTACTGATCCACGGCGAAGTCACACGCGGTGATGTCGATATCTTTGACCGGGAGCGCCTGTTTATCGATGAAACACTGGCCCCACTGCATCAGCGCTTTCCGACCCTGAAGATGGTGTTTGAACATATCACTACCCGGGATGCCGCTGACTTTGTGTTATCGGCTTCCGACAAGGTGGCAGCCACCATCACCCCCCAGCACCTGATGTTCAACCGTAACCATATGCTGGTTGGTGGTGTGCGTCCCCATTATTTCTGCCTGCCGGTGCTCAAGCGCAATACTCACCAGCAGGCCCTGCAGGATGCAGTGGCCAGCGGCTCCAGAAAACTCTTCCTGGGGACCGATTCGGCGCCCCACGAAAAAGGCGCCAAGGAAAATGCCTGCGGCTGTGCGGGCTGCTTTTCCGCCCATGCCGCCCTGGAACTGTACGCCCAGATATTTGAGGAACTCGATATTCTCAACAAGCTGGAAGCCTTTGCCAGCTTCAACGGGCCGGATTTTTACGGCCTGCCACGCAACAAGGACACCGTGACCCTGCGCAGAACAGACTGGCAGGTTCCGGACAGCTATGCCCTAGGGGACGGACAGATCGTACCCCTGAATGCCGGTGCCACCATGCACTGGTCAGTCGTCCAGGACTGACCCTGGACACAATACATCGCATCACAAGCCATACAACAAACAAGAGTAACCCTGTGTCTGAAGAAGAAAAACCGACCTCCCTGCTGGCCAGTCGATTTCGTGGCTATCTGCCTGTCGTGGTTGACGTGGAGTGTGGCGGTTTCAATAACCAGACCGATGCCATCCTGGAAATTGCCGCTGTCACACTGGGCATGGATGAAAACGGCATCCTGGAACCCGAAGACACCTGGTTTTTCCGTGTACATCCCTTTCCCGGCGCCAACCTGGAAGATGCGGCGCTCAAGTTCACCGGGATTGATCCCCACCATCCCCTGCGTATTGCCCATCATGAACCGGAAGTGTTCAGGGAACTGTTCAAGAACATTCGCAAGAAAATGAAGGCCGAGCATTGCACCCGGGCTATCCTGGTCGGTCACAACGCCCATTTTGACCAGGGTTTTGTCAATGCTGCTGCCGAGCGCAACAACATGAAGCGCAATCCCTTCCACCCCTTCTCCAACCTGGACACCGCGACCATGAGCGCACTGGCCTTTGGCCAGACTGTCCTGTCTCGTGCCTGTGAGAGCGCCGGCATTGATTTCAACAATGAAGAAGCCCATTCGGCCCGCTACGATGCCGAAAAAACCGCTGAGTTGTTCTGTCAGATCGTCAATCGCTGGCAGGAACTGGGCGGTTGGCCGGTCGAAACAGGCAATAAGTCGTCAAGCGAAACCTGATTTGACAGAGGTCAAGGTCACCCGCCTGTTGAAATAGTTATATAGCGTGTGAAAACGCGTTAAAAACTAAAAAGGAGAAAGACATGGCTGGCGGCAGAAAAATTCTTGTCATTATTGATGCAACCCATGAGCAGCACCTCGCCCTGGAGCGAATGATCATTACCTCGGAAGTGAAAGAGCCCGGGGCGCATATCCATCTTTTTATCAGTGTCGATAGTGAAAATACCGATCTTGGTTCGGAAAATGCGAACCTTTACCGGGACGATACCTGGCTGAATCCATTACGGACAAACTTGACCAGACCGGGGTGAAGTACAGCTTTGAACTGTGCTGGTCCAATGAATGGCAACTGGCCGTGCTGAACAGTGCAAAGCGCTTCGAGCCGGATCATATTTTCATGCCTGCCCCCAATGAAGGCAAAAAATCCTTTTTCAGCAACCAGCAGTGGGCCCTGCTGCGTACTGCCGTTCCCCCGGTTTCCATCGTCAGGTCAAAGGACACCAAGCCGCGTAAAAAAATGCTGGCTGCCATCAACATCCAGAAGCATGATGATCCGAATTACGCCAGGCTCAATGAGAAGATCCTGGCCAAGGGACAGGAAATTGCCGAGCATTACGGGGCCGACTTTTATGTCGTCAACGCCTACAAGGACAGCATGCATTTTCCCGACCGCCAGCAGATCATGCGCATTTCCGGCCTGCCTTCAGAACGTGTTCACGCCGAAGAAGGCGACCCTGCCACCGTGATTTCCCGGTACGCCAAGGAACTGGGCGCCGATACTGTGCTGATAGGCACCATGGCCCGACAGGGAGCCTCAGCACTGATGCGTAGCAACACGTCTGAAAAAGTCCTGAGCAAACTGGACGTGGACGTCATCGCACTGTCCTGACGCTTCCCCGTTGTTCCCAACCGGCCTCCTGCCACCTGGCAGGAGGTACCGGTAACAATTCCTTTAAATCCATGGGTTTATATCCCTGTTGAACTGGCAAACAGGGTACAGATCAGTCTATTATGGCTGCTTTGGCCTTGCGCATTTACAGCGCAGGTCCGGTAGACAATTACAATCGTAGAAATACCGACTCGGCAGCATCATTACAGCTTCAATGAATCAATTCCCAGACAGCAATGACGTCCTGGCATGGATGGACTATGTCGCCACCCTACCCTCGCTGGGCGAACACTGGGTGGATACCTGCAAGGCACCCGGCAACCCGGTTGTCCTGGTCGATACACTGGGCACAAGCCTGAAGGCCAAGTCGGCCCTGACAGGCTCCATCATCCTGGCCAAACGTATCGCCAGGACCAGCGCCGAACAAAATGTGGGACTACTGCTGCCTACCACTGCCGGTGGCATGCTGGCCGGTATGGCGACCATGATTCTTGGCAAAACCCTGGTCACACTGAATTACACGGCTCCCCTGGACACCATCCGCTCTGCTATTGAGCAGGCCGGATTGAAAACGGTCTACACCTCGTCCCGCTTCATGGACAAGCTCAAATCCCGCGGTGTTGATCTGTCCCCACTGGCCGACTCGGTTAACCTGGTCATGCTCGAAGACCTCCAGGCCACGGTATCAACCGGTGAGAAACTGCTGACCCTGTTGCAATGCAAATTCATGCCGGCATCCTGGCTGAAGAAGAAGTACTGCAAACAGCCGGATACCAATGACACGGCTGTCATCCTGTTTTCCAGTGGCAGTGAAGGCCCGCCCAAGGGCGTCATGCTCAGTCATCGGAATATCCTGGCCAACGTGAAGCAGGTGGCGAAAATTCTCGATGCCGATGCAGACGATGTCATCCTGGCCAACCTGCCCATCTTCCACTCTTTCGGGTTGACCGCGTGTCAATTCCTCCCGCTGCTGGAACGAATCAAGGTGGTCTGCCACATGGATCCCACTGATGTGATTGCCAATGCCAAAGCCATTCGGGAACACAAGGCAACGCTCATGTTTGGCACCTCGAGTTTTTATCGCCTTTACGTCAAAAATCACCGGGTCAAACCGGAAGACATGGCAAGCCTGCGCCTGGTTATTGCGGGAGCCGAAAAACTGCAGCCTGAAATCAGTGTCGCTTTCAGGCAACGCTTCAACAAAAAAATCCATGAAGGCTTTGGCTGTACGGAACTGTCCCCAGTGGCCAACGTCAATACGCCCTTTCCCAACCTGGACAGTCCTCACCTGAAGGACAACAACAAGCCCGGTACTGTCGGCAAACCCATACCGGGTACCCGTAACCGTATTGCCGATCCGGATACCCTGGCCGAGCTTTCCCTGGGGACGGCCGGTATGATCATGGTTGCAGGACCACAGGTGATGCAGGGCTACCTGGGTAATCCGGAACAGACCAACAGTGTTATCGCCGAGATTGATGGCTTGCGCTGGTATATCACCGGTGACAAGGGCTCACTAGATGAGGACGGTTTTCTCACCATCCAGGATCGCTATTCCCGCTTTGCCAAGATCAGCGGGGAAATGATTGGCCTGGGTACTGTCGAGGAAGTCATCAGGAAAGCAGTCAATGATGATCTCGTGGAGATCATGGCCATTAATATCCCGGACCCCAAGAAAGGCGAAATGATCGCAATTCTTTCCACGGCCGAGCTTGATGAACGTTCCCTGCGCCCCCACTTGCTTGCCGGCGGCCTGAACAACCTGGCCCTGCCGGCTGCCTATGTCACCGTGGAGGCCATTCCCAAGCTCGGTTCCGGCAAGGCCGACTTCGCCACAGCCAAGGAAGTCGCCCGCCAGGCCCTGCTGGGCCGCTGATTTCCAGCCTACAGCGCACTATTTGACATGGATCATGGCGCCGGTGCCCCCCGGTCAGCAGAATTCCCCTGAACAGCAAAATATTCGCCAAAAAAGATAAATTCGCCTTTGACAATGATTCTCATTAAGATTAATATTCTCGTCCAGTTAAGGTAAACCAAGGTATTCAAGCCACCATGTATGTCTGTCTCTGCAAAGCGGTAACTGATCGCCAGATCAAGGAATTCGTGAATGGCGGTGCCGGTACATTCGAGGAAGTCTGCAAGCAGCTGGGTGTGGCCACCCAGTGTGGCAAATGCAGTCAGCTGGCCCAGAATATCGTCGAAACCACGGTCAAGAAGACACCTTTCGTCGAAGCCGCCAGTTAGGCTTATCCCCCGCTACCCAACGCAAACAAAAATACGATCAATTAGCATTCGTATTCTCTTTTTATTTTTATAAATTAAGCACTTAGCCCCGCCACTTCTGGACATTTCGCCTCCCGGAAGCGACAATACGCCCCATGTTTTTCCATCGAATTTTCAATCACAGGATGCATTATGAAAGGTGACAGCAAGGTAATCGAACATCTCAACAAGGTTCTGGGCAATGAACTGGTTGCCATCAACCAGTACTTCCTCCATGCCAAGATGTTTGAGGATTGGGGACTGAAGGAGTTGGCCGACTTTACCCGGGAAGAATCCATCGACGAAATGAAACATGCCGATGAAATCATAGACCGAATCCTGTTCCTGGAAGGCCTGCCCAACCTGCAGGACTACGGCAAACTGCATATCGGTGAAGCCACGGAGGAAATGCTGCGTTGCGACCTGGACCTGGAAATGCGCGCCATTCCTGACCTGCGCGCAGCCATTGCCCACTGCGAATCCGTACAGGATTACGTCAGTCGCGACCTCTTCCGCACCATCCTGGATGACGAGGAAGAGCACGTCGACTGGCTGGAAGCCCAGTTGTACCTGATTGACAACATGGGCATCCAGAATTACCTGTCCGAGAAAATAGACAAAGGCGGGAATTAATTCGCGATAGAAAAGAAAAAGGCAGCTTCAAGCTGCCTTTTTTGTGTCTGCCAGCCAGGCAACTTACTGAAAATAAGGCGCCAGGGATTCCCTGATCAGCGCCTGGACTTTCCCCGAATCATAATCCTCATCAGCAGACATCTCCTCGGCTTGCTGGAACAGTACGGCAAACAGGGGCACGCCCTCGACACTGGGCACGATGGTATGACGATCGGCGGACTCGAACAGGCTCGACCACACCGCGCGTGCATCTTCCCAGTAGCGTGAGGTCTGGGACCAGTATTCATCCCCTGCTGAAAAATCAAAATCGACGATGCGCTCGTAACGGTTCACGCCCAGCTCCTTGGACAGGAACGGCAGGCCGTTATCAATATTGCCGTGACCATCGAGTATCACCTTGTAGTTTTCCTCTTCCTGAACCCAGCCCGTGGGCACGATGGTATGCCGGTTGGTCCCGATCAGCACATCGTAGTCATCGCGCACACTACTCTCACGCCGGGGAACCGGTCGCCAGGTTTCTGCACTGATCCAGGTAGAGACATTTTCCCGGTGCTCCCAGCGTCCCCAGGATTCATACCGGGGAGAATCATCCACTTGGTACACGGACTGCGCCCAACTGCCCGCAACCTCATCCTGCGGAATGTCCTGGTGCTCCCAGGTGTCCCGGCCGATGTAGGCAAACACCGAATCGGCTTCATAAGCCCAGTCCTGGCGCCAGTGCTTCTGCACGAAGGGACCCATGATCTCGCCATCTTCTCCTTTCACGAACATCACGATCAGGTGTTGCAGGCTGATGAAGTCCTCGCTGTCCTCCACCACGTAGATATATTCAGTGCCCCAGCTCTGGTAGGGACGCCCGCGTTCAAAGTCCGGGGTATAAGCCACCGTTTCCAGGAATTCAAAACTGGTGCGGTAGGGTCCGGCCATGGCCAGGATCGCACGCCGGTCCTTTTCCTTCTTGCTCAGCCCCGGTTCCTGCAGGGCCACCCAGCCAGGATGGGGCTCCGGGTCCAGGGTAACCGGTGTGCCGGTGGAGGTACCGCCTCGGGGCAGGAAGTCACAGCCCTGGGCCTGGGACCAGCTGAAGGTATAGCGGTAATGTTGTGGACAGCTTTCTTCCTGTGCAGATGCTGGCAGGAAAAAACCCGTCAGGAAAACCAGAAAGATCAGTCGAAACAACATAGCGTGGTGTCCTTTATTAACATGTACATAGCCCTGAAAGATAACGCTTCTCACAGTTCAGTCAAGGTGACAGGAAAAGTGGCAGGGTTCCGTTTGTCTTTGTTCGCGGCTAAAGCCGCTTCCTACGAGTGCATTTTCCCCTGTAGGAAGCGGCTTTAGCCGCGAATAATGAATACACCCAATGTAAACGGAATCACTGCAGTTTGGCCGTAGGTCGGCATAGCGAAGCGTTTGCCGACATGCATGTCAGATATGCAGGGTGTCGGCAAACGGCCCTTAGAGCCTATGCCGACCTGCAATGTGTAGCCAACAACCTGCAGGACGCTACGAGAACGATCGCCCCAGCCGTCGAAATCCCATGCACGTGCCGGTGATGCACACCGCGGTGGTCCCCAGCATGAGAATCCACATGAAAATATCCCACACCGGGCGTGAGCGCAGAAAGCCGGTGAAATCGCCCCGATGCAGGCCGTAATGCAGCCAGCGGTACCATTTATCGTTGGTATCAATCTTGTCCAGGATCTCGCCACTTACCGGGTCCAGGTAATAGCGGGTGTTCTTGCCGTCATTGGCAATCACCCGGTATGCCGGTAACCTGACCAGTTCATGGTGATCGTAATAATAACCATCACCCGCTGTAATCATGTCAGTGGCCACCGGCCTGCCCTTCGGGGACAACAGCATGGCCAGTGATAGCAGCTCTTTTTGCGGCAGTGGCTTTGCTTGTAGATAACCAGCATCAAAACGCATCCTGGTAGCATCATTTTCAACACGGTAGAGCGCCAGGTGTCCCTGCAGGACCCTGCCTTCGATGCGTACCGTGTTTTCGGTCATGGGCAAGGCAGCAAGCCTGGGCAACAGTGCACTGATCGTTGCCCAGGTGATATCCCCCCCGCGCAACAACTGCGCTTCCGATTGCGCGCCCTCGCCTTCCATAAGAGCACCCGGCTGCATGGAAAACAGGCCGCTAAGTACCCACGTGAAGGTCACCAGGCCAAACAACAGACCAGCATAGTGATGCCACAGGGACAATCCTCTATAGGGTGACTTGCGCCCACTCTTGCGCGTTTTGAACTGGCGCAAACCAAAGTAAAGCCCTGTGGCCGTCAGGAAGATACCGATGACCGTCAGCCAGATAACCACCTGGCTCCACAGTTGTACTTTTTCACGGAGAATCGTCGGGTAAAGCCAATGCAGTACTGCTCCCAGGTACCCCCACACCCGTTGTTCACGTGTGGTGTGCTGAATAATTTCACCGGTACGACTGGACTGGTACCACTGCGTGCCGGCGTCATCATTGGCCGCGAAATGGTACAGCGGTCGATGGGGATTATAGGCCCCGTAAACTGTCCACTGGTCGTTATGGATGGTGCCAAGGAGAGTGGCCTCGGGATAATGACGACTGCTGGCAAAACCGGCAGCAAGGTTCTGTGCAAACATTTCCTGGACGGAATGAAAAACACGGCTATGCCTGAGATCCATGGTGAGCAGCATGTCGTCCACTGTTCTCAGGTGCAGTACCGGAATACTCCCGAGCATCTGCAGGTCGAATTCCTGGTAAGTGGTTTCAGACAAGCTGGTACTGTCCGGGATGGCACAGCAGTTATCGAGTGTCAGTGGTGGCAGCAGGGACAGGGATTCGGTTTCCGACAGCTCCGGGTAGGACTTGTACATCATGATGAAGCCGGACAGGCACCAGATGACCATCAGGATGCCCAGGGCAATGCCCGCGTAGCGGTGTGTCAGGAAAAGCAGTTTCAGCATGATAGTGGGCACTGCCTTCCCGGAGTATTAAGGACAGGAAGGCAACGCCGCGCCCGGTCAGTACCGGAAACCCGTAGCTCAGAAACGGTAGCTGTAGCCGGCATGGAAAGTACGACTCATTCCCAGGTTATCGAAGAGATAGGATGTTCCCGTGGCATCCAGTGTGCCCCGATCAACCCTGCTGGCGTACTCCTTGTCCGTCAGGTTCTCAACCCGCAGTGTCAGCTGGTGTTGACCGTCATTACCCAGGTTGTAGTAACCGGACAGGTCCATGACGGTGTACTTGCCACGGGTCTCACCACGCCGGGCATTGATCTCACCAACATGGTTTATTGAGAACGTAAAGCCCATGGGCACACTGGTCGAATTATAGTTGGCCTGGACCTTGGTTTCTGTTTCGGGAATACCGGTCAGCTGGATACCGTCACCGTTGAGTTCCGATTCCGTGTTGTTGTGACTCAGGTTCACTCCCCACGCCTCGTTCAGCCTGAACGTGGCAATGGCTTCGAAACCACGTACCTGAACTTCATCATTGGAGTTCACAAAGCTCTCTCCCACCACACCGGCAATTTCCAACGGCACGTAGGAGTCGATGTAATCGGTAATATCGCGACGAAAACCGATCAGCTCGTAACTGAAGTCCTCGTAGTCGCCACCGATTGACAGGTTCATGTTTTCACTTTTTTCCGGCTTCAGGTCGGGATTGCCAATGGCAAACCAGCCGCCATCGGGGACGCCGTCATTGTCATCATCGTAATATTCATTCAGGAACAGGGCCTCGGCATCCGGCAGGCGAAACGAGGTCCCCACATTGGCGCTGATATAGGTAGTGTCGGTCAGGTAGTGCTTGCCGCTGAGGTTCCAGACCGTCGCGGTATCCACGTTGGAGGCTTCATTCACGCGAACCCCCAGGGCCAGCATGGTGTTCTCCAGCAGGTCTTCGGTGGTACGGACCTGGGCATAGGCGGCGTTGACCTCCTCTTCCTGGCTGCCGATGCGCCAGACAGCGTCATAGCCGGAAAAGTTCTGGTGATCCAGGCCCAGGATGTATTCAAAACCACCACCAAAGTTGAGTTTGGCCATGGCGTTGGCACCGAAGTCCTCGTAACCCCAGTAATCGCCGTTGTTGATAAACGTGGTACCGCCGGTCAGGTTGCCACTGGCGTCAATATCATTGTAGAGCCGGGTATATTCGGTGTCCCAGTTGTGCCGGTAGGCTTTCACGAAAAGGCCAATCTGGTCGCTGACCTGCCAGTCCAGCTTCACGGTGAAAATATCCTCTTCGCGTTCGTTCACCGTGCTGTTATTGCGGAAAGGACGCGCATAATCCAGTTCGTTTTCCGTGCGCTGGTACTGGGCAGACAGGCGGACATTGTCACTGAGCTCTACCCCGTACTTGATGCCAGCCATATTCACTTCATAGCTGCGGTCACGGTCTGTCGCACTGGGCTGATAATCACTGTCGCGGTAGGGCTGGTAGCCATCGGCTTCATCTCGGGAGGCATAGACCACGTACTGGTGACCATTGTTGCCACCACGGAAATAGCCGTTTACCCCGTAACCGTCATTGCTGTTAACGGTCGTGCCGATGGCACCATCGGCCTCGTTCTGGAAACTCTTGGTCACCACGTTGACCACCCCACCCACCGACTGGGTACCGTAGAAAATACCCTGCCCGCCCTTGAGCACCTCGATGCGCTCGACCATGTGGGACGGAATGGTGTCCAGCGGACTGGTGCCGTTATACAGACGATTGGTGATACGCACACCATCAATCAGCCACAGGATCTCGGAACCGCGTGAGCCTTGCAGGGACGCATCAAAGTAGTCGAACTGACCGTTTTTCGGACGGATGTGCAGTCCCGGAACCAGCATCTGCAGGGTCTGGGCAATATCGATATAACCGCCCTGCTTGATCTGGTCAGCGGTGATGACTTCAACCCGGTTGCCATAGCGGGCCAGGTCCTGGGGAATGGTTTCTTCCAGGCGGTTGCCGGTAATGACGATTTCCTCGATTTCAGCAGCACCGGCCAGCGGAGTGAACACGGCCTGGCCGGCAGTGGCAGCCAGGACGGCAGAAATGGCAAGACGGAGTTGATTGGATTGACTCATGGATTTTCCCTTTTTTTATTAAAATCAGACTGGAGGCCAGGCCAATTGATACTGCGGCGCATTCTAGGGGAAAAATCGACTAAATCCGGGCATTTAACTGTTGTATAACTGTTTTTTAACGTTAAGGAGAACGTTAATTATTCGTATTTACAGTCTGATTCACATAGATGCGGCGCCACTGGACATAGCCGAACACCACGATCACCACGTAGGCCGCAAATAGCAGCGCCGTCAGGTACAGCCCCCGGTCCACGTACAGGAAAATGGAGATGCCATCGATGAGAAACCAGTACAGCCAGTTCTCCAGGACCTTCCACACCACCAGGAAGGTGGTCAACACACTGGCCCAGGTGGTAAAGGCATCCAGGTAAGGCCAGGCCGCGGTGGTGTAGTTGGCCATGAACCAGCCATTGCCGGCGGCAGCCACCAGCAGGACAAGGACAATCAGACCATGTTGCCAGGGGTGCAGCGAACGGATGTTCAGGCCTTCATGGCCCTTGCCGCCATAGCGCCATTCATACCAGCCCACCACGGCCATGACCACGTAGAAGACATTCAACAGGGACTCCATGAGCAGGCTCACGTCCCAGAAGATCACGGCATAGATAGCCGAGCTGACAAAGGCGCAATACCAGCAGGCAAGATGTTCACGCGCCGCCAGCAACAGGTAGGCTATGGCAAGAACGACAGCAAGGGGTTCCAGGATGGGCATAAGGGGCCACGCCGACGAATCACATCCGCCAGCCTGTGTCAGGTTTACTCGGCGTCCTCAAAAAACCCGGCCACGGTCAGGTTGACCACCACGTCCGAGTTGCTGCGATTGTTGAGCCACCAGCCATGAATGCCGGTAAACGGAGCTTTCAGGGTGCCGCTTTCCTTGCCTTCATTATGGATCTTGTAGAACATCAGGTCACCCTTGCCGTCCACTGCCTCGGTATGGCCGTGAAATTCTACGTCCATCAGTGCCGGGTCTTCCATATTGGAAGTCCATGAATAGACGATCATGTCACCGGCATCCATGGCCACCTTGAACTCCAGGCCAACACCGGCAGGTACTTCTATTTCATACTCGCCCTGCCTGAACGGCGCCGTGCCCTCCACATAAGTGCCGTCAGTCAATGGAATGTCATTCCAGTCCACCTGGCCAAATACCAGTGAGCACAAAGACAATAATAGAGTGGCAATAACGGGCTTGGTCATTTTCGAATCTCCTGAATCAAACAGTCGGCCAGCATACACTTAAAGCTCATGGCCGGGAATAAACTTGGCCACGATAACCTCCCGGCCGTGTGTCTCGTAACTCCAGGCCATCAGCTCTTTCAGGGTATCCATGAGGTAATGGAACTCCCCGTGCACCATGGTGGACGTGGCGCAGGTAACGACCTGCAGATCGCCCCGGGTATTGAGTTCACGGATAAAATCCTTGATGAGCGGCTTGTAGTCCTGGTTGAAGGGATACAGGCTCAGTTCAACGGTAAGTTGCATGGGAAACTCTCTTTGCTGAAAAGCCTGTGAGCATAATCAGCGGCAGCAGGATTGGCAACACAAGTGCGACTGAGTTTGGGCTTCTTCGCGGCTAAAGCCGCTACCCACAACAATCAGCGCTCTGCAGGAAGCGGCTTTAGCCGCGAAAGAGGCTGCCAGCATGGTCAGACTGAGCCATTACCGCATCACAGTAATACTGGACGATATCAGGTGAAGCGATTACTCTACGTGCTGTTTGATCCAGGAACAGTATAAATTTCAAGCGGATATGGAAAAAAACAAATCTTTCATCTCGGAACTTTTCAGGCGCCGTGTTATTCGTGTCCTCCTCGGATACATAGCCGTGGCGTGGCTGCTGTTTGAAGGCTTGTCCACCCTGTTCCAGGTTTTTGAATTACCGGGCTACTGGCTGCAAGTCTATCTTATCGTGGCACTTGTCATGATTCCTGTGGTGGGCTGGCTGGCCTGGCGTTATGATTTCACGCCGCCACAACTGGTGCTGGACCCCAAGGATGTAGAACATGCCAATCCGGAATTGAGCCGGGCCATGAATCGCCATGACAGCCGCGAGGCGGGCTATATTTTGCTGAAATGGAAGGATGGTGATGGTAAACCCCAGGAGAAGCGCTTCTTCAAGGCCATTTCCGTGGGCCGTGATGAGAAAAACGATATCCAGATTCACGATGAACGGGTGAGCCGCCACCATGCCGTGTTCTGGGCAATGTTGGTGTGGTTGAGAGAGGCGAGGGTTTTGGCTTCGCGATCAAAACGGGAGACGCGCTCCGCATCGCTGGCAAAAGATTCAGGCAATACCTTGATTGCCACGTCCCTGTCGAGCGTGGTATCCGTGGCCCTATAGACCTGGCCCATGCCGCCTTCACCTATCACTTCGGCGATGGCATAGATGCCAAATTGTTGACCGCTGGCTAACGACATCCCTTCTCTCCCCTCCGAAAGAACCCTGGTGTCATACCTTATGCTTAATATTATTTTGATACTGCGGTAAGTTACCGAGAATAAACAGGTTTCTGGTTCCTGTCTAACCAAATATCAAGATCGGAGGGGTTTGCTGCCGGGAAACGGTGCAGCCTGTACAAAAAATGAGCAGCGGGCGGCAAAGCCGCGTGATTATTCGGGTTTGGCCTTGAAGATAAAGTAAGTCACCTGATCCCCTGCTTCCACGAGCACATGGTGGGGAACACCAACGGGAATATGCACCACGTCGCCTGCGCTGATGCGCTGGCGGGTGCCGCCATCAATGGCGGTACCGCGCACTTCGCCGGGATCATCTTCGGTGGGATTGACGATGGTACCGCCAGTAACCAGGGTGGCGGTGCCGGATGTCACAAAATACAGGTCCGCCCACTCGGCATGGGACTCGGAGAAACCCGGACCGGGTTCACGATGCACCATGGCGGCAAAGTAGCCGCCCTCATCAATGATGTTATCCAGGATGGCGGCGTTATTTGATCCCACCTGTCCGCTCAGGGTTTCGCCCAGTTGCTCAAGTTCCTGGGCAGTAAAGACATCCTGAGCCTGCGCCAATGGGACCAGCAGCAGGGATAGCAGGATGGGAAAGAGATTTTTCATAGGGCGCTTCTATTTATTGTTGTCGGGGTTTGATTGAGAACCCCTGGCACGCTGAGTACTAGTCACGGGATTCTATGGCTGCACCATAACTCGGATCGCAGTCATAAGGCCAGACCACGTCACCTTCGCCGCCTTTGTCCAGCGGGATGATGCGCGCCGAGCGACCGGCAAACACGGCCGGGTCTTCGTATTCCTGCATGATGTAGAGTTTTTCACCGTCATCGCTGAGTCGGAAATGCTCTACAAGATGCATGTCCTCGGTATGGTCCAGGCCATTGTTCAGGAAGGTGCTTTCCTTGATCGCTACAGTATCGACCACCAGCGTATCGCCTTCCCAGTGACCGATGGAGTGGCCGCTGACCGATGCCGGCACGTTCTCCGGGTGTGAGTCCTGGTTCAGGTGAATGACGCGCACCACATCGAAGTATTCCATCTGGATGACGATGAGATCCCGGCCCTGGTAAATCTCGATGGGAAAGGGTCCCTGCATGGAATAGATGATGCTCGGCGGCTGACAGGTGCTGCTTAACTCAACCTGGACGGCCGGGTCATACTCGGCGGCTTTTTGCCGGGCTGCTTCAGTGATTTCCATGCCGCCAAAATCGCCTTCCGGAAATTCGCGCAAACCGGAGTCAGCCAGCAGGATAGTGCCTTCCGGCAATTCATCGATCATGGCCTGTTCTTCGGGTGTCGCCTCGCGCTGGGGCGGAATGGGGCCAAAGGAAATCATCCAGTAGCCACTCAGGTCTGGCTGCGCCATGGCCGTAGCCGACAGTCCTATCGTGGCGGCGCACAACAGGCCGCCTATTATTTTGCCTGGTTCAATCATTGAGATTCCTTGAGACACCGATTTCAGTGCCGTCTTCTTTGATCGCCCGTGTGATGCGCATCAGGTTGGAACCATCCCGGGCCCGAATGCCCCACAGGGTCATGGTGTCACCTTCCTGCATAACATCCTGACTCCAGCCACGACGGCGCAAGGCTGATGGCGCCGAGGTCTCGCAGGTCCAGCGTTCCACTTCGCCGGACTCATTGGTGACCATCAACTCCACGATGGCGTGCGGGTTACGGAAATTGAATTTGGCCACCGTGCCCGTGATGGAGATGGGCTCGTCATCGGTATTGTAAAAAACCGCGGCCGAGTGATGGGCAGTTGCCGGCAAGGCGTGTAAAAAGCCAAGCAAGAGGCCCAGTTTGAGTAACGTTTTGAACATGGTCATGAATCTTCCCCGCGTATAATGCAATAAGGTGATTGTAGGAATTTGCCTTCCTTGCTGTAAAGTATAATCTCTTAAAAAGACTGAGCGTTTTGATATGGATTAAGCACTGTTCTTTCCATCACAATACATTGAAAATAGCTTCACCACTCCTTGAGCATCAAGGTCCATGGAAGAAAACAAGCACCAGGTTGCACACCGGACCTGTAAAAACTGTTCCACGCCGGTGAGCGGCTACACCTACTGTCCGGCCTGCGGCCAGAAAAGTGATACCCACGTCCTGAGTTTTCGCGAATTCATGGAAGAGTTGGCCGACGGTCTTCTCAACATGGACTCACGCGTGTGGCGCTCCCTGCTGCCCCTCGCCCTGAAGCCCGGCAAGCTGACCATCAAGTATCTTCGCGGTCGGCGCATGTATTACCTGCCGCCGTTTCGACTCTATCTCATCCTGAGCCTGGTGTTTTTTCTTATTCCCGGCAATAACGGCAATACAGGTGATAATTTCGGTGAGAACTTCATAGAGGATGATTTCAATGTCGTTTACCGCCCTGTAGACCAGAATGTCGACGGGGAAGACAGGGGGGAGCTGGCCGAACAGCTCAGGCAGGAAGTCAGCGAGGAATTGGCTGTGGCCAGAACCAATAACACGGATACATATTCCATACGTGGTGGCCAGTGCTTGCTGAACGGGTCCTCTCCGGGCTCACTGTTTACCAGCATGCTCAGGGATGCCTGCCTGAAGTTCACGAATGATCCGCAACGCTTTTCCCAGGACGTCATCGACATGGTGCCGGTGATGATGATCGTGGGTATCCCGCTGGTGGCCTTTTTCATGTTCCTTGTCTATGCCATGTCCGGACGCTACTACCTGGAACACATAATTTTCCTGCTGCACACCCATGCGTTTTTCTTCCTGGCCAGCATCCTGATGGCGCTTTCTTCAGCGCTTGGCCAGCGCTACGGCTTCCTGACCGAAACCATGAACTGGTTCCGGATTATCACCGCCTGGTATATCCCCCTCTATATTTTCCTGGCCATGCTCAGCGTCTATAACGACAGTAAAGTGAAGACTTTCTTCAAAGGGGTGTTTGTCCTGATCGGCTATGGCACCAGCATCCTTGTGGTCGCCGTGTTCGGGATCCTGTACTCAGCCCTGAATATCTGACGCCGGGGCCAGTCCTTTAGTAGCGTTCCAGGCACTCATAGGCATGCACAGACATTTCCGGATACCAGACAAAGTACCGTGACAGGGTAAACGGCTCTGAAAAATACACCGGATCGGTGACCGTGATTTCATAATCCAGCCGGCTGTAGTCAGCATTGGGAATGAAGCGCTCGACGGTAGATATCTGGTCGCTCTGGCGTACCCCCATGTGGTCAAAGTAGCCTTCGGTTATGTGGTCAGTTTCCACCACCAGGGTGGTGCCTTCAAAGTGGCCACGGGAAAAACCGAACTGGGAGTGTGCCTGCGGCGGCTGAGCCTCAGCTGACATGTGTATCAGGCGGCGCGCGTCGTACTCTTCGATCCGCATGAGAATGTCATCACCCTGCCTGACAAAGTCCATGGGGCTCGGTGTAATCATGATCAGCGGCTGGCCCTTGTTGCCGCATTGCAACAGGCTATTATTGTTGGGATCCCAGGTCGCCTTGGCCTGCTCCCCTGCCGCATTCAGGGGATAACCGCCCTTGAACATCGGGAAGGCGGCAGGATCACCCATGATGGTACTCCAGACACGGAAGATACCGTCAGCGGCAGCAATGGCAGCTGAGACATCAGCATCAGATATGTCATAGCCAACCAGGTTGCCTCGCTTGCCGGCTGGAAAGTAGGCACTGCCGGAACCGAAATCAAATTCGTAGCCACCGGGCAGCAGCACATTGGTACCCAGCATGATGGGGCGCCCGCGCCGGGAGGGTTGCCCTGCCATGGTGACAGTATCGCCAACGGCAATCACATCATCGCGCACCTTGCGGTTGCGCAGCACAGTACTGGAGGCGACCTCGGCCTCCCATTCCACGATATTGCCGTTTTCATCTTCCACATCGAGCGTAATGCGGCCATGGGGGTTGCGCCAGGAAATGGCAGTCACCACCCCGGTAACCTCAATACGTTTCGAGGCATCGTAAATGGCAATGGTGCTGTGATGGGCAAAAACAGTGGCGCTTGAAAGGCTGAGCAGGAGTGTCAGCAGTGGTACTGAAGACTTCATGGTACATCCCCCTTTAATCATTATTTTTCTGGATGATGTCGGCAGTCTACAACCGCGCCGGGTCAAATACTAATGGTCACAGGTGCAGGTATGAACCGGTTTTAATATTAACAACCATGCCAGGCGCAGCTGAATACACGTCGAATCCCATAGGTCGGCACAGGCCCCCGGGCCGTTTGCCGACATCCGTCAAGCCTGGTGACCCTGTCATGTCGGCAAACGGGCTTCGCCCTATGCCGACCTACCATGCTGGTGTTTTTTCTCGCGGTTTTTGAACAGGACATTAAGTACCATGCCTGCGAGCACCAGACCCATTCCGGCATAGGTCAGTAAATTGAAACTTTCACCAAACAAAATCAGCCCCAGCACGATGGCATAAATGATGCCCGTGTAATTGATGATGGAGACCGTGGAAATCTCCGCCAGCTGGTAGGAACGGGTCATGTAGTACTGCGCCACCTGGCTGGTCAGCCCCACCATCAGTAGATGAAACCATTCCCACCCTTGCGGCTGAACCCAGAACAACAGGCACCAGATACCCGTGATGGGCAGGCACACAAAGGGAAAGTAGAAAATAATGACCAGCGGATGCTCGGTGGTGGACAGCTTGCGCACGCAGTTATAGGCAATGCCCATGCACACGGATGTCAGTATGCCAACGCCCAGATGAAACAACGACACCCTGGCATCAAAACCCTGGATCACCAGGGTACCGGCAAAACTCATGGCAAAAAACAGGAACTGCAGCGGGCTGACTTTTTCCTGCACGAACCAGATACCGATAATGGTGGTGGAAATAGGCGCCAGGTAGGTCAGGGTTGATGCGGTGGCCAGCGGAATTTCATGAACCAGGTAGAAGTTCATGGTCAGCGCAAGCACACCGGCAACACCACGCATGATCAGCATGGGCTTGTTGTTGCCAAACAGCGGCACGCGCGCCCTTTTTATTCCCCAGTAGCAGATGACTACAGAGATGACCGCGCGAAAGAAGATGATTTCCAGGGCAGGAATCTCCGGCACCAGTTTCACAAACACGGTCATCAGCGCAAACAGGAAGGTGGCAAGCGCCATACACCAGACGCCGCGAAGGTTATCAGACATGAATTGGAGACGGCATTAACAAGGGAAGGCGGATTGTAGGGGGAGCAGCCAGGGGTCACAAGCCATTGGCGATGGACTTCGGGATTAATACGGCTTTATTGATGTAAATGGTATTGATTCTCATTTGTGTTTGCATTATGATTTCTGAAACTCCTCAATATTCCACCAACCAGGACGTTGTTACATGAACCGCTTTACCTCACTTTGCCTTGGCGCAGCCCTGGCGCCCCTTGGTCTGGGATCCCAGCTCGCAGCAGCCCAGGCATCCGGAACAGACATGCTCACGGAAATCATTGTCCAGGGACAGTACCTGAATTCCGACCGGGTCAATGCCCTCAGGTCCCCCACCCCCATCATTGATGTCCCGCAAAGCCTTTCCATCGTGACCGCGGACCAGATACAACTGCAAGGTTTCAACAGCGTCGGCGATATCATCAATTATATTCCCGGTGTTAACACGTCGCAGGGCGAAGGTCACCGCGACTCAGTCGTGTTTCGCGGTGTGCGCTCCACCGCTGATTTCTATATCGATGGCGCGCGTGATGATGTGCAGTACTACCGCCCGCTTTACAACCTGGAGCAGGTGGAAATCCTGCGCGGGCCCAATGCCCTGCTCTTCGGGCGCGGCGGTACGGGCGGCATTCTTAACCGGGTGACCAAGAAAGGCGTAATCGGTGAAAACTTCAACACCTTCCAGGCCACCAGTGACACCTTCGGTGAATACAGTATCCAGACTGACAGCAATTTGTCGGTCAGCAATAATTCGGCATTTCGTCTCAATGCCTTTTTTGAAAGCCTCAATAACCAACGGGATTTCTACGATGGCGAACGGGTTGGCCTTAATCCGACCGCCAAATTCAGGTTGGCACCGAATACCATTGTCGACCTGTCGTACGAATATGCCGACCACGAACGCTTTATCGATCGTGGTATCCCCACCGGGGCGAATGGATGCCCGGTCGAAGCCTTTGAAGATATCGTGTTCGGGGATGCCAACGTCAACAAAACCCTGCTCAAGGCCCATTTGTTCCGCGCCGCTGTCCAGCATGAGTTTTCAAACAGCCTGAAAGGCAACATCAGTCTTTACCACGGTGATTTCGACAAGCTCTACCAGAATTTTTATGCCTCGTCCTACAACCAGGCAGTCACACCGGATGTCGTTACGCTGGATGGCTACCTGGATGCTACGGACCGCCAGAACACTATCTTGTCCGGCAATTTCATCTGGGAATTCAGTTCCGGCATGGTCGACCACACCATCGTCACCGGCGGTGAATTCATCGACACTTCCTCCGACCAGGACAGGTTCAATGCGTTCTGGGATACCACTGCGGATGACAATGAAATCTTTTCCATCGCACGCCCCCTGAACCTGCGTGGTGGTATTGGCACCAACGCCAGCGGTATCACAACGTCCAACAGCTTTGCTTCGGACCTCAACGATGACACCCGGGTCGCTATCGACGTCGCCTCATTCTACTTCCAGGACGAAGTGTCGCTCTCGGAAAATTTCGATGTCATCCTCGGCGCCCGTTTCGACAGCTTCGACATCGAGGTCCTGAACGTACTCTCCAGTGAAAGGCGAAACCGGAAGGACGAGGAAGTCACCCCGCGTTTCGGCGTGGTGTACAAACCCCTGGAGAATATCTCCCTGTACGCGAGTTACAGCGAATCCTTCCTGCCACGCAGTGGCGAGCAGTATGCCAATATCAACGGCAGCAACAACCAGCTGGACCCGGACACGTTCACCAATCGTGAAGCCGGCCTGAAATGGGATTTTAGTCAGGGACTGAGCCTGACAGCGGCCTGGTTTGAAATCGAGCAAAGCTCACCGCAGGTTGCCGATAACAACCCGGAAACCCTGGACGTGATCGATTCGGAAATCAACGGCTTAGAATTACAACTGCAGGGCCAGCTGATTGACCAGTGGTATATCAGCGCCGGCTACAGTTACCTGGATGGCGAGCAGGTCGACCGTTCAGGACCCACAGGCTTGCGCCCGAGGGAATTGCCGGAACACATGTTCTCGCTCTGGAACACCTGGCAAGTGACCGACAAACTGGGCGTCTCGCTCGGGCTGACCCACCAGGATGACAGCTTCATCGATAACGGCAACAACGCCACCCTGCCGGCTTATACCCGGGTCGATGCTGCCGCCCACTATCAGATGTCGGATAAATTGCGCATCCAGCTGAATATAGAAAACCTGACGGATGAGCTGTATTTCCCGAATGCCCACAGTACTCACCAGGCTACCGTGGCCGCCCCGGTCAACGCCCGCCTGACCGTTAGTGGCAGCTTTTAAATAGCCAGGGTGTCACCCTGCAACAGGCATAAAAAAGCCGGGATAATCCCGGCTTTTTTGTGTTTGAACGTTTTCCTCAGGAACTGGCCTGGTCTTGTGCCCCTTCCCTTTTCGCGGCAGATTCGTCCAGCAGGGTTTTCAGTTCCCCGCTCTGGTACATGTCGGTCATGATGTCACAACCGCCGACCAGTTCGCCGTCGACAAACAGTTGTGGAAAGGTCGGCCAGTCAGACACCTTGGGCAGGTTGGCACGAATCTCCGGGTTGGACAGGATGTCCACGTAGGCGAACTTCTGGCCACAGGCCATCATGATCTGCACGGTCTGGGCGGAAAAGCCGCACTGGGGTGCATTGGGATTACCCTTCATGTACAGGATGATGGGATTGCTGGCGATCTGGTCCTTGATGACGTTTTCAATGTTGCTGCTTGCAGCTGATTCTTCACTCATGGGAATTCCAAACGTTGATTTCAGGTGAGAGGGATAGATAGGGTCATTTTACGCGAGATCAACCCGCGAAACACGGAAAAAGTCGACCAATTATTATTAAACCCTTAATTAATATAAGGTTTCTTATAGCCAGTCTGAATCCTGAAAATAGGGCCTTACCAGATCGATACAGTCCTGCAGACCCGGTGAAATAGCGATGATGGGTTGTAAGCTGTCCCGCACCTCCAGCTGGCCGATCTCGATCTGGGACATATAGATGGCCATGGATGAGGCCAGCCGTGCTTCACTGAGAATGCCCTGTTGGTACTGAAAACAGGCCATATCCGCGTGCCGGGTCACCGTGATCGCGTAGCCCTCGTATAAGCCAAGCTCCTTCGCATCGGCAAGCTCCCCCTTTACGCCGCGTATTATCACATCCGACAGGTACGGGTCGGTGTCGTAGACGTTGTTGATGGTAAGAATCTGCGCGATCAGGTCCTGGTACGCGGCAGTTTCCAGGGCTCGGGTATTCAATGCACTTTGTTCCGTGCTTTGCTGAATCTCCAGGCCGACAAAAATGAGTCCGGCCACCACGGCAAGCGCCGAAACAATTTCCGCGACAAGGGCAAATTCCTGGAGCTTTTCTTTCATTCCCTTAATCCTGTCCTGTCCTTATATGAGGGTCCTGCCAGTCATCGGGTGGGGTATCCAGGTTATACCGTGTTTCAAACCAGCGGCTGAAGTCCGCCGGAAATGCAGTGTGAAGGGTCGGCCATACCGAGTTCATATAGGGCGTGGCAATCAAGCGGGTTTTGCTACCAACCCACTCCTCTATTTCTGCTGCGGACAAAATACCTTCTTTATGCTGCTGGTACATGAAGTATATATGATGAACCAGCGTCAGGAACATATAACCGATCTGGATGCGCTCGACATCGGGCACATCATCCCGGGTAATGTTCGCGTACTGGACCTTGGCGATAAGCGCCGACATTTCCGGCGACAACGCAATATTGCTGGCGAATTCGCTCTGGCGCTCGGCAAGTCCCTGGTGGACGGCCGAACGGTTCAGGGTGTTGGTTTGCTTGATTTGTGTCGCCAGGTAAATCAGGGAAATGATGACGCCGGCCGAGGCTAACATTTCTGCCAAAGCGGCAAAGTCCTGGATACTCATGTGCGTTTCCTTTCTACAATGATCCTGGATCACCGTGCACCACACCGCCCCCGACAAGGGTCAACAGTGATTTTACCTGCTTGATGTCCTCATCAGGCACGGCCGCCTCATCGAAGTAATCCCGGTCCAGCACCACCAGGTCGGCACGCATGCCCGGCTCAATGGACCCCAGGTCATCTTCCTGCAGGAACCAGCGATTGGCTGCGGTGTATAAACGCAAAGCCTCTTCACGCGACAGGGTCTGATCACCATTGATCGTTTCCCCGCGGGCATTCTTGCCAGTGACCACATAGTAAAGCCCCAGCCAGGGATTCATGGGGGAAATCTGCATGCCATCAGAGCTCATGCCCATGGGTATGCCGGTCTCGGCGAGCATACGGAACGGCGGGCCGTTCTGCTCGGCTGTGCCGGAAATATAACGCCAGCCTCCCAGCACGCTGACGCCGCCACCCAGGTCGTTCAATTTGTCAGCGTATTCGGCAGTAATAAAAGGGGCGTGCGCCAGCACCCAACCCAGGTTGCTGATGCCGTCGCCACCGACATCGTCATGCACCTGTTCCCAGCCGTCGATGATGACCTCGAAATCGTTACCGAACAGGGAGTGGTTTTCGTTGCGCCAACCAGCCTCGGCGACACGGCGTGTGCCGTTCAGCCAGGGCTCGGAGGTGCCGAAGATAACCGGACTGGATCCGGCAGTGAATTCACCGATACCGACAGTTTTCAGCATGGCGCTGCCGAAATCTGGAAACGCATTGTTCAATCGTGCCACCAGCTGTGGCGTGGCGGGGTCATCCTCCATGTGGAGGAAGTTGATCCGAATGCGGGCGGTAAGCTGATCTTCTACCTGCAGTGCCCGGACCGCGTCATAACCCGAATAGGGATCCATGTTCGCGGCCCCATCGGCATCGGTACCGGTCAAGGGAAAGCCGCCCTGGTCAAAATGGGTAGTGATACCCAGCTCCAGGCCATACTGAAGCGCCTCGAGAGTTCCCCGTTTGTGGTCGTCCAGGTTTTCCAACTGGCGCAGGGCGAACAGGGTTTGCGTTGCGGGATTGGCTCCCTGCCCTGTCGCTACTTCGCCGTTGTCGCCGATCTCAATGCCCTGGCTTTCCAGCCAGGCCTTGCCTAGGGAATTGGTGACGCCGGGGCCGGCAAAACTTTCCTGGATATAAACCGGGTGATCGGGAGTGACGGCATCCAGTTCCTGCAATGTCGGGAAGCGCGGCTCCCCCGGCGGTGGGACGAACTGGTTGCGATGAAAACCACCGATGGCAGTGATCCACTCCCCTGCCGGAACATTGTCTGCCCGCGCACCGATAGTGCTCACCACCTCTTCAATGGACGTGGCATTTTCCAGACGCGTGTCATGACCGGGCCGCAGGCCCAGCAGAATGATGTGATTGTGATTGTCGATCAGGCCGGGCACCACCGTGCGCCCGTTCAGGTCGATGACGTCGCCGCAGCCGGATGGCTGCAGGCCGTCACCCGTTTCAACAAAACGACCGCCGGCAATGCGCGCAGAATCAACAATACTATCGGTATCATCCATCGTGTGAATGACGCCATTGGTCACCAGGATTTCATCTACTGGAAAACAGACAGGGTCAGAGACCGTTACAACTCGTGTGGCTGGCTCCTGTGTACAACCTGCAAGAACCGTCGCAAGCAAAATCAACAGGCTGTTTTTCGACATGTGTTTCATGCGGTATGGCATAGTCTTCCCCTTTATTCGTTCAAGCACGCGTGTTGAATGACGGCCCTGCGAGACGCTTCCAGCCTATCAATTTTTTTAACTTTTAGCTTCTGAGCCCCAGCCACCGCCACCGGGAGTGGCAATAGTCAGGAGGTCACCATGAGTCACATTGATTTCTGTTTTACCGGGCAGCGGACTGTCGTTCAGTTGATTGCTGCCGCAACTGCCGGGCTTTCCACCCTGCAAGCCCCAGGGAGCATGGCGCCGTCTTTCTGTTTGCAGGCTCAGTTGTGCGGGTTTGAGAAACTCGTATTCACGTACCAGGCCATCACCTCCGCGATGTTGCCCTGCTCCGCCGCTGTCATCCCGTATTTCATAGCGGTTGACACGAATCGGATAATGCATCTCCAGGCTTTCCACTGGTGTATTCAGAGTATTGGTCATATGGGAGTGACGGGCACTGAGTCCGGCATGCTGTGGCCCGCCACCATGACCACCGGCCAGGGTTTCATAATAATCCCAGGTGTTGCCCGGCTGGCGTGCACCCATGGCGATATTGTTCATGCTGCCCTGGCTGGCCGCGGGAATACGATCCGGTAATGCCTGTTCCAAGGCACCAAGCACCACATCCACGATGCGGGTGGAGGTTTCCACGTTGCCGGCGGCCACGGCTGCCGGTGGCCGGGCATTGACGATTGAGCCTTCCGGGGCACTCAGTTGTATGGGACGAAACAGGCCCGCACAGGCAGGCGCGTAATCCGGCATCAGGCAGCGGAAGACATAGTACACCGCCGCGGCCACCACCGGCAGAGGACAATTGATATTGCCTTCCACCTGGGGGTCGGTGCCGGCAAAGTCGACGGTGATAGTCTCTTCAGTGACTTCCAGGGTCACGCGAATGGCGATATCCGTATGGCCAAGGCCATCGTCATCCATGACGTCTTCAAAAGCATAAGTGCCAGGCGGCAATTCTTTCAGACACGCCAGGGCAACACGCTCGCCGTAGGCATTCAGTGCCGACAACCCGTCAGCAAACCGGGCCACGCCCAGGTGGGTGACCAGTTCCTGCATGCGGCGGACACCGGTTTTGACCGAGCTGACCTGGGCCGCCATGTCCCCGCTCAGGTGAAAATTGTCGCTTTGTCCGTGAATGGGCGCCAGTGACCGCCACAGTTCGGTGTTTAACTCACCGGCACGCAGCAGGTACTGCGGTGAAATGACGATGCCCTCTTCTTCCAGGCTGCTGGTAATAGGCATCGAGCCCGGCGTGTCGGACCCGATATTGGCATGGTGAGCACGGTTGACCTCAAAGCCCTGCAGCTTGTCATCAACAAACACCGGGGCCACGACAGTGACATCCGGCAAGTGGGTACCGCCCAGGTAGGGATCGTTCAGGACCACCGCATCCCCCTTGCACCACTCAAAGCGGGCAACAATATCCGCCATGGCGTAGGCCATGCTGCCCAGGTGCACGGGAATATGGGCAGCCTGGGCACACAACTCACCGCGAGCATCAAACAGGGCACAGGAGAAATCGAGCCGGTCCTTGATATTCGGCGAAAAGGCGGTTCGGCGCAGGACCACGCCCATCTCGTCACAGACGGCTTCCATGCGGCTGACAAATAAGCTGAGTTCGATAGGATTCATGGAAACGGAGTATATAGGAGAACCTGCAAGCAAGGGACCGAAGGCAAAAGGCAAGACAGGATGATTTCCGGAAATTTTCTGCGGACAGTTTTCCGGATAATACTGCAATATCTTGTAGGTCGGCATAGCGAAGCGTTTGCCGACAATGCCCTCCACGCATTCATTGAATCCCATGTCGGGAAACGGCGCTTCGCGCCTATCCCGACCTACGATGTTTCGTTAAAGCACAACGTGTCGTTCCTTGTCTCTTGCCTCTTGCCTCTTGTCTCTTTAAAATCTCCGGCTTCCGGGCAGCAGTAGCTGCCCCTTTTGTTTTCTGGAGTACTGAAAATGACTGACAGTGCTGTGCTGATGAACACCTACAACCGCATTCCCGTGGACTTTGTCCGTGGCGAAGGCTCCTGGCTGTTTGATGCCGAGGGTAACAAGTACCTGGATGCCATCAGCGGTATTGCGGTGTGTGCGCTGGGGCATAACCACCCGGGCTTCATCAAGGCTGTACAGGACCAGGTAGCCACCCTGGTCCATACATCCAACCTGTATGGCATTCCGCTACAGCAACAACTGGCCGAAAGGCTCTGCGAAGCCTCCGGTATGGAACGCGTGTTTTTCTGCAACTCCGGTGCAGAAGGCAACGAGGCGGCTATCAAGATCGCCCGCATGTACGGGCACAGCAAAAATGTCGATGTGCCCGGCATCATCGTCATGGAAGGGGCTTTTCACGGCCGCACCATGGGCTCGCTGACTGCGACTCACAGCAATCGTCACCAGGATGGTTTTGCCCCCTTCCTGGACGGTTTTTACCGGGTACCCTTCAATGACCTGGAGGCCGTCAAAAAGACCCTTGAGGCCAATGACAATATCGTTGCAGTCCTGGTGGAACCGATCCAGGGTGAAGGTGGCGTCGTATTACCGGCTTCGGACTACCTGGCCGGCCTGCGCAGCCTGTGTGATGAAAACGACCTGCTGTTGATGCTCGATGAAGTCCAGACCGGTAATGGCAGAACAGGCAAATACTTTGCCTTCCAGCACAGCGGCATAGTTCCTGACGTGGTCTCCACGGCCAAGGGTCTTGGCAATGGCTTTCCCATCGGCGCCTGCCTGGCAGCGGGTCCTGCAGCGAACATTTTCCAGCCCGGGCATCATGCCACGACCTTTGGCGGCAGCCCCCTGGCCTGCGCCGCCGCACTGGCAGTCAATGAGGCCCTGCTCTCGGAGAACCTGCTGGAAAACGCCACGGTACAGGGTGATCGCATCAAGTTCGGCCTGAGCATGCGCCTGCAAAATGCCGAGCATGTTGTTGCCGTGCGCGGGCTTGGCCTGATGATCGGTATTGAACTGGACACACCCTGCGGCGACCTGGTGGCCCAGGCCCGTGACAAGGGCATTCTGATCAACGTGGCCTCCGGCAACGTGGTACGACTGGTTCCGCCGCTGAATATCAGCGAAGCCGAAAGTGACTTACTCATTGAAACGATCAGCACCCTGGTCAGTAACTTCAAGGGAGGATAATCCTCATGAGCACCAGACATTTCCTGTCATTGCTTGACCTGAGCCCCCAGGAATTCCGGGACATCATTGCACGCGCCGGCGAACTGAAGAACATGCTGGCAAACCGTGTCGCCCATCCCCTGCTCAAGGATCGCGTGCTTGCCATGGTGTTCGAGAAGTCCTCCACGCGAACCCGCGTCTCCTTTGAAGCCGGTATGAACCAGATGGGTGGCTCTGCCATTTTCCTGTCCCCAGACGATACCCAGCTGGGCCGCGGTGAGCCCGTGGAAGATACCGCCCGGGTCCTGTCGCGCATGGTGGATGCCATCATGGTGCGTACCTTTGAACATGAAAAAATCCAGCGCATGGCGGATTTCTCCAGCGTGCCGGTGATCAATGCGCTGACAGATGACTTTCATCCCTGCCAGCTGCTGGCCGATATGCAGACCTATTTTGAACACCGCGGTGATATCCAGGGCAAGAGCGTGACCTGGATCGGGGACGGCAACAACATGTGCCACTCTTATATCAATGCCGCCAGCCTGCTCGACTTTGAATTGATCGTGGCCTGCCCCGAGGGCTATGACCCCATGCCTTCCCTGGTGGAAGCCAACAAGGACCGGGTGAAAATCGTCCGCACTCCCGAGGAAGCCGTTCCCGGAACCTCGCTGGTCGTCACTGATGTCTGGGCCTCCATGGGCCAGGAAGACGAGCGCGTGCGACGCATGAAGGATTTTGACGGTTTCAAGGTTTCCCTGGAGCTGATGGCGCTGGCCAATGACGATGCCCTGTTCATGCATTGCCTGCCCGCCCACCGCGGCGAGGAAGTCACCGCGGATGTGCTGGACTCACCCGACTCCGTGGTGTGGGACGAAGCCGAGAACCGCCTGCATGCGCAAAAAGCCCTGCTTGAATTTCTCATCAGCTGAAACCCCTGCTGACATTAAACAGGGGGGCCTCAAGTATGAGAACATGGTGGTTTATAAAGACAGTCGGAATCCCGAGCTGAGATGAGCGCCCTGCTGGAAATCAACAATATCAATTGTCGCTATGACGACCAGGTCATCATTGATGACCTGAGCTTCAGCGTTGCCGAGCGGCAGATCGTCAGCCTGCTTGGCCCCAGCGGTTGCGGCAAAACCACCGCCCTGCGCGCCATCGCCGGCCTGGAACCCATCCATGCGGGACAGATTCGCCTGGATGGTGTCTGCCTCAGTGACCCAGGCAACATGCTGCCACCGGAAAAACGCCATGTGGGCATGGTATTCCAGGATTATGCGCTGTTTCCCCATCTCACGGTCTGGAAAAACGTGGCATTCGGACTGCACGGCAAGGAGAAGGCATCGATCAACGACCAGGTCAGCCAGTTACTGACCCTGGTACGCCTGAGCGATCATGCCGACAAGTATCCTCACCAGCTCTCCGGGGGACAACAGCAACGCGTTGCCCTGGCCCGCGCCCTGGCACCGGATCCGCGCCTGTTGCTGATGGACGAGCCATTTTCCAATCTCGACACGGAAATGCGCCGCAGCCTGAGCCAGGAAGTACGCCAGATACTCATTGAGCGCCAGATCAGCGCCATCCTGGTCACCCACGACCAGGACGAAGCCTTCACCGTGGCCGATGTCACCGGCGTCATGCTCGAAGGCAACCTGCAACAATGGGGCAATGCCCAGGAACTAATGCAAACCCCGGCCAACGATTTCGTCGCCAGCTTCCTGGGCAAACCCAACAACCCAACCCCGAATTAATCGAAAGACTGTCCCTTTTATCCTTTTATCCTTTTATCGTTTTATCGTTTTATCGTTTTTCGAAATGCTCATCGAAGCTGCCGGATGACGGCACTACGTGCCTCTTCCGGCCTACCCCCTTTTTCCATTTTTCCCTTTATTCCCTTTTTCCAAAACACTATATATAGTATTCCCGATTCTGCCCCATTTCGGCGCAAAACCACCCGTCATCATCAAACAGCAAAGAAATATCCCTGAAATACAGGGATTTCCTGAATCGAGAGAGATTCTGAAGTTTGCCCACTGTTGGTGCACTGCCACAGGCAACCGCCACCAGGCGTAAAAACATACCCGACTGCCCTCAGGCTATACACACTTTATCCACATCAACTACACACTTTATTGTCTTGCCAGGGGGAATTTTTACCTGATATAGTGCATTAACAATTTTTTTACACAATATATTGTGCTTTCACATTGCTTTGGTTAGACTACTCTGAAATCGAAGCAGGTTAAAAAATCAATAACAACCACTGGTTAGCCAGCCTAGTTAAGAGAGTAGTTAAAGCAGTACCAGGCCACAGTGAAACGCAATACCGGGGATGATGATTTCAGCAGTTCAGGGGCAAAAAGCAGCCTTTTTGCACAAAAAACCCGGCCTGCTGACTACTTTCCTGTCATTACCGAAGGCTTATCCACACCCCTTCGGTGAAAAAACAGGGATTTCGCCCAAACACTATATCTTGTGTTTGGGAAATCCGGGCCAAACCGGCCCTTCTTCCGGCAAAACCATGCCGGCCAACACAATACGCTGTACCAGGCAGTTTAAACGTCAGGCATTGCGCCACCTGTTTTTACCGCCTGCCGGACAACCACGACAAAACGGCATCGGCCCTATAAGTAGTATCCGAATTAGTAGTACCCGAATTAGTAGTACCCGGACCTGCATCAC
>CAZROW010000030.1:0-6774 GCA_964601805.1 uncultured Enterobacteriaceae bacterium
ATATAAAGCAAAAATTTATCCGGCAAGTGGAAGGCCATTTAATTGTATAGGCCATCTCACTGAACCGCTTGCCCTTTATCGCTTTATCGTTTTATCCCTTTATCGAAAAACTCTTTTACTTCTCTTCCTTCTCCGCTTCATCTGCTTCCTCAGGTTGCTCCTCGTCTTCGTCCGGCGTATGCAAATATCTCCCCGCAATCACCCCCAACTCAAAAAGAAACCACATAGGAATGGCAACGAAGGCCTGTGATAGCGGGTCCTGGGGGGTAAGGAACATGCCTACGACAAAACAGCCAATGATAATGTAGGGGCGTTTCTCCGAGAGTTTCTGGGGTGTGGTGACGCCGGAAAAGATCAGCAGCAGGGTGGCAATGGGAATTTCAAATACCAGGCCGAATACCAGGAACAGTGACAGGACAAAGTCCAGGTACTGGGTGATATCGGTCATCACCGACACCGTTTCCGGCGCGCTGTTTACAAAAAAGGCAAAAACGAAATTGAATACCAGGAAGTAGGCAAAGGCTATGCCGGCATAGAACAGGATGACGCTGGATATCAGTATGGGCATGGTGACCCGGATTTCATTCTTGTAAAGCCCGGGTGAAATAAAAGCCCAGGCCTGGTGAAGGATGAAAGGGACGCCGAGAAAAAGGGCGGCATAGATCGAGGTCTTGAAGGGGATCATGAATGGCGAGGTGGGAGAGGTCGCAATCATGTTGGAACCTTCCGGCAACACATCCAGCAGGGGCCTGGATACCAGGATGTACAGATCGTTACCGAAGGGAAAGATAGCAAGGAACAGTACCAGGACGACCAGCAGGCAACGCAACACCCGGTCTCTGAGCTCAACCAGGTGAGAGATTAGCGGCTGTTCTTCGGAAGCGGGTTCCTGTTCCTGTTGATCGGTTTCTGCCATTACTGCGTCTGGGTCTTGGGTGGTGAAAATACCGGGAACAAATCAGTTGCCGGAATTGTCAGCTTTGTCTTTTGTGGTGTCCGGTCCGGTCGGTGTTTCCGCTTGTTCGGCGACTGGTGCTGGCCGGGATGTTGTGTCTGTATCATTGGCGCCGCTATCGTTGTTGGCACCGCCGTATTCCTCGCTGATAATCCGTGCTGCCGGATCATTGGTGGCCAGCTTTTCGACAGGGTCGACCTCGCCAGAGTTTTCATCTGCCTGGCTGTCAGGTTTCTCATCGGAACTGGATAGCTCCTTACTCAGGTCAAGATCGTTTTTGATGGATTCAGCTTCTTTTTTGACAGAGTCGATCGATTGGGTGACCTGGTTCTTCGTGCTGTTAAACTTTTCCATGATGGCTTCATTGCGCAACTGGCGCCGGATTTCATCTGCACCGACTTCCTGCTCAATTTCACGCTTGATATTGTTGAAGCTTCTGCGCAGGCGTCCGATCCACAGGCCAAGTGTCTTGATGGCGCCAGGCAATCTGTCAGGGCCGAGCACCAGCAGCGCTACCACGCAGATGACGATAAGTTCAAAAAAGCTGGGATCAAACATCGGTAAAAGTCATCAGCAGTGCTGGCAAGATGCCACCACGGTTGCCGATATCAGGCCTGTTTTTCTGTCGAGTTTTCGTCGACCTTTTCCGCTTTCACGTCAAAGGTGTCTTTTTCGTCTTCGATCCGGGCCTGGGCATCCTGCTCCTTTTTCTCGTCCTCGCTCATGGCGTTTTTAAAGCCTTTCAGGGCGCCGCCAAGATCCGAGCCGATATTTTTCAGTTTCTTGGTGCCAAACACCAGAACCACAATCACCAGGATAATGAGCAGTTGTGTCAAATTTACGCCGCCAAGTCCCATGATTACCTCCTATGAATTCTTTGATTAGCCCCGTTTACCTGCTCTTTGCCAGAGTTGTGGTATTTGAAACGGGGAGCCATTGTAACAGTCTTCCGGACTTTCTGGACAAGTTTAACGCTTTGCCCGAGAGGCCTTTTCATCCAGTCCGCTGACCCCGAATCGCCTCTCCAGTTCCGCCAGCACTTTATCAGGGCCTGTACCCAGGCTGGCCAGCATGACCAGGGTGTGAAACCACAAGTCTGCCGTTTCATACACCAGGTGCCTGGTATCGCCCTCCTGCTGTGCTTCCCTGGCAGCCTCAATGGTTTCTTCGGCTTCTTCGGCCACCTTGGCCAGGATCTTATCAAGGCCCTTGTGGTGAAGTTGCGCCACGTAAGAAGAGTCCGGGTCTGCGGATTTTCTTTCTTCTATTATGGCGGCCAGTTTTTGCAGTGTCTGGGTCATAGTGTAAGGATCAGGTTAAATTCAGCCGTAGATTTCATCGGGACTTTTCAGCACCGGCTCGTTTTCAATCCACTGGCCATTCTCAAGTTTCAGGTAATAACAGCTTTCACGCCCGGTGTGGCAGGCAATTCCCCCCAGCTGTTCAACCTGGAAAATAATACAGTCCTGGTCGCAATCCGTGTACACGCCATGCAGTACCTGGGCATGCCCGGATTCTTCCCCCTTGCGCCACAGTTTCTGTCGTGAGCGCGACCAATACACGGCCCGGTTTTCCTCAACCGCGAGGGCCAGTGCTTCCCGGTTGACCCAGGCCTGCATCAGTACACGGCCGCTTTGCCAGTCCTGCGCGATTGCGGGGACAAGGCCGTCACTGTTCCAGTTGATGCGGTCCAACCAGTCGGTACTCATGGTTATGTTGCCTGTATATCTGCTTGCCGGGATTTCGGGGGCAAGAATACTCTATTTTGGGGCCGCAGGTCAGAATTCAAGCCATCAGGCCGGTTAAATCAGTGCCGCAGAGCCAGCAGCGCCAGGCCTGCCGTGGCAAGGATCAGGGAGGCGGCAGGTACTGTCTGAAGGGGAGCAGCTATGCCCGGCAACAGGGTCAGGGCAGAGGCCGCCAGGGCGCCGATGCCAAAAAGGGTAAAGCGGCGTTTTCGTGCAGCCTGTCGTTTTGCCAGTGCTGCCTCCTGTTCCTGGCGCAGGCGGTCCTGGTTGAGTCGGGTGTACTTGATTTCCTGCATGGCATCAAAGAGCAGTTCCGGAATCTCGGGGAGCTGCTCCAGCCATTCGGGAACGCGGTCCGTGATTTTTTTCAGGTTGGCAATAGGGGACAGGCGTTCGCGTTGCCAGTTTTCCAGGAACGGCAGGGCGTTGTCCCACAAGTCCAGCTCGGGGTAGAGTTGCTTGCCCAGGCCTTCAATGTTCAACAGGGTTTTTTGCAGCAGCACCAGTGAAGGTTGTACTTCCATGTTGAAACGGCTGGCAGTCTGGAACAGTTGCAACAGCAGCATACCGAAAGAAATATCCTTCAGCGGTTTTTCAAAGATCGGCTCACAGACACTTCGCATGGTGGCTTCAAAGGCATTGACCGGTGTGTCAGGCGGCACCCAGCCGCATTCTACATGCAGTTCGGCGACCTTGCGGTAATCACGCTTGAAAATGGCCAGCAGGTTTTTCGCCAGGTAATACTGATCATCTTTGCTGAGTGTGCCGATGATGGCGCAGTCCAGGGCAATGTACTGGGGCTCTTCGGGATGCTCACGGGAGACATAGACATTGCCGGGGTGCATATCGGCGTGGAAGAAGCTGTGGTTGAAAACCTGGGTGAAGAAAATTTCCACACCGCGTTCGGCCAGGGTTTTCAGGTCGATGCCTGCCGCCTGCAATTCCGCAATACGGCTTACCGGAATGCCGTAGATACGCTCCATGACCAGCACGTTGGTCCGGCAGTAATCCCAGTACACTTTTGGTACATACAACAGGTCGGAGTCTTCAAAATTACGGGCCAGTTGCGTGGCATTGGCTCCTTCCGACATCAGGTTGAGTTCATCAGTGATGATGTACTCATAGTCCTGCACCACTTCCATGGCGCGAAGTCGCTTGCCCTGTTCGATATTGTTCTCAACAAACTCGGCAACGCCCTTGAGCAGGGCGATGTCCTGTTCAATGATCCTGTCGATACCGGGCCTGATCACCTTGACCACCACGTCCTCGCCGCCAATCAGCGTCGCCGGGTGTACCTGGGCAACTGAGGCAGATGCCAGCGGTGTCGTGGAAAATGAGGCAAACAGGTTTTCCACCTTGTCACCAAGTGCCTTTTCAATAAGCCCTATAGCTGCCTGCTCTTCAAAAGGCGGCACGTTGTCCTGCAGGGAGGCCAGTTCATCGGCAATGTCTTCAGGTACCATGTCCCGGCGCGTGGATAACAGCTGGCCAAACTTGATAAAGATGGGGCCAAGTTCTTCCAGGGCCAGGCGCAGGCGCTGGCCACGATTGAGTTGTGACAGGTTGGATGCCGCCGGCAGCGGCAGGGCAAGAAAGACCGAGAGCATGCGCGCGCGACCCGCACTGCCAAACAAATCCCCCAGGCGATAGCGATTGGCTACCCGGTAGATTCTGAGAAGACGTAACAACCTGTTCAAGGGAAAAATTTTGCTCCTGGATTGGCAGGGTCGGCAACAATAGCACTATTCAGAAAATCAGTAAAATCAATGGACTCCGGGCAGTTGTGTGTGATTGACCGGGGTGTAAAATGAATGAATTCCCTTTCAAGGAGCACGTCATGCCAAAACGCATAATGCCAGTCCTGTTTCTTCTGCTGACAACAGGTTTGCAGGCGCAGACCCTCTCCATGGGCGGCAGGTATGAGCTTGACCGTTACCTGATGCAGGCAATTGACAGCACCCGTATTCCCGGTGTGGTTGCACTGGTGACCAACGGCGAGGAAGTGATTTACCACAGTGCCTTTGGCCTGATGGACAGCGCCAACAGAAAGGCCATGACCCGTGATGCCATTTTCCTGATTGCCTCCATGACCAAGCCGGTTACCTCCCTGGCGGTGATGATGCTGGTGGAAGAAGGCAAGATCCACCTGGATGATCCCATAGAACGTTATTTGCCGGAGCTGGCTGACAGGGAGGTCTTTACTGATTTCGACCTGGAAACAGGTGTCTATGAGTCCAGGCCCGCCGAGCGCAGTATTACGATCAGGCACCTGCTGACCCATACCTCTGGTCTGGGTTATACCTTTGACAGTCCGGAGCTGGCGAAGGCCCTGGGTATCAACCCGCAGGCAACAGCCACATCCCTGCCGCTGCTGCATGATCCCGGTGAAGCCTGGACTTATGGAGAGAGCACTCGCGTACTTGGTCATCTTGTTGAAGCCGTAACCGGCCAGGAATTGTTTGCTTTCATGCAACAGCGAATCCTGGAACCACTGGCGATGCATGACACGTTTTACGACATCCCGGCTGACAGGAATGCCCGGGTGGTGACGGTGCATCGAACCGATGGCACGGCACTGATCGAGCAGCCGAATCCCGATGGTGTGATCAGTTCGCCCCACAACGGTGATGGCGGCCTGGCCTCAACGGCAGATGATTACGCGCGTTTCATTCGGCTGTTCCTGAGCCAGGGAGTTAGCGATGCGGGTGTGCCGCTGGTAACGGCTGATACGGTAAGGGAAATGGGCGGCGATTATCACATGGGAGACCTGACGGTTCGTCGCATGCCAACGACAAGCCGGCTGATCAGCGAACCATTTCCCCTGGGTGCGGGTGTCGACACATTCGGGCTCGGCTTCCAGGTCACGGGCCAGCAATTACCCGACAGTCGTGCGCCTGGCAGCATGGCCTGGGCGGGTATTTACAATACCGAGTTCTGGATTGACCCTGAAAACAATATCGGGGCAGTCCTGTTGATGCAGTACCTGCCGTTTTACGATGACCGGGCCGTTGAAGTGTTACAGGGATTTGAACAACGGATTTACCGCAATCTGGAATGACGTACCGGACCTGGTTTAGCCAGCCCCCAGTTTTCGAACCCTGGCCTCGAGCCTGTCAGCACGCAACCTGAGTTTGTCGATGTCCTGGTAAAACATGGCCAGTTCATTTTTTTGCGGGAACAGCTTTTTCTCTTCGTGAAGCCAGGCATCAATATCATCACGCAAATTGTTTGCGCTTTGACTTGTAAACTTCCTGGTGCCAGCCATGGCGTCACTGAGTGCCTGGGTTGGTATGTCACCGAGCAGTTTGCTCAGGCGATATTCCCAGTCCACATCCAGGTTTTTCAGTATTGACTGCAGGGCGTTGAGAAACCCGGTATCCCCGGAGACGGTAACACCGCTGTCACGCAGGTTGGCGACGCTGTCCTGGGTCAGCAGCTTGAGCAGAGCGTGCCCCTTGCCTCGTACGGTGGCATCAGCATGCTGGTGCTGCTGGCTGCCCAGCAACATGATGCTGCCGTCACTGACGACCAGGTTGATGCTCATGGGAGGGAGCTCACACTCGACCCGGAGTGACTTGCCCGACAGTTTTTGTAACGCACTGGTTGCTACGGGATCCAGGGACAGGATGCCATTAAGGAAAGATTCGGCAGCCGAGAGTATGGCCGTTTGCAGCAAGTTGGCACCCATGGTTTAACTTGATGCCTTGTAGCCGATGTGAATGGCGCAGATACCACCCATGACATTGTGGTATTCACAACGTTCAAAACCGGCATCCAGCATCATCTGTTTGAGGGTTTCCTGGTCGGGATGCATGCGTATGGATTCCACCAGGTATTGATAACTGTCACCATCCCCGGTGATGAGTTGACCGGCTTTTGGCCACAGTTTGGAATAGACATCGTAGGCTTTACCCAGCACGGGCTGGACCGGTTTGGAAAACTCCAGCACCAGCACTCTGCCACCCGGTTTGGTCTTGGCGTACATGGAGGCCAGGGCGGCATCCTTGTCAGTCACATTTCTCAGGCCGTAGGCAATGCAGATGCAATCAAAGGCATTGTCCTCAAAGGGCA
>CAZROW010000030.1:6874-34290 GCA_964601805.1 uncultured Enterobacteriaceae bacterium
ACATCGTTCATCAGGTCGTATTTCTGTGCCACGGAATGGAACACCTGGCCGACCAGGTCTGCCTTTTCCCCTACCGGGACTTCGCGATAGCCGAAGTGGGTGGTTTGATCTGTGGATTCTTTAGTCATGGCTGCCATTGTACTCATCAATGAAGATATCGATAAAGGGATAAAAGAATAAAGAGGGTGGGTCGGATAAGGCACGTAGTGCCGCCATTCGATGGCTACGATAGATTCCGTGTTGGCTTAATTGCCGGAGTCGTTGATTGGCATGATATTGACCACCTGCACATCGGAGGGCAGTTTTTCGCGGCGGGCACCGGCTTTTTTCAGGCGGGCGAGGTAGTTGTCCCACAGGTTGGCCTGGTTCAGGCATAAGTCCCGCAGGTATTCCCAGCTGTAGATGCCGGTGTTGTGGTCATCATCAAAATGCAGGCGTACTGCATAGTTGCCGACTGCTTCAATATTTTCTATGCGGACATCCTTTTTCCCGGTTTGCAGGATTTCCTGGCCAGGTCCATGTCCCCTGACTTCGGCGGACGGGGAATACACGCGCAGGAACTCCGCTGGCAGCGAGTAGATACCGCCGTCATCAAACTTTAGTTCCAGGATGCCCGACTTGCGGTGAAGCCTGATATCGGTAGGGGCATGTTTCGTTGAAGAGGTCACTAGAGAATGAACCGGCTCAGATCTTCATTGTCAGCCAGGTCGCCCAGGTTGGCGTCAACAAAGCCGGCGTCAACGACAACCTTGCCATCACCGGCGTCAACCAGGTCCCTGGCGGCAAATGAGGTTTCCTCAAGCAGGCGCTCCATGACCGTATGCAGGCGGCGGGCACCGATATTTTCTGTGCGCTCGTTTACCTGCCAGGCAATTTCAGAGATTCGCTTGATGCCATCGTCAGTGAATTCCAGAGTCATGCCCTCGGTGCCCATCAGGGCAACATACTGTTTGCTCAGGGAGGCATCAGGCTCGGTGAGAATACGTTCAAAGTCACCGGCAGACAGGGCGTCGAGTTCTACGCGAATAGGCAGGCGGCCCTGCAGTTCAGGAATCAGGTCCGAGGGTTTGGACAAATGGAAGGCACCGGAAGCAATAAAGAGGATATGATCGGTCTTGACCGACCCGTACTTGGTGGTGACCGTTGAACCTTCGATCAGTGGCAACAGGTCGCGCTGTACACCCTCGCGGGACACGCTGCCACCCTGGTGTTCATTCTTGGTGGCAACCTTGTCGATTTCGTCGATGAAGACAATTGCGGTCTGTTCAGTGATTTCGATGGCACGGGTTTTAAGTTCGTCCTCGTTGACCAGCTTGGCAGCTTCCTCGTCCTGCAGGATTTTCAGTGCTGACTTGACGGTAACCCGGCGTGTTTTCTTCCGGCCTCCGCCCAGGTTTGAAAACATGCTGGACAGCTGGCTGCTCATGTCCTCCATGCCAGGGGGTGCCATAATTTCCACGCCCATCTTGTCGGAGACATTGATTTCAATTTCCTTGTCATCGAGCTCGCCTTCACGCAGTTTCTTGCGAAACACCTGGCGTGAACCGGCACCATCTTCCTCTTTGTCAGACGAACCAGGCAGCAGGATATCCAGCACATGATCCTCCGCGGCATTGGCTGCCTGCTGGGCCACTTTCTGCAACTGTTCCTCGCGCAACAATTTGACGGCGGCATCCACCAGGTCGCGAATGATGGATTCCACATCGCGTCCGACATAGCCGACTTCGGTAAACTTGGTTGCCTCGACCTTGATAAAAGGTGATCCCGCCAGCTTGGCCAGGCGTCGGGCAATTTCAGTTTTGCCAACCCCGGTGGGGCCGATCATGAGAATGTTCTTTGGTGTGATTTCCTGGCGCAGTGCTTCAGGCAACTGCATGCGGCGCCAGCGATCGCGCAGGGCAATGGCCACTGCCCGTTTGGCATCGTGCTGCCCGATGATGTGCTTGTCCAGTTCGGCAGCGATTTCCTTGGGTGTAAATTCAGACATATAACTCAGACTTCCAGTGTTTCTATCGTCAGGTTGTGATTGGTGTATACGCAGATACTGGCCGCAATGTTCAGGCTTTTCTCCACAATATCCCTGGCATTCATATCGGTGTTATCCAGCAGGGCGCGGGCAGCGGACTGTGCAAAGGCGCCACCGGAGCCGATGGCCATCAGGCTGTCTTCGGGCTCGATAACATCGCCATTGCCGGTGATGATGAGGGAGTTTTCGCTGTCGGCAACAACCAGCAGTGCTTCCAGCCTGCGCAGGGCGCGCTCGGTGCGCCAGAGCTTGGCCAGTTCAACAGCTGCCCGGGTCAGCTTGCCGGAATGTTTTTCCAGCTGTTCTTCAAAACGCTCGAACAGGGTGAATGCATCGGCAGTACCACCAGCAAAACCGGCAATCACCTTGTCGTTATACAGGCGCCTGACCTTGCGGGCATTGCCTTTCATGACGGTATTGCCCTGGCTGACCTGGCCATCTCCGCCGACGACTACCTGGTTGCCCCGGCGTACCGACAGGATAGTGGTTCCTCTGTACTGGTCCATACTGGCTCCTGGAAAAGGGATTTAATGGGGGGAGATGGGGGCAAAGCCGTGAATATCAAGCATTCGCGGCGATGATTACTGTCCCTGGATGCGCATGCGAATCGGATCTATGTTGTTCTGGATCATGACGTCCTCTGCGGCCTGCATGCTGGTTCTTCCCACGAAAGGACCGGCCTGGACCCGGTACCAGGTACGACCCGACAGTGGCGTGGGCTGGATGCGGGCATCAAGGCCCATCAGGATGAGATTGGCGCGCATGGCCTCGGCATCATTGGGGTCCAGGAAAGAAGCGGCTTGCAAGAGGTAGGTGGTCGTGTCGTTTTCGTCCTGGGCATTGGAGGCAACCTCCACCGGAACGACATTGACCTCGACTTCCGCCTGGGGCAGGTATTCATAGAATTGCAGATCAGTTTCGTTGCGGGATTCTTCCGCGCCGGGAGCTGAAACGGTTTCTTCTATCAGGGGAGAACTTGCTGCCAGTTGCAGGTAGGAATAATAGCCAATGACACAGAGCAGCAGGCCGCTGAACAGTCCTGAGAAAAACCAGCTCCAGTGGTTGCTGTCCTCACTGGCTTTCCGGGTTGCAGCCCGCGCCGGTTTTTTCTTCGCGGGTTTACTTCTGGATTGCCGGGATTTGGCGAAATCTTGGGCCATATATCATCTATAGTATTGTTGAATTTTTTACATGCCAGTAAGCGGATTATTTACATACTGTCATTCACTGAACCAGAAAGCATGTCGATTATTTACATGCTGCCATTCACTGAACCAGAAAGCATGTCGATTATTTACATACAGCCATTCACTAAACCCGAAAGTATGCCGGGTATTTACACACAGCTGGTAACCAACCAGGAAAATTCAATAACCTGCAACATCACTTTTACTACTGAAAGTTCAGCAATTGCAGGTTGCCGTATCCGCTATAAAAAATACAGCTGCCGATTATCCTTTAAATAGCCGCAGGGAAAAAGCAAAGTCGCTCATAAGACGTCATCAACCACAGCTGTGCTGCCAGTCACGTAAAATCCACCGGGTCAATATCCACTGACCAGCGTACCTTGCGGCTGTTGTTGTGTTGCTCCATCGCACTGATCAGTTGGGACACGCAGTGCTGAACTGAAGAGCGCCGGTCAGCCTCGATGATTAACTGCATCCTGTACAGGCCGCCGCGCTTTTCCATGGCTGACGGCATGGGTCCCAGGAGTTGGCAGGCACCGGCATCAACTGTATGACGGATATCAGCCAATACCTGTTCGGGAAGTTTGCGGGTGGCGGCCTCTGCCCGGACTATGGCCATGAAACTGAAGGGCGGCAGGTTTCCGAGTCTGCGTTCTTCCAGCAGGTTCCGAGCAAAGTGACCGTAACCTTCGTGTATCAGGGACTGCAGGGTCGGGTGGGTACTGTTAAAAGACTGGATAACAACTTCACCATTGATCTCTCCCCGTCCGGCACGTCCCGCGACCTGGGTAAGCAGTTGTCCCATATGCTCCTGGCCGCGGAAATCGGCGCTGAACAGGCCGGCATCGGCATCCAGGACAGCCACCAGGGTGACATTGGGAAAATGATGTCCCTTGGACAACATCTGGGTACCCACAAGAATACAGGGGTCGCCGCTGTCCACCTTGTCAAAAACAGCATGCATACTGTCGCGTTTGCGAGTGGAATCCCTGTCGATCCGGTAAACCGGTATATCGGGAAATGCCTGTTTCAGGGTTTCCTCGGTTTTTTCCGTACCCATGCCCATGGCTGCCAGGTCGGTGCCCTGGCATTCCTGGCATTGTGCAGGTACCGGTTTGGCGGTTTCGCAATGATGGCAGTTCAGGGCAGGCGGGTGGCGGTGCAGGGTATAGCTGGTATCGCAGCGTGGACAGGTAGCTATCCAGCCGCAGTCCCGGCACAGGAGGATGGGCGCAAAGCCCCGGCGGTTCAGAAAGACAAGCACCTGGTTTTGCTGTTTCAGGTGTGAGCCGATCATGTCAATCAAGGCGCCGGCAAAGCCCTCGGTAAGCGTCTCACCCTTGAGGTCCAGCAAACGGTAATCGGGATGACTGGCCGTGCCTGCCCGTTCGGTAAGCTGCAGGTAGTGATATCGCCGGCTAAGCGCATTTTGAAGGCTCTCCAGGCTGGGTGTTGCGGTACCCAGAATGACGGAAATACCCAACTGCCTGGCACGGTAAATGGCCAGGTCCCTGCCTGAATAACGAAAACCGTCCTGCTGTTTATAGGAGGAGTCATGTTCTTCATCAACTATGATCAGACCGGGCCGGGCCAGGGGCGTAAAAACAGCCGAGCGGGTACCTATAATGATATCGGCCTTGCCGGAGCGGGCCCGCAGCCAGGCTGACAGGCGTTCGCTGTCATTGAGGCCGGAGTGGAAAACGGCAATTTCGCGGTTAAAGCGGCTGGCGAAGCGGCGCACCGTCTGCGGGGTCAGGCTGATTTCCGGTACCAGCACCAGGGCCTGGCGGCCAGCCTTGAGGGTATCGGCAATGGCCTGCAGGTACACTTCGGTTTTGCCACTACCGGTCACCCCTTCCAGGAGGAAGGCGGCAAAACTTTCCGCATTCTGGCGAATCTGTGCCAGGGCATCGGCCTGTTCTTTATTCAGGGTAAGGGGCAAGTCCTCGCCATAAAGCTCACCGGGTTTTTCTGTTTCTGCTGCACTCGTGCATTCTTCGATCAAGCCTTTTTCTGCCAGTGTTTTCAGGCAGGCCGATACCGGTGTCTCAAAAGCGGCGGCCAGCTCACTCGCTGTCATGGACTTGCTGGCAGCCAGCAAGGCAAGCACTTCCTGCTGGCGGGGGGCGCGTTTGAGTGTTTCAGGATCAAGGCAGCGGCCGTCTTCAGTCAGGCGGAATGATCGGGGCTGCTTTTCTATCGCCGGCTGGCCTTTCCGGATTGCCTGGGGCAGTGAGGTTTGCAATGCCTGGCCAAGGGGATACTGGTAGTAGTCGGCAGCCCAGCGGTAAAGACTGATCAATCCCTTATCCAGCAGCGGTGCATTATCAATCAGCTGGATAGCAGATTTGAGCTTGTTTTCAGGGAAGTCCGTAGTCTTGCTGCAGCCGGTAACCAGCCCGACCAGGCGACGATTGCCAAACGGTACCAGAATTCGCATGCCCGGTTTAAGCGTGCTGGTATCAAGACCTGCCGGCGGCTTGTAGTCAAAGGTCTGGCGAAGAGGTGAGGGGACAGCGACCTGGATATATAAAGCTGTTGTCACTTACGGTGTCTTGCCTTGTTTGTCGGGAGAAATAGCATTGCTTTGTCAGGCTACTTGCCAGGACACCAGACTATAGCAAAATATGGGAGGGTGAGGAGATTCGGCGAGGCTTGGTTTATACTTTCCGGGTTTTTGTAATGACTCCGGAGAGACCAGATACCATGCACAGCCAACAAGTGCCCGATGAACTGTTAGCACTGCGCGCCGAAATAGACCGTATAGATGACGAGATACTGGATTTGCTGGCGCAACGCTTCGAAGTCACGGCCAAGGTGGGTGAGCTCAAGGCCCGCAGCAACCTGGACTCCGTTGACCCGGCCCGGGAACAGGAAAAGCTGGAAAGAATACGCGCGCTTGCCCAGTCCAAATCCCTGAACAGCGAGTTTATCCTGGACCTGTACCAGACCATCTTTGACGAAGTGGTGAAAAATCACCGTTCCTACCTGAAATAAGGCGATCTGCCTGCTGCAAGCCCCGTGATGGCGGGCTTTTGATGCGGCCTGGCCGGATTACCACTGACGGCGAGGCAGTCCCGCCCGCCGCCAAATTCCCTTGTGCTGGGGGCAGTTTCTGATAGAATGCGCCCTCTTTTTTCCATGGCAATTATGCTCAGGCCCTTTAGTTGGGCCCCCAGGCGCCAGGGGAAAAGCTCAGACCAATGAATGAATATGGTGTCGGAAGCCGGCCTGAACAGATCCCGCCCCGGTAGCGATATTCGGAGAGAGAAAAAATGAAAGCAGATATCCATCCCAAGTATCAGGACATCAAGGTGACTTGCGGTTGTGGCAACGTCATTGAAACCCGTTCCACGCTGTCAGAAGACATTCGCGTTGATGTATGCTCACAGTGCCATCCGTTTTATACCGGCAAGCAGAAGATCGTAGACTCTGGTGGTCGCGTAGACAGGTTCAAGCGCCGTTTCGGTGGTGCCCGCAAGATCTGATGATGAGGATGCGGGCAGTCCCCTCTGCCCGCGCCCATATCCAATATCCTTTTCAGCAAACCTGAATCAGTTGCCTGAAAGCGTGGCTTAAAGCGCTCAGCTAGAAAGGTGACAGGCTCCCTTCCTGTTCGGAAGCAGAGTCAGTGCCCTGGTCGGGGCCAAATCCCGGTACATTTTCCTTTCGGAATACCTCAAAGAATGAGTCCGCCTCGTCAGGCCGGGCACGCAGTCCTGTGTCCCGGTTAATCCGCACAAACTCCAGGTTATCGGGCTGCTTCATGCTGGCCAGCGGCGTTCCTTCCAGTACCGGTTTCATGAAGTCGATCCAGATAGGCAGCGCCACAGTTGCGGCCTGCTCGGTATTGTCACCAAGGGACTGGGGCTGGTCATAACCCACGTAGACCGTGGTGACCAGGTTGCCGTTGAAGCCGGAAAACCACAGGTCTTTGGAATCATTGGTCGTACCGGTCTTGCCATGTATATCTTCCCGGTCAGGCATGGCCCTGTTGGCGGGACGGCCACTGCCATTGGTAATCACCGAACGCAGAATGCTGTTCATGATGTAGGCAACCCGTTCATCGATAACCCTTTCGGCCGGAGTCACCGAAGGCACTTCGGGCACTTCGTTCTTGTCCAGCAGGTTGTCGATTTCCTCGGTATTGTCGCAGGCCGGACACACGGTATAGGGCTGGGCGCGGAACATTTCACCATCATTGAAGTTGTCGATACGCTGGATCAGGTAGGGCTCCACCTTGTAGCCACCGTTGGCAAAAACCGCGTAACCTGTGGCCATTTCCAGCGGATGCACCGCATGGGAGCCGATGGCGACAGTCAGGTCATTTTGTGGAAACTCTGCGGTATTGAAGCCAAAGCGCGATACGTAGGGCAACACCCGGTCGGATCCCAGTGCATCGTACAGGCGCAGGGACACCAGGTTCTTGGAATTGGTCAGTGCATAGGAAAGTCGAATGGGGCCCATGAATTCCCGCTCGAAATTTTCGGGCCGGTAGTCACTGCGAGCCAGGGGGGCATCGTTGATCAGGGAGGCGGCGGTATAGCCATTTTCCAGCGCCGCTGAATACAAAAAGGGCTTGAAATTGGAACCGGGCTGGCGCTGTGCCAGTGTGACGCGGTTGAACTGGCCGTTATTCCTCGTGTCGTAAAAATCGTAACCCCCTACCATGGACAGGATGGAGCCGGTATTCGGATCAAGGGCTACCAGGCCACCATTCACAGCAGGCAGTTGCCCAAGCATCCACTCGCCGTTGGCATCTTTCTTAATCCTGATCAGGTCGCCTGGCTCGACCACTTCACTGGCAGAACGAGGCGATGAACCCCAGGTGGCGGTCGTAATAAAGCGTTTGGCCCAGCGTATCCCTTCCCAGTCAATGGTGACTGATTCACCGCTTTTGAGCAGTACAGTGAAGGAGCGTTCTTCTACAGACTGGACAAAAGCCGGGTGCTGGGAGGCAATGACCGGGGTGCGTTGTAACGTGGCGAGCCAATGATCGGTTGATCCGTCTTCTGCAGGGCGCAGATGGTTTTCCCGTCCACGGTAACCATGCCTGCGGTCATAGGTTTCAAGACCGTCCCGCAATGCCTGGACGGCCTGGCTTTGCATACGGCTGTCGATGGTGGTGTAAACCTCGAAACCATCGGTTAAGGCTATATCGCCATAGCGATCGACCATTTCCTGCCGCACCAGTTCGGCAACATAAGGTGCATCCAGCTCGGTTTGCCTGCCATGGCGGAAGGCTGTGATGGGGGCATCGACGGCGCCATCATGGTCGGCTTGTGAAATCATGCCCTGGTCCAGCATGCGGCCTAGAACCCGTCGTCGAACAACCAGCGCCTCTCTCTTGTTTGCCAGCGGATTGTAGGCATTTGGTCTGGGCAGAAGGCCGATCATGCTGGCCGCCTCGGACAATGTCAGCTCGTCCACCTCCTTGTCGTAGTATTGGTCTGCTGCTGCCGCGATGCCATAGGCAGAAATACCGAAAAAGGTCTTGTTGAGATAAAGCTCGAGAATTTCCTCTTTTGTCAGTTCCCGCTCCATTTTCAGGGCCAGCAGGATTTCCTTGAACTTACGGGTTTCGGCAGCTTCCCCTTCAAAAAAAAAGTTCTTGGCCACCTGCATGGTGATGGTGCTGCCACCACCCCAGTCCCGACCCAGGAAAATGCCGGCAACCGATCTCACCAGGCCCAGGGGATCCACTCCCTTGTGGTCATAAAAGCGCTTGTCTTCCGTGGAGATGAGGGCATTGGTGACCAGTGGCGGAATTTCTTCGTACTTTATGGGAGTACTCCGGCGACTGCCGAATTCAGCGATCAGCTTGTTATCGGCAGAATAAATGCGAAGGGGGTTTTCCAGGCGCAGGTTGGTATAGGTTTCCCGGTCAGGCAGTTTCGGTGAAATGTACAGGTACATGCTGGCTGCCACCATAACGATGCCGATGCCCACGGTACATCCACACCAGAACAGGAAGTAGCCTATTGCCTTGAATTTGCTCATTTTAGGGTATCAAACACGGAAAATGCTGGAATATGGGGCCTGCTAACACTGTTTAAAACGCCGCTATTGTCTGGACAGACCATTGTAAACCCTTTTAACTTTCCTGTTCACTTGTTGAATCAAAGTCCACACAAAGATCAGGTTTGTGTTGAAATTGCTTGATATCTCTCTCTTTTTCACTCGAAAACCCGTGTAATATCCTTCCTCCCTGCCCTCGGAAAGCCTGGAAGGCAGGTGGTTCGGCATTTGTGAACCAGTTAGCAAATTAATGTAATTTGTAAAAAAATGCGATAATTACTTGAAATCAATAATTAAATTCATTAGCTTGCCGAACTGTAGTGGGTTGTAAAAGTTAATATACCGGTGCTCTCTGTGCAAAGAACATGGGGGTATGCCGGTGCTTTGAAAAGCTTTGAGTAATTGTACGGGGTGACGAGTTGCTCAGTTTATTCTCTAAAAAGAACAATGCCTTGCTTGGTATTGATATCAGTTCCAGCTCCATTAAATTGCTGGAATTGAGCAAATCAGGTTCCAAGTACAAGGTGGAAAACTATTCCAGCAGACCGCTGCCGGATGGTGCTGTGGTTGAGAAAAACATTGCCAACCTGGACGCCGTCGGCGAGGAAATGCTCAAGCTTGCCACCCTGACCAAGACCGGCACCGAAAAAGCTGCGGTAGCAGTTTCCGGATCCGCCGTTATCACCAAGATCATTGAAATGAATGCGGCCATGTCTGACTCCGAAATGGAAAACCAGATCGTGGTGGAAGCTGACCAGTACATTCCCTACCCGCTGGATGAAGTGGCCATCGACTTTGAGCGCCAGGGTATGTCCAAGAAGAACGAGGACATGGTCGAAGTACTCCTGGCAGCCTGCAAGAAAGAAAATGTGGATTCCCGCGTTGCCGCCCTGGAAATCGGGGGCTACGAGGCCAAGGTCGTGGATATTGAAGCCTATGCCATGGAAAGAGCGTTCAACATAATGTGTGAGCAGATGGATCTGGAAAAGGAAGGGCTCTCGGCAATCATCGATATCGGCGCCACCATGACTACCATGTATATCCTGAGAGACGGTGTATCTATATATACCCGTGAACAGGTATTTGGCGGGGCCCAGCTTTCCATTGAGATTCAAAACCGCTATGGCCTGTCGCCTGCTGATGCTGCCGCGGCCCTGGTCAATGGTGAATTACCCGATGGTTTTGAGTCAGATGTGCTCAAACCCTTTATCCTGGAAATGAGTGACCAGATTGGTCGTACTCTCCAGTTTTTCTTCTCTTCCAGCCAATACAACGATGTTGATCTGATCGTACTGGCTGGCGGTACTGCGTCGACAGTTGGCCTGGCCGAGATGGTTCAGGAAGAGCTGGGCACCAAAACAGTGGTGGCCAACCCGTTTGCAAAAATGGGTATGAATAACAAAGTGAATAAAAAGCAGCTGCAAAACGATGCAGCTTCTCTGATGATGGCTTGCGGTCTCGCCATCAGGGGTTTCTGACCATGGCAAATATTAACCTACTGCCCTGGCGCGAAGAACTCAGGGAAGAGCGCAAACAGGAATTCCTGGTAGGACTGGGAATTACCATTGCCATTGCCGCTATCATCCTGTTTGCAGGTGACCGGGTGGTGAATGCCTTCATTAGCAACCAGACCGCACAAAATGATTACCTGCGGCAGCAGATTTCTTCACTTGACAGCGAGATTGCCGAAATTCGGGAGTTGCAGCGCCAGAAGAGTGAGCTTACTGAACGTATGACTGTTATTCAGGAGCTGCAGGGTAACAGACCTGTCATTGTGCGCCTGTTTGATGAACTGGTTCGAACCTTGCCTGAAGGTGTGTATTACAACACCATCACCCGGTCCGGCGACCAGATTAGTTTCCAGGGAGTGGCAGAATCCAACAACAGGATTTCTGCACTCATGCGTTCCATGGATGAGTCGGACTGGTTCAATCAGCCAGTGCTTGAACAGATTTCAGCAGCAGGAACAGGTGGTAACGGCAACAGTTTCCAGCTGTCGGTGCAGGTGACGTCACCTGACCCTGAAAACGAAGAAGAAGAGTAAACAGGTCTGACCATGAGCGCCGTAGAGAACATCAAGAACAAGATCAACAAATCAGTCGATGAGCTGAAAAACTTCGACTGGAACGATCTGCAGAATATCGACACGATTGGTGTCTGGCCAGGTCCTGTAAAACTGTTGCTGATCATTATTGTTTTTGCCGGCTGCCTGGGTGGAGGTTACTGGTTCCATATCAAGCCATTGCAGACCAACCTGGCGACAGTTGGCCGGGAAGAGGAAACGCTGCGAGGTGAGTTGGAAACCAAGGCAATACTTGCTGCCAACCTTGAAGCCTACCGTGCCCAACTGGCAGAGATGGAAGACTACTTTGGTGCCTTGCTGCGACAGCTACCCGGGGAAACTGAAGTTCCTGGTCTGGTCGACGATATTACTGTTCAAGGCATTGGTAGCGGGCTTGAGTTTTCCAATATTCGCCTGGAGAACGAGGTGCAGCAGGAGTTTTATATCGAGCTGCCCATAAATATTTCAGTGGTTGGTGATTATCATGATTTCGGGTCATTTGTGAGTGGCGTAGCCAGCCTGTCCCGAATTGTGACCTTGCATGACTTCCTGATCAGGACGGGAGCAAGCAGGTCTGAATTGCTCATGGATATTACTGCCAGAACATATCGATACCGAAGCGATGATGAATAATTCATACAAAGCAAACGGACTGAAGTTATTGCTGGTATCAGCGATTTTGCTGTTGTCTGCCTGTTCAAATAATGAAGAGATGATTGAGCTGCAAAACTTTGTCCAGCAGACAGTGAACCGGCCGCCAGGACAAATCGAGCCTATACCCGAATTCAGGTCCTATGAGCCGTTTCAATATGGTGCTGCCTCGCTTCGCAGCCCCTTTGATGTGCCCCTGGATATCACACAGATCATTCGCAACCAGAATGACGAAGTGCGTCCCGATGAAAACAGGCCCAAGGAACAACTGGAAAGTTATGCGCTCAGTTCCCTGACCATGGTTGGCACCATCGCCCGCAACGGAACGAACTGGGCGTTGATTCTTGATGAAACAGGACTGGTTACGCGGGCCACAATTGGCAACTACATGGGGCGAAACCACGGTCGAATTGTAGGTATTTCCGAAACGCAGATAGACCTGGTTGAAATTGTGCCTACTGGTGACGGATTCTGGATAGAAAGACCGCAGACGATACAGCTGCGCGAGACAAATTGATTTAGGCAAATGTTATTTAACCAGTAGGTTTATGCGGGTGTTGAACCCGTTCAAGAAACACCTGGCAATACTGGCGGCGGCAGGACAAGCATAAAACCCTGGGCTGGATTGAAAGCCGGAAAAGCAGCTGAATGATCAGCAACCGACACATAACAGAAAAGTAGTATCAAGGTATTCCGGAGACTCGCTATGAGATCGATGAGAAATATGAACATAAAGAGCATGCTGTTAACCCTTTTGATGGTTAACGGCCTGTTCCTGTCAGCAGCATTGAAAGCACAGGTCTCTCTCAATGATGTTGAGTTTGTTTCACTGCCCGGCGGAATGCTGCAGGTTGAGCTCATGTTTGATGGCACACCACCCGAGCCCGGTGTGTTTGAGATTGAAACACCGCCCCGCCTGGTGATGGATTTCGAGGGTGTTGCCAATTCCCTGAACCAGAGTCGCTATACCGTTAATGCACGCATAGCCGACAGTGTAACAATCGTGGCATCCGGTGGTCGCACGCGCATGATTGTAAACCTGGCCCAGTCCACCTCTTATGTATCAAGTACCCAGGGCAATATGTATTCCGTTGTCATCGGGGATGGTTCGGCGGCTGCCGCACCGGCTGCCGTTACCAGTATGAGCCAGAACTCGCAGGCCCCAACTGCCAGCTCAGGCGACATTAGCCGTGTTGATTTTCGCCGTGATGAAGAAGGTGCTGGCCAGATCATTATTGACCTCGCAGATAACAACCTGGTTGCCAATCTGGACAGAAACGGCAACAGGCTGGAACTTGAGTTTCTCAATGCTGAACTCAGTGACGATATGCAGATGCGCCTGGATGTGACTGATTATGCAACGCCGGTGAGGAATGTTGATGTGTTCCGGGACAACTCCAGCGTCATGGTGACTGCGCAAATGATCAGTAACTTTGAATACCTGGCATACCAGAGCAGCGGTCAATACATTATCAATGTGTCTCCCGTTGCCGGAGCGCAAGGTGCTGCCGGTGCGGTGACAGGTGAGGACGGGTTAACCTTCACCGGTGAGCTGATCAATGTGAATTTCCAGAATGTTGATATCCATTCGGTGCTGTCCCTGCTTGCAGAGGTCAACGATTTCAGCCTGGTGGTTGCTGACTCGGTTTCAGGTAACGTGACCTTGCGCCTGGTAAATGTGCCCTGGGACCAGGCGCTGGAGATGGTGCTGCGTTCCGAAGGACTGGGACAGCGAATTGAAGGCACGGTAATGTATATAGCACCGGCCGAAGAAATTGCCTCAGCTGAATTGCAGGCTCTTGAGAATACTGAAGCCCAGTTGAATCTTGCGCCGCTTGTTACAGAGTATATTGAAATCAATTATGCCGAAGCGCAGACTCTGGCAGACCTGCTGTCCGGTGAAACAGGCAGCATACTCTCGGAAAGAGGGGCCGCTCGCGTTGATCTGAGAACCAATACCCTGATTGTCCAGGATATTGCGAGTGTTATCGAGGACGTGCGTGACATGATTCGTCGCCTGGATATCCCTGTTCGCCAGGTATTAATCGAGGCCCGTATTGTTAATGCCTCAACCAACTTCAGCGATGCCCTGGGTATCCGCTGGGGTGGCGCACAGAGATTCCCGGATGCTGGTGACCGCTTTGTGATTACCGGTAACCAGGAAGCCAGTATCGAGTATGGCAGCAACATTAATGACGCACTTACAGGTGCTGTTGGGGGCGCAGCCGGGGGAACTCTTGCACCTCCTTCATTCCCTGATGCCCTGTTTGTAGACATGGGTGTGCAGTCGCCGTCGTCCATTGCTCTGGGATATGCGGGTAGCAAGGGGCTTCTTGAGCTTGAGTTGTCTGCGCTGGAAGCCAGTGGTAACGGTGAGGTTATTGCCCAGCCCAAGGTAACTACACAGGATCAGCAGCAGGCCAGAATAGAATCTGGATTGCAGATTCCCTATCAGTCACAGGCTGGTGGTACCGCCGGTGGTACAGCCGTTGAATTTATTGCCGCTGTTCTGGCGCTGGAAGTAACACCGCAGATTACGCCGGATGGTAGGATCAATATGCTACTGACCATTGACCAGGACTCTGTTGTACCCGGTGCTGGTGCCGTACCCTCTATTTCCACGAATTCGGTCAATACCCGTGTGTTGGTGAATGATGGTGATACAATTGTTCTCGGCGGCGTGTTCCGCGAGGAAGTGACCACGACGGTGTCCAAGACGCCGATCCTGGGTGACATTCCCTATGTTGGCAATATGTTCAAAAGAACCGAGAATTCAGAAACGAAAACGGAATTGCTGATTTTTATCACGCCTTCTATCATTAACGAATTCATGTAAACATCATCCCTCTCGCAGGGATTGATTCCGGCATACTGATTATCGGTATGCCGGAATTTTGCTTTTGGTATGCAGGAATTCTCACAGTAAATCACAAGTAATGAAAAAAGCACTGGACAACATATTCCTGGTTGGACCCATGGGTGCCGGCAAGACAACCATAGGTCGCCAGCTTGCCCGTGAGATGAAAAAAGAGTTTGTCGATTCCGATCACGAAATTGAAGAAAGATCAGGAGCCAACATTTCCTGGATATTTGATGTGGAAGGTGAGGCCGGTTTTCGCAAAAGGGAAAAGAAGGTCATCGAGGAACTGACCGGGCGCAAGGATATCGTGCTGGCTACCGGTGGCGGTGCTGTGCTTGCGCCTGAAAACAGGAAATACCTGCACAGCAGGGGCACGGTGATCTACCTGATGGCAACAATCGGGCAGCAGGTTGAACGAACCAAGCATGACCAGCGCCGCCCCCTCATCCAGGATGTGGATGATATCAGGGGAAAACTGACGGAATTGATGGAGATTCGTGACCCCCTGTACAGGGAAATTGCCGATTACGTTGTCATGACGAACAGGCGCAGCCCCAAGTCCGTAAGCACTGAAATCATGAAGCTATTGCTCGGGGATGAAGTCCATGAGCAATAAGCAGTCCTCCATGGGCAGGCAGCTTGTCGATGTGAACCTGGGCGACAGGAGTTACCCGATTCATATTGGCAGTGCGTTGCTTCAGGACAGCTCGCTGCTCAAACCCCATATTCGTGGGCGCCAGGTATGCGTGGTCAGCAATGACACCGTCGCACCAATCTACATGGACCAGGTCTGTGAGGCATTGGCCGATTTTGATGTTGAGCAATTTGTCTTTCCCGACGGTGAGGCATACAAGACGCTTGATACAGTAAGTACGCTTTACGATTTTCTGCTGGAGAAGAGGTTCAGTCGTTCATCGACATTGGTCGCCCTGGGTGGCGGTGTCGTCGGCGATATGGTCGGTTTTGCGGCAGCCACTTACCAGCGTGGTATAGATTTTATCCAGATACCCACCACCCTGCTGTCGCAGGTCGATTCTTCCGTGGGTGGTAAGACAGGCGTCAACCGCCCGCTGGGTAAAAACATGGTGGGGGCGTTTTACCAGCCCCGGTGTGTCATTGCAGACTGCAGCACACTGGACACCTTGCCTGATCGTGAGCTCAAGGCCGGGCTTGCCGAAGTCATCAAGTATGGCCTGATCAACAACCGGGAGTTCCTGGCATGGCTGGACGCCAACATGGAAAAGCTGCTGGCGAGGGATGCGGATGCCCTGGCCTATGCGATCAGGGTGAGCTGTGAAGAAAAGGCAGATATCGTGTCCCAGGATGAAACAGAATCAGGCATCAGGGCCATCCTGAACCTGGGGCATACTTTCGGGCATGCGATTGAAACCGCCATGGGCTACGGTAACTGGCTCCATGGTGAGGCTGTGGCCACAGGCATGGTGATGGCTGCAGATTTTTCCCGTCGGGAAGGGCTGCTCAATGAAGATGATGCCCGTTATGTGGGTGAGCTGATACAGCGTGCCGGCCTGCCAGTGACAGCACCACCGGAGATGGATGCAGAGGCTTTCATTGCGTTGATGAGTCGTGACAAGAAGGCTGATTCCGGCAAGGTGAAACTGATACTGCTGGAGCAGTTGGGTAAAGCTGTAGTTACCGACGTCATGGACCTGCAAACTCTTACCCGTCACATTTCAGCAGGGCTGCAGGGCCGTCCCTGATAGTGTTGGTATTCTGGCCTGGCTTGCCGGTGTGCAGTTACCGGCCCGGGGCCAAAGTAGTCGAAAACTCCCGCAACCCCGCCCGGTACTGGCTTCCCGCCCCTTTGAAGGCCTGGTATGGATTGCTGCACCCCGCATGAATACTGGACTTGCAGGCAAACAATAGGGCTATTTCCCAATTGCCCGGCCTTATCCTATTGTGTAAAATGGCCGGCTCCTTTGCGACAAATTCAAGGTAGTTCTTCTTCCTTAGTTTATCCCCCAAGTTATTGATTTGAGAAGGAATTATGAGGACGGGTCTGTATCATCCAGATGAGTTCAGAGATAACTGTGGCTTCGGGCTTGTAGCCCAGATTGAAGGCAAGCCCAGTCATGACCTGCTGGAAACGGCAATTAACTCACTGACCTGCATGACGCATCGTGGCGGTATCGCTGCGGACGGTGTGACAGGTGACGGCTGCGGCCTGCTTATGCAGTTGCCGGATTCCTTCCTGCGTGAAATCGGCAGGGAGTTGTTCAAGACTGAACTGTCGGAATCCTATGGCGTGGGCATGGTCTTTCTCAGTCAGGATCCGAAGAAAGCGACAGACGCCAAGTTTGTCGTGGATGAGGAACTCGAACGCCAGGGCCTGGATGTGCTCGGCTGGCGAATGGTGCCCTGTGATGACTCTGTGTGCGGCCGCATGGCATTGGCCAACATGCCGACTATTGAGCAGGTATTTGTCAATGCGCCAGGTTTGTCGAAGAAAGAGCTCACCGTCAAACTGTTCATTGCCCGCCGCAAGGCCGAGATTCGCCTTGCCGCAGACGAAGATTTTTATATCTGCAGCCTCTCCAATTCGGTGATTTCCTACAAGGGCCTGATGATGCCCGTGGACCTGCCCAACTTCTACAAGGACCTCAAGGATCCGCGTATCGAAGTGGCCATGTGTACTTTCCACCAGCGTTTTTCCACCAATACCCTGCCCAAGTGGCCGCTGGCCCAGCCGTTTCGCATGCTCGCCCATAACGGTGAAATCAATACTATCCGTGGTAATCGCAACTGGTCCGTTGCCCGTGTGAACAAGTTCAAGTCCGAGGCCATTCCCAACATTGAGGAACTGGCACCACTGGTCAATTTCACCGGTTCGGATTCCTCCAGTATGGACAACATGCTCGAGCTGCTGACAACCAGCGGTATGGACCTATACCAGGCCATCCGGCTCATCATGCCGCCCACCTGGCAGAACATGGAAAACATGGATGCCGACTTGCGCAGCTTCTATATTTTCAACTCCATGCACATGGAGCCATGGGATGGACCGGCCGGTGTGGTACTTACCGATGGCCGCTTTGCCGCCTGTGTCCTGGACAGCAATGGCCTGCGGCCTTCCCGTTGGGTGATGACCAAGAATGGCTACCTGACTGCGGCTTCCGAAATCGGTGTGAATGATTACAAGCCTGAAGACGTGATTGCCAAGGGCCGTGTCGGTCCTGGCCAGATCCTGGTAGTTGATACCCAGGAAGGCAAGATCATGCATACCGATGATGTCTCTGACTACCTGAAAGTGCGCCAGCCCTATGCAAAATGGGTCAGGGATAACACCAGCTATCTTGAATCCAAGCTGTCTGAAGACACGGCCGAACTGCGCCCGATGCAGGAAGAGGATTGTGAGCGTTACATGAAGATGTTCCAGGTGACCTTTGAGGAAACCGACCAGGTCTTCAGGCCTCTTGCAGAGAAAGGCGCCGAAGGCACCGGCTCCATGGGCGACGATACGCCTATTGCGGTGCTTTCCCGTCACGTGCGTCCGCTGTATGACTATTTCCGCCAGCAGTTTGCCCAGGTGACCAATCCGCCAATTGACTCATTGCGCGAAACCATTGTCATGTCCCTGGAAACCCGGCTTGGCAAGGAACTGAATCTTTTTGAAGAAACACCGGAACATGCCGACCGGATCGTGTTGCATTCTCCGGTCCTGTCACCGCGCAAGTTTTTCACACTCCAGAATATAGAAAGGGAAGGTTTTACCGGTGCCCGAATCAGCCTGGCGTATGACCAGGCTGTTGGCCTGGAACAGGCAATTCGCCAGGTGACTGAAGAAGCAGAGCGCCATGTCCGCGAAGGCAAGGTGATGTTGTTCCTGTCAGAACGCCTGCCGGAAAAAGGGCAACTGGTGATCAATGCCTTGCTGGCCACTGCGGCTGTGCATCACGCCTTGAGCGTGAAAGGGCTGCGCTGTGATACCAACCTGATCGTAGAAACCGGATCGGCCCGTGATTCTCACCAGATAGCCTGCCTGATTGGTTATGGTGCCACTGCCGTGTATCCATACCTGAGCTATGATGTCATTGACAGCATGATCAGCAAGAACGTCCTGCGCATGGGGTCGCTTGAGGCCCACAAGAATTATCGCAAGGCGATCAACAAGGGCTTGCTGAAAATTCTGTCCAAGATGGGTATCAGTACCATTACCTCCTATCGCGGTGCGCAGTTGTTTGAAATCGTTGGCCTGGCGGAAGACGTGGTGGACTTGTGTTTCCCCGGTGCGCCCAGCCGTATCAGTGGTGCCAACTTCTCTCACCTGCAGCATGACTCTGAAATCCTGGTGCGTGATGCGCACCTGCCGCGCAAGAAAATGCAGCAGGGCGGATTGCTCAAGTATATCCATGGTGGTGAATACCATATGATCAATCCGGACGTGGTCCGGACTATCCAGGATGCAGTACAAACAGGCGATTACGAGAAATACCGTGCCTTTGCCCAGCTCGTGGACAACAGGCCGCTGTCGACCATTCGCGACATGTTCACCCTGCGCGAAGATGTTGAAGCCATTGATCTGGATAAAGTGGAACCGGAAGAAGAGATTCTGAAACGTTTTGATTCCGCCGGTATGTCTCTGGGAGCCCTGTCTCCTGAAGCCCATGAAGCCCTGGCCCAGGGAATGAACAGGCTGGGTGGCCGCTCCAATTCCGGTGAGGGTGGAGAAGATCCCGCACGCTTTGGTACAGACCGCGTCAGCAAGATCAAGCAGATTGCCTCCGGGCGCTTTGGTGTCACTCCACATTACCTGGTCAACGCCGAAGTACTGCAAATCAAGATTGCCCAGGGTGCCAAGCCCGGTGAAGGTGGGCAGTTGCCGGGCGGCAAGGTCAATGCGCTCATTGCCCGCCTGCGTTATTCCGTGCCGGGTGTGACCCTGATTTCGCCACCACCGCATCATGATATTTATTCCATTGAAGACCTGGCCCAGCTGATTTTCGATCTCAAGCAGGTCAATCCCGATGCCCTGGTCAGCGTGAAACTGGTTTCCGGGCCTGGTGTCGGCACTATTGCAGCCGGTGTGGCCAAGGCCTATGCCGACCTGATTACCATTTCCGGCCATGACGGTGGCACCGGCGCGAGTCCGCTGACGTCCATCCGCTATGCCGGCACGCCCTGGGAAATGGGCCTGAGTGAAGTACAGCAGGCACTGCGTGCCAATGACCTGCGCGGGCGTATTCGCCTGCAGGCAGACGGCGGCCTGAAGACCGGTCTTGATGTCATCAAGGCGGCCATCCTGGGTGCCGAGAGTTTCGGCTTTGGCACCATCCCGATGGTTGCCCTGGGTTGCAAGTACCTGCGTATCTGTCACCTGAACAATTGCGCCACCGGTGTTGCAACACAGGACAAGCGCCTGCGTGACAAGCATTTCATCGGCCAGGCAGAAATGGTGATGAATTACTTCCAGTTCGTCGCCAAGGATACGCGCCAGTGGCTGGCTCGCCTGGGTATCGAAAAACTGACAGACATTATCGGCAGGACCGACCTGCTGGAGCGCTTGCCTGCACAAACAGAAAAGCAGGCCAACCTGGATTTCTCGCGCCTTTTATTCAATGACCTGATTACGGAAGACAAGGAACGCTTTTGTGTCACTGAAAAGAATGAGCCCAAGGACAAGGGTGAACTGGCCGAGCAAATGGTTGTCGATATCCTGCCTGCCATCGAGAACAAGAGCGGTGGTATTTTCAACTACAAGGTCCAGAACTTTAACCGTTCCATCGGTGCCCGGCTTTCCGGTGAGATTGCCCGACGCTATGGCAACCAGGGCATGGTGGATGCACCCGTTAACCTCAGGTTGAACGGCTCCTGCGGGCAGAGCTTTGGTGTCTGGAATGCCGGCGGTCTGCACATGCACCTGACTGGTGATGCCAACGACTATGTCGGCAAGGGTATGGCCGGCGGCAAGCTGGTTGTCGTGCCTCCGCAGGGCAGCACGTTCAAGACGCAGGATACGTCCATTATTGGTAATACCTGCCTGTACGGTGCAACCGGGGGCAAACTGTTTGCATCCGGTACGGCCGGTGAGCGCTTTGGTGTGCGCAACTCCGGCGCCCATGCGGTCGTGGAAGGGGTCGGTGACCACTGCTGTGAATACATGACCGGCGGCCTTATTACTGTGCTGGGGCGTACCGGCCACAATTTCGGTGCAGGCATGACCGGTGGTTTCGCCTATGTGCTGGACCTGGACAAGGACTTTGTCGATAAATACAACCATGAGCTGGTTGAAGTACACCGTATTCGCATGGAAGGCATGGAAGAGTACCGCAGCCATCTGCGCAGCGTGATAGAAGAATTTGTCATCGAAACCGGCAGCGACTGGGGCAGGCATATCCTGGAGAACTTCATGGATTACACCCGCAAGTTCTGGCTGGTCAAACCCAAGGCAGCAAGTCTGAAAATGCTCCTTAATGATGTTACGGTGACGGGGAACTGATATGTCTGACATTATTGCCCGTTCAAAAGATACGTTCCGGTTTGTTACCGAAGAGCGCGAAGATCCCAAGAAGAAACCGCTCGATGTGCGCAAGCACCAGTTCGTGGAGATTTATCATCCGTTTGAAACGGAAGACGCCCAGGTACAGTCCGAGCGCTGCCTGGAATGCGGCAACCCGTATTGTGAATGGAAGTGTCCGGTTCACAACTATATTCCCAACTGGCTGAAGCTGGCACAGGAAGACAATATCCTGGAGGCCGCGGAATTGTGCCACCAGACCAATACCCTGCCTGAAGTGTGCGGCCGCATCTGTCCCCAGGACAGGCTGTGTGAAGGCGCCTGTACGCTCAATGACGGTTTTGGTGCAGTAACTATCGGTAATGTTGAGAAATACATTGTCGACAAGGCGCTGGAAATGGGCTGGCGTCCTGATATGTCCGACGTGGTACCCAACGGCAAACGTGTTGCCATTATCGGTGCCGGTCCTGCCGGTCTGGGTTGTGCCGACGTCCTGGTACGCGCCGGTGTGAAACCTGTTGTCTTTGACAAGTATCCCGAGATTGGCGGCCTGCTGACTTTTGGTATTCCCATGTTCAAGCTGGAAAAAAGTGTCATGCACCTGCGTCGTGAAGTCTTCGAGGACATGGGTATCGAGTTTCGCCTGAACACCGAAGTGGGCCGCGATATTCCGTTCCAGAAAATTGTCGATGAATTTGATGCCGTGTTCCTGGGAATGGGCACCTATACCTACATGAAAGGCGGTTTTCCGGGTGAAGACCTTGCCGGTGTTTACGAGTCCCTGCCATACCTGATTGGCAACACCAACCACCACATGAAATACCAGGATGGCATGGCCGAATACATCAGCATGAAAGACAAGAAAGTCATCGTGCTCGGTGGTGGTGATACCGCCATGGACTGTGTGCGAACTGCCGTGCGCCAGGGCGCCCAGTCTGTCACCTGTGTTTACCGTCGTGACAAGGAAAACATGCCTGGCTCCAGGCGCGAAGTCAGCAATGCGAAACAGGAAGGTGTGAAGTTCATTTTCAATCACCAGCCCAAGGAAATTATTGGCGACAAGGGAAATGCCGCCGGTGTGAAATTCGTCAAGACCCGCATGGGTAAACCGGATGCCAATGGTCGCCGCCAGGCTGAAGAGATTCCCAACAGTAAAGTCGTCATGGAAGCCGATGCCGTGTTGATTGCCTTTGGCTTTCAACCCAGCCCGGCCCCCTGGTTTGCCGATTTTGATATCAATACTGATGACAGGGGCAGGGTGCTCGCACCGGAACACAGCGACTATCCCTTCCAGACCACGAATCCCAAGATTTTCTCGGGCGGTGATATGGTCCGGGGTGCGGATCTTGTCGTAACAGCTATCTGGGAAGGCCGGCAGGCCGCTGGCGGAATCCTGGATTACCTGGAAGTCTGATCACCACTTCATGACTGAACTGAAAAACGACCGTTTCCTTCGCGCCCTGCTTCGGCAGGATGTAGATGTCACTCCCGTATGGATGATGCGCCAGGCGGGCCGTTACCTGCCGGAGTACCGGGAAGTGCGCGCCCAGGCCGGTGATTTCATGAGCCTGTGCCAGAATCCCGAGCTTGCCTGTGAAGTGACCCTGCAACCCTTGCGCCGCTACGCCCTGGATGCTGCCATCCTTTTTTCCGATATCCTGACCATTCCCGATGCCATGGGCCTGGGACTGTATTTTGAACAGGGTGAAGGGCCTAAATTCAAAAACCCCGTCCAGACGCCGGATGCGGTTGAAGCGCTCGATGTTGTGGATACGGAAAAAGACCTGGGTTATGTCCTGGATGCTGTGAAACTCATTCGTCGTGAACTGAACGGTTCTGTACCTTTGATCGGTTTTTCCGGCAGTCCCTGGACTGTGGCCACCTACATGGTGGAAGGCGGTTCCAGCAAGGAGTTTGCCCGCATCAAATCCATGATGATGAATACGCCGGCAGTCATGCATGAACTGCTCGACAAGCTGGCAGAGTCCGTCACGGGTTACCTGAATGCGCAGATCAGGGCGGGTGTACAGGCAGTACAGATTTTCGATACCTGGGGCGGTGCACTCAGTGCCCATGCCTACAAAGAGTTTTCCCTGGCTTACATGAAAAAAATTGTGGCCGGCCTGATACGTGAGCATGACGGGCAGAAGATTCCGGTCATTCTCTTTACCAAGAACGGCGGGCACTGGCTCGAGCAGATCGTGGAAAGCGGCTGTGACTGTGTTGGCCTGGACTGGACCATTCCCATCAACGAAGCACGTGCACGAGTAGGTGACAAGGTGTCGCTGCAGGGCAATATGGACCCGGCCGTTCTTTACGGCGATGACGCATCCATCAGGAAGGAAGTCGGCCTGATCCTGGAGCAGTTTGGTTCAGGGAACGGCCATGTCTTCAACCTGGGGCACGGTATACACCAGCACGTGAACCCTGATCGTGTGACAGCCTTTGTCGATGCTGTCCATGAACTGTCTGCCCAGTATCACAACTGACCGCCGCCATGGCGATTTCCCCGGATATTTCTGAATACGCCTTTGTTTCCATCGGCGCCAACCTGGACTCATCCCTGGGTACACCTGCAGATACTATTGCCTTTGCCATGGACAAACTGGCAGAACTTTCCGATGCCCCCCTGCTGACCTCCTCGATATATCTCACCTCCCCGGTAGACAGTCCGAAGGGCACGCCGGATTTTCACAATGCCATGGTGGGTCTCATTCCTCGCCACAATGAGACGCCTCACTCCCTGCTCAGAAAACTGCAAGGGATCGAGAACAGTGCCGGAAGAACACGCTCGGGAATCATCAACGAGGCGAGAACGCTGGATCTTGATCTTGTGTTATTTGGAAAGCAGACATGCGATGACGAGGAATTGCAGTTGCCGCATCCCCGGGCGCTTGCCAGGAAATTTGTACTGGTTCCTCTTTGTGAACTTGCCAGTGAGGATTTCGTTTTTCCGGGAACCGATGAAACCCTGGCAGACAGCCTTCTGAAAATTCAGGATCAGGAATTGAAGCCGGCCTGAGACGCTAGCTCATAAAAATAACTTTGATCGGGGCCAAAAAAAACCCCGGCAGGGTTGCCGGGGTCAGTGGGGACTCTCTGACTATTTCCAGTGTGTCTCTGGCCTTCAGGCGGTGCGTGGGACAAGGCAGCCTTTTGCAGGCATGTCGTCAACCTGTCAAGAAAGGCTAACGCAGCCCCATGTGCCGCCTGAAGGCCCCGAAGGGCGGGGCCTGAAACGCCCCGCTGCTGCGTTGCAGCCCTTACTAATAGTGTCGCTATGAGTGGCGGACTGCGCCTTCCATCGCAGCATTTCAGATCCCCGCAGAGACATACTGGAAATAGTCAGAGAGTCCCCATACTAGTGAGACCAAAATCATCAGAGGAATGATTTGATTGCAATCTTACGCTCCTCCCCTTTTCGGTCTGCGAATTGACTCACATTACCCCTGGGTTGACGTGAATTGCGTCACAAATCAGAGGTGAATATCGGGAAGTGGACTAGATATCCAGTTCGCGGGTGAGGTCGAAACCTCCCTTGTCATTCAACTCAAAGTCACCATCCATGACGGCATAGAGCCATGCCGCAGACTTCTTCATGCCGCCCAGCGGATACAGGTGACAAAGGGTAATGCCGCACTCAGGATCATTGGCCTGGTAATTGGCCAGGTCGCGAGTGATCTTGTCCGGCATGCGCGTGGTCATCAACTTGGCGATGTTTGCCGCCTGGCGTGTAAGAACGCGCATGGAAGGACCAATGCCGCAGGCCTTGGCATGACCCATCAGGGTCTTGATGGTGGCCAGGCCCGGAATGCCGATGTGGATAGGCAGTTCATTACCTTCAGCGCGGATTTTCTTGTCCCAGGCAATGATGGGTTCTGCTTCAAAACAGAACTGTGTCGTGATGTACATGTCGATGCCATTTTCCTTCGCATAGACATTTTTCTCCAGCAAGGCCTTGGTGACTTCTTCCGATGGAATATCAGGTGAGCCTTCAGGATGGCCGGCTACACCCAGCTTGGTGATGCCGTATTTCTGAAACAGGTCCAGCTTCAGGATTTCCATTGAGCTGGAGAAATCGCCAACCGGGTTATCCACGCCGCCACCAATGAGCAGGGCTTCTTCAACACCGCACTCGTCCTGGAAAATTTTCAGGTTTTCCTCGAAGAATGCCTTGTTGGGAATGGAACGGGCAGCGAAATGCGGAACCGGCTTCATGCCTTCGGCATGCAGGCGCTGTACAGTGGCCACGGTATCCCTGATATCAGAGCCAGGCAGGAAGGTGACAAAGACAGTTGTGCCCGGACGCAGGAGATCCCTGAAGTCCTCGATTTTTTTGGCGCCGCCCGGTGTGACCTCAACGGAGGTATTTTCCAGGAACTTGAGAATATTTTGTTTATCGTCTGACATGGTTATTTCACCCAGCAGTAGGCCTCTTTAGATTATGTTCGGATATGCCTTCCCCGGCGCAAACGGCAGATAATCAGAGGGGTTAAAGTCGAAAAAGGCGCTATTTTATAGACTTGCTCGCTCGCGGGCAAACGCCTGTATTGCCCGGGTCAGGGTACCCAGATCATCCGGGTTAATGCAATAGGGCGGCATGATATAGACCAGCCTGCCAAAGGGCCGAATCCAGGCTCCGCGGGCGACGAAAAAGGCCTGGGCATGGGCCATATCGATCGGCTCGACCATCTCGACCACACCGATTGCGCCCAGAACCCGGACGTCGGCAACCGAGGATTCCTGCCGGCAAGGCGCCAGTTCTGTTTCCAGCTGGGCGGCGATACGCTCAACCGAGGATTGCCATCCGGTGCTTTCCAGCAAGTCGATACTGGCATTGGCACAGGCGCAGGCCAACGGATTGCCCATGAAGGTGGGGCCATGCATGAAGACGCCGCCGTTTTCTGAAATCACGCTGGCAATATCTTCAGTACATAGCGTGGCGGCCAGTGTCATGTAACCGCCGGTCAGGGTTTTCCCCAGGCACATGATGTCCGGGGAAATACCGGCATGCTCACAGGCAAACATTTTGCCCGTGCGCCCGAACCCGGTGGCTATTTCATCGGCAATGAGCAGCACATCATGGTCATGGCAAAGCTGCCTGACCCTGGCCAGGTAATCGGCGGAATAAAAATACATTCTGCCTGCCCCCTGTACGATGGGTTCAAGAATGACGGCAGCGATTTCCTGGCTGTGCTGCGCCAGCAGTTGCTGCATGTTGTCCAGGTCATCCTGGCGAGCGGTTTTGCCAAAACGGCATTGGGGAGCATTCGCAAAATACTGCTGTGTCAGGACGCCGACAAAGCGGTCATGCATGCCGGTGACCGGATCACAGACGCTCATGGCGGCAAAGGTATCCCCGTGGTAACCGTTGCGAATGGCCAGCATACGGGTGCGTCCGGATTGCCCCCGGGCCTGCCAGTACTGGATGGCCATTTTCATGGCGACCTCCACGGCAACCGAGCCACTGTCACACAGGAATACTTTCTGCAGGGGCTCAGGTGACAGGGCCACCAGTTTTTTGCCAAGGGCGACGGCGGGCTCATGTGTAATACCACCGAACATGACATGGGCCATGTTATCCAGCTGTTTCTTTACCGCGGAATTCAAGGCAGGGTGGTTATAACCATGCAGAACACTCCACCAGGAGGCCATGCCATCCACCAGGGATTCACCGGACTCCAGTAACAGGTTGACGCCTTCCGCCCGAACCACCGGATAAACCGGTAATGGGTTGTCCATGGAGGTGTAGGGATGCCAGAGATGTTCCCTGTCAAAATCGAGATCAATCATGGCAGCAATTTTAGGGGATTGGGGCGGGAAGTCCTAATAAAACCGGGGGCCCGGCTGCGCCGGGAGGAACAAGGGACAAGGAGCAAGGGACAAGGAACGACACGTTGGGCCTGAACGAATGTCCGGGGTGTCGTAGGTCGGGATAGACGCGAAGCGTCGTTTCCCGACGCGGGGATTTACCTCATGTGAAATTTTTTGTCGGCAAACGCTTCGCTCATGCCGACCTACAAAAATACGAATAAACGCCATTGTTCAGGGAGTACGCTTGACATAAAAAAACGGCAAATCATCTTGTCCCTTGTCCCTTGTCCCTTGTCCCTTGTCCCTTGTCCCTTGTCCCTTGT
>CAZROW010000031.1:0-33606 GCA_964601805.1 uncultured Enterobacteriaceae bacterium
CAGGAAGAACAAAGCCCTACCAGTTTCAAACACCGGGAACAAAGGTAAAGCTGACGATCATTCAATTCTGCCGGTATATTCTGCAGATACTTCAGACCTGCCAGACAATGCAAGGACTACCCCATGAAGCGATTTCTACCCCAGTTCCTGTTCAGCCTGCTTTTTCTCAGCGCCTGTGGTGCCGAGAACTCCCTGCTTGCCCAGAATACTCCCTTCAACGTGACGGAAGTCGCCCAGTTCAACCAGCCATGGGCCATGACCTTTCTGCCTGACGGCAGGATACTGGTGACAGAAAAGCAGGGAGCATTGAAGCTCTACGATCCGGAATCCGGCACTATGGGTGAGATCAGCGGTGTTCCCGACGTGGTATCTGCCGGACAGTCGGGCTTTGGCGATATTGTCCTGCATCCCGACTATGCCTCGAACAACCTGGTGTACATGAGCTATGGTGAACGCGGCACGGGAGGAGCAGGTGCCGCCGTGGCAAGGGCCAGGCTTGAGCTTGCCGCCACGCAAGGTGCATTGCAGGACCTGGAAGTCATCTGGCGGCAATTTCCCAAGGTCAGCGGCAATGGTCATTTTGGCCAGCGCATTGCCTTCCATGATAATTACCTGTGGATCAGTTCGGGGGAAAGGCAGAAGTTCGATCCGGCCCAGGACATGACCCAGAATCTTGGCAAGATCCTGCGCCTGAATTATGACGGCAGCGTGCCAGCTGATAACCCCTTTGCTGACCAGGGTGGCATTGCTGCCCAGGTCTGGTCCCTGGGACATCGTAATCCCCTGGGACTGGCCTTTGACGGCAATGGTCAACTGTGGAACGTGGAAATGGGCCCCCGCGGTGGCGATGAGCTGAACCGGGTTGTGCGCGGCGGCAACTACGGCTACCCGCTGGTATCCAATGGTGATCATTACAGCGGGGAAAATATTCCGGACCATGACACCCGTCCGGAGTTCAATGCCCCGGCGGTCTGGTGGAACCCGGTGATCTCCCCTTCCAGCCTGATGTTCTACTCAGGTGCTGAATTCCCCCAGTGGCAGGGCAACGCATTTATCGGTGGCCTGTCATCGCAGTCTCTGGTGCGTGTGGTGTTCAACGGAGATCAGGCCCGGGAAGCCGGGCGCTTTGATATGAACCAGCGAATCAGGGCAGTAAAACAGGGACCCGATGGTGCTATCTGGTTACTGGAAGACCAGCGTGGCAGTTCCGATGGTCGCTTACTGAAGCTGACTGCGCGCAACTGATCAGTCAGGTTTTCCCGGCACGCGAATATCCAGCACCATGTCTTTCACCGCCTGTGGCGGTTCACTGGTAAAGCGGCAAACAATGACTGCCACGGCAAAATTGATGAACATACCCAGCGTACCAATCCCTTCCGGTGAAATACCCAGCCACCAGTTGTCAGCATTATCAGCGGCGGGATTGATGAACTTGAAATAGACTATATAGATAGCCGTGAAAACGATGCCCGCAATCATGCCGGAAATCGCCCCCTCCTTGTTCATACGCGTGGAGAAGATCCCCAGGACGATGGCCGGAAAAAAAGACGAGGCCGCCAGGCCAAAGGCAAAAGCTACCACCTGGGCCACGAACCCGGGCGGATTGATGCCGAAATAGCCTGCTATACACACGGCAAAGAAAATCGCGATGCGGGCAAACAGCAGTTCCTGTTTTTCACTGATATCCGGCATGAGGTTACGCTTGAGCAGATCATGGGAAATGGCGGTCGAGATGACTAGTAACAACCCGGCTGCTGTCGACAAGGCGGCGGCCAGCCCCCCTGCTGCCACCAGGGCGATAACCCAGTTTGGCAATTGCGCAATTTCCGGATTGGCCAGCACGATAATGTCGCGGTCCACGGTCAATTCATTTTCTTCGGGATCGGCCACGTACTGGATGAGGCCATCGCCATTCTTGTCTTCAAAGCTGATCAGGTTCGTGTTTTCCCAGGTACGGAACCACGACGGCATGGACGAATATTCAGCATTGCTGACCGTGTTGATGAGATTGGTGCGGGCGAAAGCAGCGATAGCCGGTGCCGTGGTATACAGGATGGCGATAAACAACAGGGCGTAACCGGCAGATTTACGGGCTGCCCTGACACTGGGGACAGTAAAAAACCGGATGATGACATGGGGTAACCCGGCAGTGCCCATGATCAGCGCCCCGGTGATAAACAGCACATCTATACTGCTGCGTACACTTTCGGTATAGGCCGTAAACCCCAGCTCTTCATGCAAACCGTCCAGGCGGTCAAGCAGGTAACCGCCACCAAAGCTGTCGTTCAGTTCAGAGCCAAAACCCAGCTGGGGAATGATATTGCCGGTCATGAGTATGGAGATGAATACTGCCGGCACCATGTAAGCGAAAATCAGAACGCAATACTGCGCTACCTGCGTATAGGTAATGCCCTTCATCCCCCCCAGCACTGCATAGAAAAACACGATACCCATGCCAATGAGTACGCCCAGGTTGATATCCACTTCCAGAAACCGGGAAAAAACCACGCCGACACCGCGCATCTGGCCTGCTACATAGGTAAAAGACACAAAGATCGCACAGACAACCGCCACCATGCGGGCAAACTGGCTGTAGTAGCGGTCACCGATAAAGTCCGGCACCGTGAACTTGCCGAAGTCTCGCAGGTAGGGAGCAATCAACAAGGCCAGCAGGACATAACCGCCGGTCCAGCCCATCAGGTAAACCGAGCCGTCCCGTCCCATGTACGAGACGATTCCCGCCATGGAGATAAAAGAGGCGGCCGACATCCAGTCAGCAGCAGTCGCCAGGCCATTGGCCAATGGCGGAACATGGGCACCGGCGATATAGAATTCTTTCGTGGAAGAAGCGCGTGACCAGACAGCAATACCGATATAGACAATGAAACTGATGCCAACGCAGAGATAGGTCCAGATTTGTAAACTCATGGTGTGATTTTTCTTTTAATTGTTCTAGTCAATTGGGGCTTCAACGCTGCGACTTATTCGCCAGAATCACCGGTTTCACCACGTTCCCTGGCTTCCTCGGACAGGATATCCTTTTCTTCGTGGTGGTATTTGCGGTCCAGGTTATCCATCATCTTCAGGTAGACAAAGATCAGCACCACGTAGACATAAATGGAGCCTTGCTGCGCCATCCAGAACCCCAGCTTGAAGCCGCCGATACGGATGCTATCGAGCTGGTCGACAAATATGACAGACAAGAGAAAGGACACCACGAACCATATACTCAGCAATATGGTCAGGATGCGAATATTTTCTTTCCAGTAGAGGTTGTCGCTGCTTTTGTTCATTAGGGTGCCTGTTGTTATTTTTTTCTTTAGTTGTCGGCAAACGGCTCTGGGAGCCTATGCCGACCTACTTTTTATCCTTTTATCCCTTTATCCCTTTATCCCTTTATCGAAATGCCTGTCGAGGTTGCCGGATGACGGCACTACGTGCCTCTTCCGGCCTACATCTGTTCAAGATTGTATTATTTCCCCAACTTCCACCCCGAGGTTATCGGATAGCGCCGGTCACGACCAAAGCCTTTCTTGCTGATCCTGACCCCCACCGGTGCCTGCCGGCGTTTGTACTCATTAAGATCAACCAGACGCAATACTCGCATAACCGTGTCGCTATCAAAACCTTTCTCAATAATGGCATGGGCACTTTGGTCATGCTCGATATAAAGTTCTAGAATCTGGTCGAGTATTTCATAGGGCGGCAGGTTGTCTTCATCCACCTGGCCAGGTGCCAGTTCGGCGGACGGGGGACGCTCGATGATACGTGCCGGAATCATTTCCTCGATGCCCTTGTCCCTGAGCGTATTACGGTACCGTGACAGGGCGTAAACCAGCAACTTCGGCACGTCCTTGAGCACATCAAAACCACCTGCCATGTCACCGTACAGGGTGGAATAGCCCACTGCCATTTCGCTCTTGTTGCCGGTTGTCAGTACCAGGTAGCCCTTCTTGTTGGAGATGGCCATCAGCATGACACCGCGACATCGCGCCTGCAGGTTCTGTTCCGTCAGGTCCACCGATGTACCAGCAAACTCGGCTTCCAGGCTGTCCATGAAACTGTGGTAAACCGACTCGATGGGAATCACCTTGTAGTTCACACCAAAATTCTCTGCCTGCCGGGCGGCATCATCCAGGCTCATCTGCGCGGTATATTTAAAGGGCATCATCACCGCATGGACCTTGTCACTGCCCAGGGCATCCGCTGCCAGTGCTAGGGTAAGTGCCGAATCGATGCCACCGGACAAACCAAGGACCACTCCGCTGAAGCCGTTCTTGGTGACGTAATCATGCAAACCCAGTACAAGGACCTTGTAGACCAGGCTCTCCCCACTGTCCTGTGGTGCGATCTCACCTGCCCTGATCCGTGCATTTCCCTCGTTGTATTCAACCTGCACAGGCACAAGCGCCTCCCTGCAGGCCGGAGCCAGTACCTTGACCGTACCGTCGGCATCCAGGGCCATGGAGAAACCGTCAAACACCAGTTCATCCTGGCCGCCAACCTGGTTGACATAAATAATCGGCAATGCGGCTTCCTGTTGACGCGCGGCCATGGCTGCCTGCCTGTCGGCGAGCTTGTCGACATGGAACGGGGAACCATTGATGTTGATCATCAGCTTCGCCCCTGCCGCTGCCGACTGCGTCATGGGGCCGTCTTCCCACAGGTCCTCGCAAATGGTAAAGCCGGTCGCTACTCCCTTGATATCCAGTACACAAGGTTCACTGCCAGCATGGAAGTAACGCTTTTCATCAAACACCTGGTAGTTGGGCAGGGACTGTTTTTTATACGTGGCAACGATGCTGCCATCCCGTATCACCGCCAGCATGTTGTAGAGCTTGCCCTCTTCCCTGCCCGGATAACCTATGACCAGGTGGGTTTCAAACCGTTGCTCACATATTTTCTCCAGGGCAGCACCAACACGTATATCCAGGCTTTCCCTGAGCAGCAGGTCTTCCGGCGGATAGGCGGTCAGTACAAGTTCCGGAAAGACGATGACATCGGCCACCTGGCTGGACAGTACCTGTTCTACCGTGCTGATGACCAGGTCAGCATTGCCGGGAATATCACCGACAAGTGGGTTGATCTGGGCCATGACAACATTGAGGTGAGCGGTGTTTTGCGGAGATTCTGGTACGGACAAAATAGATTCCTGTAAAAAGCGGGGATTATTGTTTCGCTAAAGGCTTTGCTTTGGCTAAAGGCTTTGGTTTGGCTAAAGGCTTTGCTTTGGCTATAGGTTCTGCTCTATGGATATTGTGAAAGAGGTAAGGTATTGTCTGCCTCTTGACCGCAATTATAAAGATTTTATATGGGCTTGATCAGACTTGTCATTTTTGCCCTGGTTATCTGGCTGGTCTGGCGCATGATCAAAAACTACCAGGCCACCCTGCGCCAGAAGCGTAACAAGAATGCCAGTGACAAAAAACTCTCCGGTGATGCCATGGTGGCCTGCCAGTACTGCAAGGTACATGTGCCAGAAAAAATCGCACTTGAGCACGATAACCAGTGGTTTTGCAGCAGTGAGCACAGGGACAAATACCTGGCGGACAATAGCCGGTAACGTGCCTTTAGCGGCTGTCGGCCGGATGAGCCCCGCAATTACACCATGTCTTCACTAGCCAGCACCTTCAATCCTGATATTGATGATATCGGACATCAGTTAAACCAGAAGGTTTTCGATGTCTATAATATCTACCGGGTTGTGCTTTCCCTGGTACTGGTCATCGGTTTTTATTTCCGTTCCTTTACCTTTTCCCTTGGGGCCATAAACCCGGAATTGTTCCTCCAGGTCATCGTCATTTACCTGGCGCTGAATATCCTGGTGCTGTTTCGTGGTTTCCTGCCCCGCAACCGGACCCTGGAAATCTCGCAATATATCGTGGTCATCCTGGTCGATATCATTTTCCTGGTACTGATCAGTTATACCTGTGGCGGCGTGAGCAGTGGCATGGCAAACCTGCTGATTGTCCCGGTCGCTTCGGGCAGCCTGCTGTTCCGGTTCAGGATGAGCACTTTCTTTGCCGCGGTTGGCTCCATCCTGGCCATCTACAGTGAAGTCTACCTCTACCTGGTTGTTGACGACGGCATTGTCTACTTTGTCCAGGCCGGGATCCTGGGCTTCATGTTGTTTGCCGTATCAGGTTCACTGCAATACCTGGGTGGCAGAATTCGTCAGAACGAACAGATCACTCGACGACAGGCCGAAAACATCCAGTCCCTGCAGGAAATGAATGACCAGATCATTCGTCGCATGCACAATGGCATTCTGGTGGTCGACAAGGATACCAACATCCTCAATATCAATGATGCCGCCAAAAGATTTCTGCAAATCAGAGATGATGAACAGGCTACCATCAGGTTACCGGAAATCCTGGTGGAACAGTTGCACAACTGGCAGAAGGACAACAGTATCAAAGCCCCTCCTTTTCGACTTGAAGACTCTTCCCGCGATATCAAGGCCGGTTTTACTTACCTAAACCCGGGAACCTCCCCTGATCCCAATATCCTGATTTTCCTGGAGGACTATTCCCTGCTGACCAGTCGGGCCCAGCAACTGAAACTGATGTCCCTGGGACGCCTCACTGCGAGCATCGCTCATGAGGTACGCAATCCGCTGGGTGCTATTTCACATGCCAGCCAGTTACTCAATGAATCGGAAAAAATCGATATCAGTGACAAGCGCCTGTTGGAAATTATTTCATCCCATTCCAGTCGCGTTAACAGGATCATTGAAAGCATCCTTGATTTGTCCCGCAACAAGTCCGACAACCCGGAATATCTCTCCCTGCAGGAATGGATGACACAGTTTATTGCCAAGTTTTCCAATTCAAGCAGTGAGGATGTCGACATCGAGTGGGATATAAGCCCTGAAGACATAACCATCCAGTTTAACCAGGGACAGCTTGACCAGGTGATGACCAACCTGTTTGAAAACGGTCTGCGTCACAGCAAGAAAGCCACGGGCAAGGCCCATATCAGGATTGAAGCAGGAATCAGCGAAACCGACGGCAAACCCGTGCTATACCTGATGGATGACGGCAAGGAAATACCGGAAGAACTTTTACAACAGATTTTTGAACCCTTTTTCACAACTGAACAAACCGGTACAGGGCTCGGGCTGTTTATTTGCAAGGAAATATGCGACGCTAATTACACCGGGCTATCCTACCTGCCCGACTACAAGAACAAGAGTACGTTCCGGATCAATTTCACCAACCCTGATATTGAATAATCCTGACCATGAATAACAAAGTCCTGATTGTTGATGACGAACCTGACATCAGGGAACTCCTGGAAATCACGCTCGGTCGCATGGAACTGGACACCGATACCGCCAGTGACCTGGGTGAAGCCCGTGCATTGCTGGCAGGCAGTGATTTTCAACTTTGCCTGACGGACATGAAGCTGCCTGATGGCAACGGTATTGAGCTGGTCAGGGAAATCCAGAACAAGTACCCCCACATGCCGGTTGCCGTCATTACTGCCCACGGCAGTACGGAAACGGCAATTACTGCCCTGAAATCCGGCGCCTTCGATTTTGTTTCAAAACCCGTGGACATCAGGAAACTGCGCGAGATGGTCAATACGGCCCTGAAGCTTGAGCATGTCATGCCGGAGAAAGTCACTGCGGAAAGCGACTCCCCCCTGAAACTGGTCGGCCAGTCCACCCAGATCAGCAAACTGAAAGAACAGATTGCCAAGCTTGCCCGCAGCCAGGCCCCTGTTTTCATCAGTGGTGAGTCCGGCAGCGGTAAGGAACTGGTTGCCCGGTCCATCCATGCCATGGGGCCGCGCCAGGACAAGGAATTCGTGGCGATCAACTGTGGTGCCATTCCCTCGGAGCTCATGGAGAGTGAGTTTTTTGGTCACAGGAAAGGCAGCTTTACCGGTGCCAATTCGGACAAGACCGGCCTCTTCCAGGCCGCCGACGGAGGCAGCCTGTTCCTGGATGAAATTGCCGACCTGCCCCTGCACATGCAGGTCAAACTGCTCAGGGCGATCCAGGAAAAGTCAGTGCGGCCTGTTGGCTCCGAATCTGAAGTCCCGGTGGATGTCAGGTTGCTCAGCGCCACCCACAAGAACCTTGACGAGGAAGTGACAAAAGGCAACCTGCGCCAGGACCTGTACTACCGCATCAATGTAATTGAACTGCATGTGCCAAGCCTGCGTGAACGCCGAAATGACATTCCCTTGCTGGCAGAACATTACCTGGAACTCATCGCCCGGGAGAACGGCATGCACAAAGCCGGTATCAGTGACGATGCCCTGGCCTTATTGCAGGAATATGATTTTCCGGGAAATGTCAGGGAACTGGAAAACATTCTGCAGCGGGCCCTGGCCCTGGCTGAAGACAACGTGATCCAGGCGCATGACCTGCCATCGCTGAAAAACCGCTCTGAGGAAGCCCCTGTCGATCCTGTCCAGGAAACCAGGGATCAGATTGCCCTGGAGGATGACTTTTCCCTGGAAAAACATCTCGAAAAAATTGAAAAAGCGGCTATTGAAAAAGCCCTTGAAGAAACCCGCTGGAACAAGACGGCGGCTGCAAAAAAACTGGGGATGACTTTTCGCTCTTTCCGCTACCGGCTGAAGAAGCTCGGTGTGGATTAAATCCGGCGCCCTGAGCTTGAAAAGCACAGAACCACTTCAGGCCTGATTAGCGGATCCCTTGAGCTCCCGGGGCATGGAAAACACGATGTTTTCCTCCACACCCTGCATCTCGACCGGTTCCGTCCCACCAATAGCTTTCAGGCGATCAATGACTTCCTGAACCAGTATTTCAGGCGCCGAAGCGCCAGCCGTTACACCGATGGATTTTTTGCCATCAAACCAGTCGTTGCGAATCTCGCCGGCATGATCAATCAGGTAGGCTTCACTGCCCATGCGTTGGGCCAGCTCACGCAAGCGGTTTGAGTTGGACGAATTGGGCGATCCCACGACCAGTACCAGGTCATTCTCCAGGGCCAGTTGCTTGACGGCATCCTGGCGGTTCTGGGTGGCATAGCAAATGTCCTTTTTACGCGGCCCGGTGATGCCCGGAAAACGTTCATGCAGGGCGTCGATGATGCGCGCGGTATCATCCATGGACAAGGTGGTTTGCGTCACATACGCCAGGTTGTTTTCATCCAGCACGGACAGGTTCTTCACATCCTCCTCGGATTCAACCAGGTAGATGCGCCCCCCCTGGCTTGAATCATACTGGCCCATCGTCCCTTCCACCTCGGGGTGCCTGGCGTGGCCGATCAGGATGCATTCATGGCCTGCTGCACTGTACTTGATGACTTCCAGGTGCACCTTGGTAACCAGCGGGCATGTCGCATCAAACACGCGCAGGCCCAGGGCATCGGCTTCCTGCTTGACCTCCTGGGAGACACCATGGGCACTGAAAATCACGATAGAAGCCTTGCCTTCGCTGTCCCTGGGCGGAACATCGGCCAGTTCATCAACGAAGATGGCACCGCGTTTTCGCAGGGACTCTACCACCGTCTTGTTGTGCACCACTTCATGACGCACATAGATAGGGGGTCCGAACAGGTCAAGCGCCCTGTTCACGATATCAATGGCACGATCGACTCCGGCGCAAAATCCGCGCGGGTTCGCCAGGTTGATATTCAGGGCCTTGGTTTGTGAGTTCATGGGTGCGTCCGCCCTGTCAGGGCTTTACTGAAAGAATTTTGACTCGAAACAGGATATTCCTGCCGGCCAGCGGGTGATTGAAATCCACGGTAATCTTTTCTGAATCAAATGCCGTGATGACCCCGGCCTGCTCATTGCCGGCCTGGTCAGCGAAGTTTATCACCAGCCCCTCCTCCATGGCCAAATCCGCCTGGAAGCGGTAGCGGGGAAATGTCTGCACATTGTCCGGGTTATAGGGGCCAAAAGCATCATCCTCGCTGACCTTGACGGTCTTTTCCTCTCCCTGTCGCAGGCCGAAAAGAACCTGTTCAAAGCCTGGCGGCAGGTTGCCATCACCGGGCCGGAAGGTTGCGGGCTGGCCGTCAAAATTGCTGTCGACGATTTTACCGTCTTCCAGTGCCAGTTCGAAATGCAGGGTAACTTCCTTGCCATTGCTGACCTGGTCTTCGGCGTATTGAACTGCCGGTTCATCCTGCGCCGCATTGCCGGTTTCGGTGATGTCTGTGAGCGTGATCTTGTCCATAAGTACCTGTTTACCCGGCATTCTCCCGGCCATGGGATCTGGCCTCCAGGACCATGTCCAGAATCATCAGGGCCGCCCCGACACTGATCGCCGCATCGGCCACATTGAACGTGGCAAAACGGTATTCGTCGTAATAGACACTGATGAAATCGATGACATAGCCGGCCAGGGCCCGGTCGTACAGGTTACCCAGCGCACCGCCCAGAATCAGTGCCAGTGCCAGGCTCAACAACTTCTGAGAACGTGGTAATTTGACCAGCCACACGGCAATTGCCGCACTGACGGTCAACGATATCCCGGTCAGGAACCAGCGCTGCCAGCCTCCAGCATCATTCAGGAAACTGAATGCAGCACCGGCGTTATACCCCAGCATCAGATCAAGGCCGGGCATAACCGACACCGGCACACCTTCAGTCAGGTTGGCATTGCAAATGACCTTGGTCACCCTGTCGATGACAGCAACCACAGCGGCCAGGGAAAACAACAGGGGGAGCCCGGGTCTGGCGGCTTCCTGTATTGCACTTGTTGTCATATCGGCTTGTTTGCTCATGGTTGCGTCAGATGGCCGTCGCAGAATCCAGTGAATCCCTGGCTTGTTCGATATCCACGGAAATCTGTTTTTTCAGGGCATCAAGATCGGGAAAGGCGTATTCATCCCGCAGTTTTTTGACAAAACTGACACTCAGGTGTTCCCCGTAAATATCTTCGTCAAAATCAAAAAGAAAGACTTCCAGCCTGGGAATACGGCTGTCATCGATGGTGGGATTAAAACCGATGCTGGCCACACCCTGCAGTTGCCTGTCCCGGTGTGTCACCAGGACACTGAAAATGCCGTGCAAGGGCAGCTTGTCAAAATCCAGAGCGATATTCGCCGTGGGCGTGCCCAGCTCACGCCCAAGCTGTTTGCCGCTCACCACGTTGCCCCCAATACTGTAATAGCGCCCCAGCAATTGCCTGACTTTTTCGCAATCGCCCTGTTGCAGGTACTGCCGGACCAGGGTACTGCTGACCCGCTCGCCAGCCAGTTCGCAGGAACCTTCACGCATTACCTTGAAACCGTTGTCCCTGCCCTTTTCGACCAGGAGATCGAAATCCCCACGCCGGCCGTGACCAAAACGGAAATCATCACCCACGATCAGGGTGTGCACGCCCAGCCCATCAACCAGGTACTGCTGAATGAAATCCTCGGCACTGAGATTGGACAGAGTCTGATCAAAGTGCATTTTGAAGATAGCATCCACCCCATGGGCCAGCAGGAATTCCACCTTGTCTTCAAAGCCTGTTAACCGGGGAGCCGCCTTGTCACCGGCAAAAAACTCTTCCGGGTGGGGTTCGCTCAGGATCACCACCGCGGGCAGCCCCTGCTGTTTGGCAATCCCGTTCAGGGTATCGAGCACGTGCTGGTGGCCGATATGCAGGCCGTCATATTTACCGATCGTGGCTACACAACCGTTATGGCTGGCCCTGAACGCGGCAAAATCGGTATAAACACTCATGAATCCGGGGAGATTCCTTAACTGGCTGGAGAAAAGCCGGGCATTATATCAGGCAGAATGCCTGAAATGGGCAGGTCTTATACCCAATGCCAGCAGGGACAGGCCATAGGCCAGAATGCCGCTACCACAAATCAGCAATAGGAACAGGAGTCGATCCACGGTCCCGGCATTGGCCAGGCTGGTGAAATCGTCCGGTCCGTAGAGGAACCTGAGTACCAGCACCATGACCAGGCCTGCGAATCCGATGCGCATCAGGTAGCCAATCCAGTGCCTGCCAAAGTGGAAAACCTTCAATTTCAGCAAGCCGGACAACAACAGGCCGCCATTGACGAAGGCCGAAAGTGAGGTGGCCAGAGCCAGCCCGACATGGGCCAGAGGAATAATGAGCAACAGGTTAAATACCATGTTGCTGACCATGGCAATGACCGCAAAGCGTACCGGTGTAGTCGTGTCCTGCCGGGAAAAATACGCCGTGGCCAGCACCTTGATACTCATGAAGCCCAGCAAGCCCACGGCATAGGCCTTCAGGCTGGCAGCCGTCGGAGCCACTGATTCGAGGCTGAAGGCACCGCGCTGGTAAATAATGACAATCAGGGGCTCAGCAAGCACCACCAGTGCCAGGGTGGCAGGTAATCCGACCAGAACCAGTGTTCGCAGGCTCCAGTCCAGGGTCGCCACGAATTTTTCAGTATCCTCGGCGGCATGGATGCGCGAGAGGGTCGGCAGGATCACCGTGGCGATGGCAATGGCAAAAATACCCAGTGGCAACTCCATGAGACGGTCAGAATAATACAGCCAGCTCACCGCACCGTCGCCTTGCAGGGCCGTGGCAAGAATCGTGTCCAGCAGCAGGTTGATCTGCCCGACGGAGACACTGAACATCACCGGTATCATCAGGGTGATCACCTTTTTCACACCTTCATGGTGTGGCCTGAGTTTGGGAGCAGGCAGCAGTTTCAGGTGTTGCAAAAAAGGTAACTGGAACATGAGCTGGATCAGGCCGGCCAGCAGTACGCCCCAGGCCAGTGCGATAACTGGTTCCGCCATCATGGGGCTCAGGAACAGCGCGCAGGAGATCAGGGTAATGTTCAGGAATATGGGCGTAACGGCTGGTACAGCAAAGCGGTTGTACGAGTTGAGAATGGAGCCGGCAAATCCTGTGAGCGAAATCAGCAGGATATAGGGAAAGGTGATGCGCAGCATCTCCACCAGCAAGGCAAACTTGTCGGGTGTATCCCGGTAGCCCCAGGCAAAAACAGTGGCCACCAGGGGAGCTGCAATCACACCCACCAGCGTGACAAGCACCAGGATCAGGGACAGGCGACCTGCCACATGGTCCACCAGGCTTTTGACCTGCTCAAAGGTATGCTTCTTGCGGTATTCGGACAGCACCGGCACAAAGGCCTGGGAAAAGGCGCCCTCGGCAAACAGCCGGCGCAGGAAATTGGGGATACGGAAGGCTACAAAAAAGGCATCAGCCGCGGCGCCATCACCAAAAACGGCGGCAAAAACGATTTCACGCACCAATCCGAGGATGCGTGACAGGAAGGTCATTGAAGAGACGACCAGGCTGGATTTGGCAACCCCGGTTTCATCCGGCTTGTCTGCATCTGCCTGCACGCTGTCTGGGTCTCTCTCCGGAAGGAATCAAGGGCGCAGTTTATCACAGCAGAACCGGGATAGAGCATGCCTCACAGTTGACAAAAGCCTGCGAAAACTGCATGATTCGCGTCTTTTTTCGGCAAGCAGGACGCTTTCCGGGACGAATTCCAGAATTTAATTACGTTTTTAACAACGAACAACGATTTTCATTAAGAGGAGACAGCCTTGGCGAACTCTGCACAGGCCCGCAAACGGGCAAGACAGGCGGAAAACCGTCGCAAGCATAACGCGGGTGCCCGTTCCATGGTCCGTACCTATATCAAGAAGGTCAATGCCGCTATAGAAAGCAATGACTATGACCAGGCCAGCACTGCCTATAACAGCGCTGTACCCGTCATTGACCGCATGGCGGACAAGGGCATCATCCATGCCAACAAGGCTGCACGTCACAAGAGCCGCCTGAACAGCGCTATCAAGGCTCTCAAGGCTTGATACCCTGTTGATTTTATTAAAAAACCGGCTTTTGCCGGTTTTTTAATGCCTGCTGAACAGGAAGACCAAAAACCTGCACAGTTGCCAGACCTTCGGCTATAATCAGGCGAAAGTTATATAAAAGACACTCCAGGGGGAGCCAGCATGACACTAACTCGAACTCTTTGCCTTTGTACCGGCCTGTTCATGGCACTGACGGTGGGACAAAGCGCATTGGCCCATCACTCTTTCCAGGCCACCTACGACATGGACTCCATGATCGAGATTCGTGGCAAGCTGGTGCAAATGAATTTTCGCAACCCACACTCCTCCGTCATGGTAATGGCACCGGATGAAAATGGCGTCATGCAGCGCTGGGGCGTTGAATGGGGTGGTGCAAGCCTGCTGATGCGCCAGGGGCTGACCCGCACATCATTCAAGCCCGGTGACGAAGTCATCATCACCGGTCAGCCGGCTCGTGAAAAAACCGACTATCGCATGCGCATGGAATCAATCCTGCGTCCTTCTGACGGATTTGGCTGGGGCTTTGATGACGAACAGACCTTTGACTGATCTGACTTTCGATTCACCCTGGTTTTTCCATTAACCAGACAAGTAATAAAAAAGGCCGCATCAGCGGCCTTTTTTCATTCCGGGCAAACCATTTTACTGGGCCATGCATTCCTGTGGATTCCAGTTGCTGTTATCCGGCTCGCGTTTGAAGTTTGCGGAGGTCGTGTACAACTGGTTCAGGTTTTCCGGATCTTCCAGAACGGAGATAACCGTCAGGTATTCCGTGCCGTCGCCGCCCACCAGTAATTCGTAGTATTCGGTCAACGTGGCCTGGGTGCCATAGGGCACGCCATTGCGGCGCAGGTAGCCGGGCGCCATGTCGGTCGTGATGGCCTGGATGCTGCCCCAGGTTACCGGCCCGAAACGACCCTGCCTTTCCAGCAGCCACTCGGCATCTGTCACACCCTGCAGTGAACCGGCACCAGCATTGTCCTGTGCCTCGCCGAACTTCAGCAGTCGGGTCTGCATACCGGCATCGGTATCCACCTGCAGCACGTTGTCGTTTGCCCAGGTGATATGCAGTCGAGTGGGAATACGCATGAGCCCGCCGGCGCCATAAGCCTTGCAGGCATTACCGGCAGCTATGTCAGCTTCCGGATCCCACGCATCGGCAATCTCCCGTGCCCGGGCTGTCAGGCCCAGGCCCTCGTAATCACCGGCAGGCGCGGTGAACATCCTGAAACGCCAGTCCTCGGTGACCAGTGAGACCCAGTACCCGGTCAGGTCAATAGGAGCCACTTCACGGGCCGACTGCGGTTCACCACCAGGCTGGGCCTGCAGCGGGGATAACATCAGTCCAAGGGTAACCGGGACTGCAAATAACTTGATCAATAATTTCACGGTGTACTCCTTACTGGTCCAATGTCATGTAGACAGCAGTGACAAAATTCTCGGTCGAGAATATGCCCTCCCCTGCCCAGCGCGGGTCATAGTCACGGGTAGGTCGCGCTGCCAGCACATCTTCCAGGCTCATGCCGCGGTCCTTCATATCAACAATACGGTCCCTGACAATGGTCAGCATTTCCCGCCAGTTGATGACATCACCAATATCGCTGAGCCTGCCATGTCCTGGAATAACCAGGGTGCCGCCGTCCTGGCCATACTCGGGAATGACCAGGTCGATGATCGCGTTGGCTGCATCAATAAACCCATTGATGCTGCCACCGGAAGACATGTCGATAAAGGGATAAAAACTCGTGATATAGGCATCACCGGTGGTGATGACATCCGACTTGCGGAAGAAAATGATACTGTCGCCATTGGTATGGGCGTTGGGCTGATGCATGACACGGATACCTTCGTCATTGAAGTAGATATCACGCTTGTCATTAAAAAAGGTCATGGTCGGCCACATTTCGGTGGACACATTCTCATCAGCAGCCATGTTCAGCAGGACATTCTCATGGGCCAGGATGCGGGCCCCTTCTCCGGCATCACTCAGATCTCCCCCAACATTACCGCCCACCGGGGTAAAGCCGGCTTCCCGCAGGTTGGCATTGCCGCCCACGTGGTCATCGTGGTGATGGGTATTGATGATGTAGCGCAGGGGTTTGTCGGAAAGCTCGCGAATCGCTGCCAGGATCTTGTCCGACAACTGGGCATACTGGGTATCAATGATCAGGACACCTTCATCACCGGTCTGGACCGTGATATTGCCGCCGGAACCCACCAGCATGTAGATATTGTCCCTGACTTTCAGGGTGTGAATTTCCACGGCATCGAAATCCTGCTGGGCCACCGTAAAAGGTGCGGCCAGCAGCAACAGCGCAGCGGACAGGGTCTTGTTCAGTTTACTTATCATCTGTAATTACTCCTGTCCTGCTTCCAGCTCACTGGGGGTTGGCAATTCCTTGATGCGTTCCATGTACTCCGGGTACATGGTCTCGGGACCGCCCATGGCTGCTTCCAGCGGAATATCATGGCGTTCGGAATAAATCAGCATATCGGTATTGGTGCCGGGCAGGTGATGGGGGATATAACCGGGCTCACGCACCATTTCCACGACCGGGTCACAGGGATAGTTACCGATCTGGTCATCGATGGTGTAGAGGTAATCCCGGTTCCGGATAAAAGGTTCTTCCAGGTAAATAGGGTCGTCAATAATCACCGTCCAGGTCAGGAGGTCGTCGTGGCGTATGAAGTACTCCGTGACAGTGGCCTGGTCGGAACGGGCTACGCCGTTGCGTCGCAACCAGCCTTCCTTGAGATGGGTAGTTTTGACTTTCAGCTGGTGGCCGACCCATTCCCCGGTGGAAAAGCCCATGGAGGTGTGGGCGGCATATTCCGGCGGGTGCTCCCGACCATCCATCCAGATGGTGCGGCGTGTCTGCCAGGCAAAATGCTGCACGCGTATGGCAATCAATTGCTCACTGATGGGGTCACGTTCTTCCCAGATACGGATATTGGCGAAGCTGCTGGCATAGTCTGAGGGATGAACACGACACTGGTACTCGGGCAGCGCAATAAGCGAAGCGCTCCAGCTCTGGGCACGCAGCCGGTCGGCGTCATTGATCGGCAAACCGCCGTAATCGCCCAGCTCGGGTCCCGGCAAACGATCGGGATAATCCTCGCTGTAATTACCCACCCAGACGCCCGAAAAATTTTTCTCGGCCAGAGTCTGGAAGCTCAACAAGGAAACCAGGAATAACAGTGAGACACGGCAAAGGATTCTGCCCATCAACTTCCCCTTTTTTGATTATTAATGATGAGACGTAAAAAGCCCGCTTAACATAGCGAGAGTATTGCTATGCTGTCAAATACATTGGGCTCAGCGCTTTCTCTCGCCTGGAAGGCGGTCAGGCAGGCTTACAGAAGCACCAGGTTATCCCGGTGAATTATCTCGTGTTCACCTTCATAACCGAGCAGGGAAAAAAGTTTTTCTGTGGAATGACCTATGATCTTGCCGGCCTCGGCACTGTCGTAATTCACCAGGCCACGAGCTATCGCTTTACCGGATTCATCGACACAGCTGACCACCTCGCCGCGCTTGAAACTGCCAGTGGCAGACTTGATACCTACCGGTAACAGGCTCTTTCCCGATTCCGTGAGCACCTTGACGGCACCGGCATCCAGGACCAGTGTGCCCTTGACCTTGAGGTGACCTGCCAGCCACTGCTTGCGTGAGGCCAGGGGGCTGCTTTCCGGCAGCAGCAAGGTGCCTTTGCTCTCACCTGTGCGCAACTGCGCCAGGATGTCCGGCTCACGACCATTGGCAATACAGGTCACAGTGCCGGACCGGGCGGCCAGGCGTGCAGCGCGAATTTTCGTCAACATGCCTCCGCGACCCAGTTCACCATGGCCTGTACCGGCAAATTCCAGCAGGTGCCTGTCGTTGCACTGCGCCTGGTCCACCAGATTGGCGTCCTTGTTGGTGCGCGGATCGGCATCATAAAGACCATCCTGGTCAGTAAGAATCACCATGGCATCGGCATTGATCAGGTTGGCAACCAGGCCAGCCAGGGTGTCGTTGTCACCAAAACAGATTTCATCGGTCACCACCGTATCATTTTCATTCACCACGGGAATCACGTTCAGGTCCAGCAGGGTTTTCAGGGTGGTACGGGCATTCAGATAGCGTTTACGGTTGGACAGGTCGTCATGGGTGAGCAAGACCTGGGCGGTATGCAGGCCGAATTTCTGAAATTCGGATTCATAGGCCTGGATCAGGCCCATCTGGCCAACTGCGGCGGCAGCCTGCTGGAAATGCACAGCGGTGGGCCTGCCATTGAGCCCCAGTCTCAGTACACCCTCGGCGACCGCGCCCGATGAAACCAGGACCACGGAGGTACCCGCCTTGCTGAACCCGGCAATCTGTCCAACCCAGGCAGCCATACTTTCCCGGTTCAGGCCCTTGCCATCATCTGTCAGCAGGGAACTGCCGATCTTGATGACCCAGGTACGTGCGTTTGTCAGCGTTTGCCTGTCACTCACCATCAATCCCTTACGTATTCCACTTCAACACCATCGTCGTCATCGAGATCATCGTCTTCATCAACCCCCTTCCTGGCCTTCCAGGCTTCCCTGGCAGTGGCGATGCTCTGGCGCATTTCAAACTCCATTTGCGCTCGCGCATTATCCTGCGCTTCCCGCCAGGTTTCATCCTCAGCCAGCTTCTCGTCGATTAACAGAATTTCCTGCATCAGGGCATCACATAAAGCCTTTGTACCCTTGCCGGATACCGCCGAAATCCTGAATACCGGGCCCTGCCAGTCCAACTGGCTGACGATGTCATCGCACAGGATGGAGGCGTCTTCTTCAGACATCAGGTCGATCTTGTTCAGTACCAGCCAACGTTCACGCTTGGCCAGTGTCGGGCTGAAGGTTTCCAGCTCGTTGATAATGGCCCGGGCCGAGGCGACGGGATCGCTCATGTCCAGCGGGGCGATATCCACCAGGTGCAGCAGGATACGCGTTCTGGCCAGGTGTTTGAGGAAACGGATCCCCAGGCCCGCACCATCGGCGGCGCCTTCAATCAGGCCGGGAATATCGGCCATGACAAAACTGTTTTCGTCCCCGACTCGCACCACGCCCAGGTTCGGCACCAGGGTGGTAAAGGGATATTCGGCGACCTTGGGGGTAGCGGACGATACACTGCGAATCAGCGTTGATTTACCGGCATTGGGCATGCCCAGCAGGCCCACATCAGCCACCACTTTCAATTGCAGCAGCAGGCGCCGGGATTCACCGGGTTTGCCATGGGTGGTTTGCCTTGGCGCCCGGTTGGTACTGGATTTGAAACGGGTATTGCCCAGGCCATGCTTGCCCCCCTGGGCCACCAGAAGGCGCTCTCCTGCTGTCAGCAGGTCACCCAGGAGCTCGTCGGTCTCAATGGCGTACACACTGGTCCCAACTGGCACCCTCACCACGAGATCGGCCCCTGCGGCCCCGGTACAGTTACGGCCGCGTCCCTGTTCACCCGACTTGGCCCGGTATCGGGGCTGGAAGCGAAAATCCACCAGGGTGTTGAGGGCTTCGTCGGCTACCAGCCAGACACTGCCACCGTCGCCGCCATCACCCCCGTCAGGGCCGCCCTTTTCGATGAACTTTTCGCGCAGGAAACTCAGGCAGCCGTTGCCGCCCTTGCCGGCTTCCACCAGGATTTCTGCTTCATCCACGAATTTCATCAGTCGTTGTCCCGTTTGGCGATAAAAAAAAACCCTGTCACAGACAGGGCTTTTTTTAAAATCGCTTGAGCCTGAAGTTTATCAGGCAGACGCCGTCTCGATACTGACAAAACGACGGTTTTTCGGGCCTTTGACCTGAAACTTTACGACACCGTCAGTTTTGGCAAACAGCGTGTGGTCCTTGCCCAGACCGACATTGACGCCGGGATGGAAGTGAGTGCCACGCTGACGCACGATTATATTACCGGCCAGAACCTTTTCACCACCGAAACGCTTGACGCCAAGTCGTTTGGATACTGAATCTCTGCCGTTATTGGTACTACCGCCTGCTTTCTTGTGAGCCATAATGTACTCCAGTCAATTCTTGGTGGGCTGCTAAGTGAGCCGGATTATTCCTTGTCGTCGGCCTTGGCTTTTGCCTTGGCCTTGGGAGCTGCTTTCTTGGCTGCTGCCTTTTTCGGTGCAGCTTCTTTCTTGGCAGCTGCCTTGGGAGCAGCATCAGTGTCAGCCGCTGCCTTGGCGCTTTTTGCCGCACCGGTGGCAGAAATGCTGGTGATTTTCACTTCTGTGAACCACTGGCGATGACCCTGCTGCTTGCGGTAATGCTTGCGGCGGTTGAACTTGATGATCTTGACCTTGTCGCCACGACCATGGCTGATGACTTCAGCCGTGACCTTGCCGGAGGACACGTAAGGTGTACCGATCTCGACGTCAGCGCCTTCGCCAACCATCAGGACCTTGTCAAAATCCACTTTGTCACCGGTGCTGGCTTCAATCTTCTCCAGCTTCAGGACTTCGCCTTCGGTGACTCGATGCTGTTTGCCACCACTTTCTATTACCGCGTACATAATCTCTGCTCCAATAGCCCGATTGCTATCCAGGTCAATTCTTGTTGACCTGCCATTTTTCCCGAGTAAAACACCCCTGATGGCGCCCCGTGGAACGCAAATTATGGGTGTGGAAATGGGCCGGTCTTTACGAGGGCGGGAATTGTACGGGAACAAACCCTGTTTCGCAACCAGATCAGGGCATTTTTTAAGCCTTCCGGGGGCGGCTGGCGCGGGTCCCGGGGCTACTCTGGAAAGCCCGTATTTCTTGACTTTAACGGGGGAGCCACTAACATTCGAAGCTCTTTTTCGGGACTGCCTATGGTTTCACACATTCATCAGATCGTAGCAAGCGATTTTACGGCGCTGAACCGCACGGTTGTGGACCAGTTGCATTCCGATGTCCCCCTCATCGAGAGTATCGGCCATTACATCATCGAGGCTGGCGGCAAACGCATGCGCCCCGTGCTGGTCCTGCTCGCCAGCAGGAACCTGGGCTATGCCGGCAAGGACCATATCGAGCTCGCCACCGTCATTGAATTCCTGCACACCGCCACCCTGCTTCACGACGATGTTGTGGACATGTCAGAGATGCGCCGCGGCCGCCCGACAGCCAATACCCGCTGGGACAACCCGTCCAGTGTCCTGGTCGGCGATTTTATCTATTCCCGTGCCTTTGAGTTGCTGGTGGGCATCGGTGACATGGCCATCATGGATGTCATGGCCAGCACCACCAACAAGATTTCCGAGGGTGAAGTCCTGCAACTGGTCAACCAGCGCAACCCCCGAACAACGGAAGCAGACTACATGCAGGTCATACTCAACAAGACGGCCATCCTCTTTGCCGCCGCCTGCAAATCAGCAGCCATTCTGGCCGGCGCTGACGACAAGATCCGCGACAACCTGCACAACTTCGGTTTACAGGTTGGCCTGGCCTTCCAGCTGGTCGATGACGTGCTGGACTATTCCGGGTCCAGTGACACCATGGGCAAGAACGTCGGTGACGACCTGGCCGAAGGCAAACCCACACTCCCCCTCATCCATGCCATGCAACACGGCAGTGAATCAGAGCGCAGTCTGATTGAAAAAGCCATTACCAGTGGTGGGCTTGAGCACCTGGACACCATCATCAATACCGTCAAGGACTCCGGGGCACTGGATTACACTCGCGACAAAGCCAGCCAGTGTATTGATTCTGCCCTGACTTGCCTGGATTGCCTGCCGGACAATGAATTCCGCACTGGCCTGGTCCAGGTCGCCGAGGCTGCGCTGCACCGCGACAGCTAGACCGCTCTTCCGTCAGCCGTACACAATCCATTCTCCGCGTTTTCCCCGAAGAAACTGCCTGAATCCAGAAAACGGATCACCTGGTCGATCACCTCGTCATTGCGCATCATCAGGGCATGGGTAGCAGCCACTTCAATATGCGCGCACATGCCTGCAACACGCGCACTGGCCACCGACACCTTGCCGTCGTCAGGGTTTTCCAGGAACTGCGACAGGATGAAGTTGATGGTGCGATTACCGGCAATGACACCCAGCTCAAACGAAACTGGTCCCAGGGCAAGCGGCACACTGTCTTCTCCGGTTCCCAGTTGCAGCCCTGCCGGTCCGTTCAACCATCTGTAACCCGGCACATGGCGAAACACATCCACCACCTTGCTGCCCTGGTTGGGCGGAGCCAGCATGACGACCCGGTGCAGGTTGCCGATTTCCTGTTGTTCAAGGTAATACCGCAGCAGGATACCGCCCATGGAATGGGTCACAAAACTGACACGTTCGGCAGACTGGGCTTCGCACTGTGCCAGTCCCCGCTCCACCGCTGCCGGTGCCAGGGATTCAATAGTCGCTTGCCGGGAATCATAGTCAATATTGGCCACCTGGTAGCCTTCACGTGACAGTGCTGCATCAATTTTATCCAGTGATGCGGCAGTGCGTGCCAGGCCGTGCAACAGCACAATGCAATCGGCAGCCAGTGCCACCGGGGGAAAAAACAACAGGAGAGCCAGGCAAAGGGAGTGGATAGGATTCAAGGGCTTGGCGCGTCAGCCGACAATGTGGATATCATCACCGGTCGTGATATTGCCACTGCGTAACACTTTGCAGATGACGCCGCCACGCCACCCCAGGGACAGGGATTCATGCAGGGCCGGTGCCTGGTCCGCCAGGGCTGAAGGCGGCAGGTTCTCGCGCAGGATTTCCAGGACGACTTCACCGATACGCAAACTGCGGCCAATATCTGTTGGCAGGAATTCAAAACCCTTGATGAACAGGTTGGATCCGGCGACTATCCAGGGCAATTCCACCTCGGTTTCATGGCAGGATTTTACCCAGGACTCCTTGCTGAGCACGGCTATCTCGCCATTGGCACTGTGCGCTGACAGATCACCTTCCAGGCCTGATACCCGTGATACTTGAGCATCAAACAGCTCTTCCATTTCCAGGGCCTCGGTATGTTTCCTGGCCAGACTTTGTACTTTGATCATAACGTCGTTCAAACACTGCCCATTGTTTAATCTGCTTCTGCCGGCTCAATGACAAGCAAGGCGCCATCGCTTTCTTCCGTGAGCACGTAAATAAGCCCATCGGGCCCCTGCTGCACATCCCTGACCCGCTGCTTGAGACTTTCCAGCAACCATTCACGACTGGTTTCACCGTGTTCATTGAAGACAATGCGCTCGATATGGCCGGTTCCAGGGACCCGGGCTGTCATCAGGGAGCCGACAAACAGGTTGTTCTGCCACTGCGGAAACCTGTCCCCGTTGTAAAACATCAGGCCCGACGTGGCTATGGAAGGCACCCAGAAGATTTCCGGCTGCAGCATATCCGGCTGCCAGGGTTCATTCGTGACACGGGTGCCGTCATAATCCCGGCCATAGCTGACTACCGGCCAGCCGTAATTTTCGCCGGCTTCAATAATATTGACTTCGTCCCCTCCCTGGGGCCCGTGTTCGCTGGCCCACAGTTTGCCGGTGACCGGATGGTAGTTCAGGCCTTCAACGGCGCGATGACCGATCGTCCAGATTTCCGGCAGGTAGCCTGCCATGCCGATAAAGGGATTGTCTGCCGCCGCCGAACCATCATCATTGAGGCGTAAAATTTTACCGATATGGCTCATGGGATTCTGGGGATTGTCAAAATCGCGGCGAAAAGGTGATGACATGAACAGAGTGCCATCCGGTGCAAAGCGCAGGCGGGAGCCATGGCCGCCAGCAGCAGTGCCCCAGGCATCGGCGACAAAGATATCCTCGACATTCTCCAGGGCGGTTTCCGCCGTGTTCAGGCGACCGCGGGCCAGGGCAGTTGTCGCGTAGTAACGGGCCCCGGCCGGTGGCTCACCATTTTTCACGTACGTGAAATACACCAGGCGATTGTTTTCAAAATCAGGATGCAGCGCGATATCCATGAGTCCGCCACCTGCTGCCACCGTGACTTCGGGTGAACCGTCGACCTCGTCCGGGATCATCTGTCCGGGCCTGATCAGGCGAAACCCGCCAACTTTCTGGGCCACCAGGATATTGCCGTTGGGCAGGAAAGCCATGCCCCAGGGATTCTGAATGCCCCTGGCAACCACCGAGACCTTGATGCGGGAAGCCGGCTGGTAGGTATCGAAATACCAGGGTCCTTCACCCAGTGGCGCCGGTTGCGCCATCACCAGTGCCGATACCGCTGCCAGCAAGACGAAAAAAACAGATTTGTTAATGCGATACACCTGGCACCTCTCGGGGTTTATCAGAACGTGTTATGCGAACATACAGTTGACGGATATCTTTTACCAGTCGCTTGAGACCAAGATAGAAGCCCAGGCAACTGACTGCAAGCCCGCCGATGAGCAGCAGGATCACACCGATATCCCAGAGCGGCCGCTTGTGATACCAGAAGGCAAAATCGAGGCTGTGAAGACCGCTGTACAACCAGCGTTCCACGCGGCTGTACTTGTGGATCAGGCTGAGCAATTCGCTTTTCTGCGGATCCACATAAATCCAGCTTTCAGCCGGATCATCAAACCTGATGCGCAGTACCGGCAAGGGCAACTGGTCATTGCGGGAATAGTAATAATCGTCATAGTCCGACAGCAGTGTGGCGTCAGTCACGTTGGCATCCACGCTGGCGGCCAGCTTGCTGATCAGCTCGTCGGTATCAAAGCCGTTCTGTACGCGCATGTCACCGGCGTTAACCAGCATGCTGGAGGATTCAAGCTGGCCAATAATGTAGTAAGGCTGGTGCAGGCGATCACGCTTGTCCATGTCCAGGTGGGAATCTGCACTGTAGTTGGCCAGGTAGTAAGGCTCACCACCGATCCAGCGAAATTCCACTTCCTTGATATCCCCGCTCACGCCATTCTCCTGCGCCAGGGCACGCCAACGTGCGGCCTCGATAGCAGGGAAAGCCTCCAGTTCCAGCGTGCCTTCCTGGTAAACGCCTTCGTTAACCGCCAGCCCGCGGGCGTTGGTCCAGGCGAAAGGCTCCATGGACAACATGCCGCTGAACGACCAGGTCAGCACGAAAATACCGAACACCGTGCCCAGGATATAATGCCAGCGCATCATGCCCCGGTACGGAATGGCCTTGCGGAGAATGAAGGGTTTCACCTTACGGGCCTGGGTAAAGGTCATGATCAGGCCAAGAATGGCCAGGATGCAGCCGATACCCGAGGTCCAGACCACCAGGTCATACCACAGGGGCTGGTTTTCACGCAGACCGGTGAAATAAAACCAGTGGGGAATGGTACCCAGCCAGGCCAGCAAGCGGCTCTGGCGGGTGGTATAGACGGTTACCTCGGCCTTGGTTGGAGACACATAAGCCTGTGTGCCCAGTTCATCGTTGACCGTGTATTTGTACAGGGGTAATTCACGGGGACTGGCGATGGTCCACTGGTCAGGGACCGTCACCTGCCCTGTGTAGGTAAACTCCTCAGCGGGAATACCGAGAAAGTCAGCCGCAACAGAGGCGCCCTGCTCTGGCGTCAACGACTCAAGGAACTCCCCGTTATCCGCCCAGATGAACGTGCTTGGATAGCCAGGCTCCGGAAATTCATAGGCCGGTCTGCCCAGAACGGTGCGCAATTTGGCCTCAAAGGGTGAATAGCCCAGCAGGTCCACAGCCTGCGCAGGTGTCACCGCTATGTCTTCCAGGGCCAGGGGCTGTCCGCCCTCAATGTGCATTTCCTGGGTGACGCGAGGCATGCCACCGGCATAAATCATGACAAAAGCCGAGGCAAACCACACCACGAAGAGTAAACTGAGCGGAATACCGATATAACGGTGACTGAGAATGAGCAGGGTTTTGAATGCCTTCATGGCAGGCCCTGTGTCCCCCCGGACGTTTCTGGATAGAGGGGAAAGTGTAGCCAAAGACACGGGCCTCACACAAATGAATAAATTGCGCTAACGCAGGAAAGCATGAGGACAACCATGGATATTCTGGATTACAACGGCAAGGCCTGGGACAAACTGACACAAAGCCAGGACCAGTGGACCGTTCCAGTCGATGAAGACACCATCGCCAGGGCACGCCAGGGTGACTGGTCGATTCAGCTGACCTCGGTAAAACCCACCCCGCGTGACTGGTTTCCTGAAAACCTTGAAGGCCTCGACATCCTGTGCCTGGGATCCGGTGGCGGCCAACAGGGCCCCATCCTGGCCGCAGCTGGCGCCAATGTCACCGTATTCGATTACTCAGAGAAACAGCTGGACCAGGATAGGCTTGTTGCTGAACGGGAAAATCTTGTCCTGGCAATTATCCAGGGCGACATGAAAGACCTGTCCTGTTTCGGTGATGAAAGTTTTGACCTGGTAGTGAATCCGGCCTCCAATGTTTTCATGGAAAATGTCTTGCCGGTCTGGCAGGAATCAGCGCGGGTACTAAAACCCGGCGGGACATTGATGTCCGGCTTCCTCAATCCACTACATTTTATTTTTGACCTGTCTGATTATGAAAACGGCAAATTCACCGTGCGCCATAAAATTCCCTATGCCGACATCACTGACCTGCCAGAAGCCGAACTGGAAAAACTACTGACCAACGACAACAAACCCGTTTGTTTTGGCCACACATTACACGACCAGATCCAGGGCCAGATAGATGCAGGCCTGGTCATCACCGGATTCTTCGAAGACAGCATGGGCGAAGACGATCCCCTTACCGGCATCATCGATATCCTCATAGCAACCCGCGCCCTAAAAATCCAAAACTAGAAAATCCTTTTATCCTTTTATCCTTTTATCCCTTTATCGAAAAGCCCATCGAAGCCGTCGGATGGCGGCACTACGTGCCTTATCCGACCTACCTCTTTGTTCCCTTTTTCCCTTTCTCCCTTTATCGAATTCAAACATACCTCCTCAACACCCGCCGATACCAAAGCACAAACCCCGTGACATACATCACCGCCGGCAACAATCCCAGCACGATCCAGATATAGGGTAGTCCCGGCCATGAACCACGAAAACGCCCGAAGTGGAGATTGACCAGGAAACGCAACCAGGCATCAGGTCTTTCGAAATCGGTGGGGTCGTCGTCTAGGCTGTCGACCAGGGCATCGAAGGGTTCGGGAAAGGCAAAATAGATGGCAGTGATACCCCAGACCAGCATGAGCAGCAGGGACCAGAATCCCACGAAGCTGTGCAGTTGCCAGATAAATGAGTGAGAACTGGCACGCCTGAAACGCAGTCCGTCCGACCAACGCCGTTTACCCTGCCACCAGATCAGGATGCCGCTAAACACCATCACCAGTAGCAGCATGCCGCCAAAGGCATTCACGCGGCGCCCTGTTCCGCGGTCGAGTAACAGGTCATCGTGCAACCGGGTCAGCCACTCCACGGTAGCGACCTGCCACGGATAGGTACTGCCCAGGTCATTACCTGTGTAATGATCAAAATAACGACTGCTCTCCACGCCGTCCCTGACCAGGGAAACATGGACAGCACGCCCTTCACGCGCCGATACGTTGATATTGCTGACAGTGTATTCGGGATATTCGGCCGCCACGGCGGCCTCCAGTTCAGCACCAAGCAAGGGCTCGCCAGTCATGGCCGGCACCTGGCTGTTGATGAACCAGTTATTGATCTGGGGACGCAGCACGACCGCAGAACCACTGACACTGATGACCAGGATATACAGGCCCAGGCCAATGCCCAGCCACAAATGTACCTGGAACAGGATGCGGCGAAAGGTTGTGGTACCGGGTGCTTTTACCCAGCGCTGCCAGGCATTCACTAGGCATCCTTTCCGGCGACAAAGGCCTGGATCATCATGGATAAAAAGTGGTGGTGGATAAACACAAAGGGATTTTATTCCGGCTTGCTGCCATCAAGGGTCTGCCGAACCTGCTTTTCTGCCGCCAGTGCCAGCTTGCTTTCCATGTAAAACAGGGCTGATGGATCAATATCCTGTTCACTGATCAGGGTGGCCTGGTCATGCCACTGCGGACTATACCGGTGACCTAAAGCAATCACCTGCTGCAGCAGTATGAGGGCTGCGAGGAACAGAAATACTTTAGCGGTTTTTATCGTTAATGCCATGGTTTTCACAGACTGTTGGTTATCTCTGGAAAGACCTTGTAGAACATGATCCAGGCCATAAGCAGAGTCAGGCATAAATTCAGGGTCTGGCCGCACAGGTACAGTATCAGGGGTTTACCGCCATGAAACTGGGATCTCAATTCACGAAAATTGGCCGACAGGCCAATGCTGGCAAAGGCCAGGCAGAACAGCCAGCCGCGCATATCGGAAGTAAAATCCAGGACACCGTTTTCCACCAGGACGATGGCCGTATTGTTGTTGAGCACTTCATAAAGCAGGGAAAACAGGATGCTCGCCGCCAGGAAACCCAGGACAAACTTGGGAAAGCGCAGCCAGATTTCCGACGCACCAACCGTACGTCCCTGGCTGTTGTCCACCTTCGTCGTCCAGTAAACAGCCACGCAAAATGCCAGCACGCCAATGAGGATGTTCTGGATCATCTTGATAGTGGCAGCCACGTTCAGGGCGGTATCACCCAGGAAAGCACCGGCAGCTACCACGGCACCAGTGGCGTCAACTGTCCCGCCAATCCAGGCACCACCGAGTACTTCAGGCATGCCCACGGCATTGATGAAGGCAGGCAACGCCACCATCATGATGGAGGTAAAGATCATGGACAGCCCCACGGCGGTGGTCAGTTCCTCTTTCGTCGCCCGGCAGGCCGCTGCCGTGGCAATGGCGGCCGAGACGCCACACACAGACATGTCGGCACTGATGGTGATATTCAGGGTCTTGGAAGAAATCCTGAGTACCTTTTGGCCAAACCAGAAGGTGGAGATCAACACGATGGGGGTCACGATCCAGGCCACGAAGATGCCCGGCAGGCCGATGGCGAGAATCTTGCCAAACAGGACTTCGGCACCGAGCAGCACCAGGCCAGTCTTGATATAGAGCTCCGGTTGCAGGGCGGGCCGCACAAAACCCGGGATGCCGAAGACATTACTGATAAGCAGGCCAAGCAGAATGGCCCAGAAGGCATATCCCAGGCCTATGCTAAGAAATTCCACCTGGTTTGCCAGCAGGTAGGCCAGGATACCGACACCAAAGACCACGCCAAAGCCCTTGAAAAAGTCACTGGCCGAGCGTCCCATGAGCAATATACCGGCACCGAACAAGAACGCCAGGCTGAAAAAGAAAAGCAGGCCGGAAAACAGGAAGTCCAGGGAGAAGGCAGCAAACGGATTGATATTCCAGCGCCCGGGCCTGGCCCCGTTAACGGTATCGGATAAGAACTCAGTGGCAGCATTGCCGGTCTCGTTGTCCGCAGACCAGGCCTCTACCGTGAAATCCGCAGCCGATTGTGCCGCCTGCAGGGACGTGTTGACCTCACCAAAGGGAACAACCAGGAAGGCCGCCAGTGCCAGGATAATCACCAGGAAGCCCAGCAGGATTGCGGCCGTATCTTCAGTCCACTGTGTCATGCAATCCTCCCAACTCGGGCAGACGCCCCGGGGTTACCGGGCTCAGAATTCAAAATCGTCGATGTAATACCGTTCGAATTCAATAACTTCCTTATCCAGTGTACCGGCCAGGATAGCTTGCACATCATTCTCGACCCGGGTGATGTAGTTATCCAGGTCATCCTGGGCAATAGCCTCGACCAGGGCATCGCGCCAGACCGCGGCATTACGGGTATTGAGCAGTCGCACTTCATTGCTTTTAGCCCACTCCGCTCCGATGGTGCCACCCAGGTGATAGAGCCGCTCTATGACACTGTCTGCATAGGCGGACTCAGGGTCTTCGAGCCTGTCGAGCACTTCCTGCTGCAGGTTGAGCCAGCCCGGCGCTATGCTATAACCGTTATAAAACCGGGTCACCCAGAGCAGGTAATCCTCCTGGGTCTGGTATTCACCGGCTGCCGGGTCTTCCAGAAAGGCAGCTTCGAAATACCCCCTGGGGTAGGCTCCGTCCGGCCATTCGATATCTTCTATATTGGTCGCACAGCTCACCAGCATCAACACCATGGTGAGTACTGAAATCGCTTTTCCTGTCATGCCACTCCTGTCAGTCAATCTATTTTCTGGCTATTCAAATAATCGGTCTACCACGTAACCACTGATGTCGCGTATCTGCTCAGGTGATAACGCACCGGTGAATGTCGGCATATTATTCCTGCCCGTTGAGACTATGGTAATCACATCGCGAATATCCGTCATGTTGTTCAGCGGCATGGCATTGTTATGGCCACCCAGGCCGTCCTCGCCATGACAAGGCAGGCAGGTCTGCTGAAACAGGGTTTCTCCGGCACTGTAATCGGGATCACCTTCGGCAAACACCACCGGCTGCCCTTCCCCTGTTGCATTGGTCAGCGGCATGGTATCCCCTGGCGTGGTCTCTTCCATCTGTCCTTCCAGGGAAAACAGCCACAGACTGTCACCTCGGGGCGAGCCCTGGAACAGGTTGCCGCCGGAATAGGCAGCGATGTACTGCGTACCATTGCGCTCAAAACTGATGGCCGGTGCATTCATGCCGGCACCGGTCTGAAAGCCCCACAGTTCCATCCCGGTATCGATATCCAGTGCAGTCAGGCGTCCATCATTGCGCCCTACGAACAACAGGTCTCCGGCCGTTGCAAGAAAACCGCTATAGCAGGCTTCATTCCAGCGGTACTGCCATACCAGGGTATTGGTCGTGATATCCATGGCCGCGATGATACCCGTCGTACGGCGTGTGGAACCGCCAAAGGCACCACCGGTCCAGGTTGCAGTTCCATGTTCTTCGAGAACTTCGGTGTCCTCCATGCGCAGGGCAGCGGAGGATTCCGAGGCACAGATATACATGGTCTGCCGTGTCGGGTCATAGGCACTGGGCGCCCAGTTGGCACCACCGGCCAGGCCAGGTTGCACCAGTACCGGTTCGTAAAGGAAGGGGGTAAAAATACGTCCCTGGTTCACCAGTTGCGTGCCTTCGGGTGCCACGTCGATAAACTGGGGAACAAAAGCATCCCCCACGGGATAAGGCTGTGTCGGGGATGTGGCCTGCTCGGCAATTTGCGGTACAGGTTTTTCCTCGATACCGATCAGTGGTTCACCGGTGAGTCGGTCCAGGATATACACCCAGCCGGTCTTGCCTGCCTCGGCGACACCCTTGCGAATCTCCCCGTTGATTTCCGCGTCAAACAGGATCACCGGGTTGGGGGCATCGTAATCCCACAGGTCATGGTGCACCTGCTGGAAGTGCCAGCGGTATTCACCGGTGCGCACATCAACTGCCACGATGGAATCGGTGAAAAGATTGTCGCCGGGGCGAATGGCACCGTTCATGTCAGGACCGGGGTTTCCGGTTGAGAAATAAATCATGCCAAGCTCGGGGTCCAGTGCCGGTGTCTGCCAGACAGTACCACCGCCGTACTCCCAGACATTGCTGTCTGCCGGCCAGGTGTCATGACCAATCTCACCCGGGCCAGGGATCGTGTAAAAGGTCCAGACCTCTTCCCCTGTGGCGGCATCGAAGGCCTGCACCAGGCCACGCACGCCTTTTTCGGCACCCGAGTAACCGGTAATCACCAGGCCGTCATAATAAAGCGGAGCCCCGGTGATGCTGTACCCGTCTTCCCAGTCAACAGTCTGGGCTTCCCAGGCAATGTCACCACTTTCCTGGTCCAGGGCGACCAGTCTTGCATCAAGCTGACCTACGAACACCTTGCCATCCCCGATGGCGACACCGCGGTTATCCCAGCCACAGCACACCTGCTGCCCGTGACCTTCGGGAAATTCAAACACATATTCCCAGAGCATCTCGCCGCTATCCACATCAAAGGCAAAGACATCGGAGTCACCGGTAGACATGTAGAGTACACCGTCCTGGTAGATGGGAGTGCCCTCGGCCGAGTGCTTGGTTTCCATGCCGGAGCCATTCAGGTGAGCGCGCCAGACAGCTTTCAGGTTGGCCACATTATCCCGGTTGATCTCATCCAGTGGTGAATAACGCTGGTTGGTAAAGGAACCGCCATTGGTTGGCCAGGCGTCGGTTTGCGGCTGTGCCATGGGATCCGAATTCAGTGGGCTTGCCGCAGTTGCAGCAGAACTGGCAACTGCAGCTGCAGGCGCTGATGTCGTAGTGGCTGTCTCACCGGCGGGCGCCTGTGTATCGTCCTGGCCACAGGCTGTGAGCAGAAGACCAAGGCAAAGGGTAGTGATGGTCGTTTTTTTCATGAGAGATCCCCAAATCCGGCTTGATTACCGGTCTTATTCTATGAAGTAGGATTTGGGTTGATTATATAGAGGAGCAGACAGGGATTACCACAATCCTGCTGCGCCTGACCTTCGGAACAGTTCAGGCTACACGGAAAGTGCGGCGCAGGTAGCGCAGGCCGAGAAAGATGAAGGGCCAGACGATGGCGCTGGATAAGGCCGAAATCATGAAAATCAGGTTGGGAGCAGTATTCTGGCTATTGGCCGTGAGCACCCAGAATGACAGTAGCTGGTGAATACCAACCAGGATCAGGATGGTGCTGCTTTGCTGGACGGCGGTAAACATGCGCATACGCTGGTAAAGACTCAGGGCCAGGTAGGCCACAAGCGCCAGTGCCAGGGCATTGAGTCCGAGCAGGGAACCTTCCAGTACATCCATGAAAAACCCGGCAATCCAGGCCGTGAACAGGCCGATCCTGTCGGGCAGCGCCATCACCCAGTAAATCACTACCAGGGCAACCCATTCCGGCCGGTAGGATTCAAGCCATTCGGGCAATGGAAACACGGTCAAAATGGCAGCCAGGACAAAGGTCCCGAAAATGATCCAGCCGCCATGATGTGCACTTAATTTCGTTGCCATCCCGTTTCCCTACTTGAACACCAAGAGTACGTTGCGACTGCGATCGAGTTGCGCAGTGGGCTCTATGGTGACCGTGGCAAAAGGCTCACCCGGGTCATGCACAACACTGCTGACCACACCCACCGGATAACCGGCCGGAAAACGGCCACCAAAACCTGAAGTCACGAGCACATCGTCTTCCCGAACATCAAAGGTATCGGAAATATTATTCAGCACCAGCCTGTGCAGGCTGTCCTGGGTACCCGAGGCAATGGCCCTGTTGCCATTGCGGTTGACCTGAATCGGTGTGGAATGCTGGGGATCTGTAATCATCAGCACCCAGCTGGTAAAGGGTTCCACCTCGATAACCTGCCCCATCAGGCCATAGGCATCGAGGACCGGCTGCCCCACGAAAACCCCGTCGGAGCTGCCCTTGTTGATCAACACCCGCTTGATGAAGGGATCCGGGGATTCCCCGGTGACCTGGGCCAGCACGCCGCGTTCATCAACTATGCTGGAAGCATTGAGCAGTTCATTGAGACGCTGGTTCTCGGCCTCCAGGTGTTCCTGTTTCTGCAGCCGGAACTGCAAGGTCAGCAGTTGTTCCTTGAGCCGCTGGTTCTCACCAATCAGGTAACTGCGACTCTGAAAGTTGTTATTCACAGAATCGGATATAGACCGGGGCGTATCCGCCAGCCAATGCAGGGGCGTAACAAGGTAGGAAGCATAAAAACGCACCTGGGACAGGTAACTGAAACGACTGTCAGCCAGCATCATGATCATCGACAACAAGGCCAGCGCCAACAGACGATAACCCTGGGATGAAGATTGGATGAAAAGCGATTTGATGGTGGTTTAACCTCTACTTGGGCAATAGAGATTCATACTAGGATAAATAAACGACTCAATAAAGGGATAAAATGAGAAACCGATAAAGCGATAAAGCGATAAAACGATAAAGGGGTATAAGGCAGATATCTGGTCTTTATTGGATGCTCAATTGCCCGACATAAATAACATTAAATCCGGATTTGAACGCCTAACGTTTCGATTATCGCTTTATCGCTTTATCGCTTTATC
>CAZROW010000032.1:0-16890 GCA_964601805.1 uncultured Enterobacteriaceae bacterium
CAATACCTGCGGCTGAACCAATCATCAGGTTTGGCGGGTCGCCAACCAGGGTCGCCACACCACCGGTGTCCGACAGCAGCGCTGCTGCCAGCAGGAAGGGAATGGGACTGACTTCCAGGGTCTGGCAGATGAGAATAATGAGCGGACCGAAGATCACCACGGTGGTCACGTTGTCCAGTAGCAGTGACAAGATGGTGACCAGGGAGCCCATCATCACCAGCAGCAGGAACAAGCGACCCTGGCTGATATCCGCAATTTTATAGGCCAGGGCCTGCCCCCCCCCGTGGGTATCATGATGGCTACAATCGTCATCATGCAGCCCAGCAGGAACACCACATTCCAGTCGATAGCTTCGATAGCCAGTTCGGGGCTGTAAAAGCCAAAATACTGGCCCGCCAGGACCATGAGGCCGGCGCCTGCCAGGGCAAATTTGGCCCGGTGAAAGCCATGCAGGCCTTCCGTGAAGATACCGATGAAGGTGACCGCGAGGATGATGCCGGAAGCCAGCATCGCGTTATTCCAGACCAGCGTTTCCATAGAGACCTCCTGCGGTCACGGGAAAAAAAGGTGCACGTTTACAGAGCCAAGGCCCAAAAGGGGAATACAGGTTTTTTACTGCTCCTGATTTCAAGAGATAAGCTGAATTCGAGGGCCGATTCTTATAAAATGCATGCCCCGGATAGCCCATTATCCTGATAAAACCTTACAAGAGTCTTACATAACCGGAGCCGCTCCGGTCAACATTTTCCAGCCAGCCTGCAGCGTGCAACAAGGCCGGTAGAGGCCCCACTATGCAATTGGATGCCATCACCATTGGTGACAATCCCCCCGAAGATCTGAACGTCATAATCGAAGTCCCCATCGGCGGACAACCCATCAAGTACGAACTCAACAAGGACTGGGGAACCATGGTCGTCGACCGGTTCCTGTATACCCCGATGACCTACCCGGGCAATTATGGCTTTGTTCCCCATACCCTGTCAGAAGACGGCGATCCCATCGACGTCATGGTCTGCAATACCCGGCCACTGATGCCAGGCTGCGTGATCAACGTCAGGCCCATCGGTGTTCTGGTGATGGAAGACAATGCCGGCATGGATGAAAAAATCATTTCCGTGCCCTCTCCTCATCTGACCAAACGCTATGAAGGTATTTACGATTTTTCCGACCTGCCGAAAATCACCCTCGACCAGATCGAGCATTTTTTCGAGCACTACAAGGACCTGGAACCGGGCAAGTGGGTGTAAATCGGGGACTGGCGTGATGCCGGCATGGCAAAAGCCCTGATATCCGAAGCCATAGATCGCGCCAAAAAATAACCATAAACGGGCATCCCATGACAACTGATGTAAAAGCAAGACTGAAATCCATCCGTGGATTCGTATTTGACATGGATGGGACCCTCATCCTGGGTGACAAGAAAAACAACAACATGAAGATGCTGCCCGGTGCAGCTGATTTCATTAACCTGCTGATCGACCAGGGCATTCCCTACGTGGTCATGACCAATGGCACGGCCCGCTCACCTGCAGACTATGTCGATGTGCTCAGCGAGGCAGGCATCCCCATGGCCAGCCATACCATGATGACGCCCAGCAGCGTGGCCGCTGACTACTTTGTCCAGCACGGCTGCAAAAAAGTCATGGTGCTGGGATGCCCGGGGGTCTGGAAGCCCCTGGAAGACCTGGGCATCGAGGTGGTGCTGTCCAGCGATGACTATGCCGGACCGGTAGATGCCGTTTACATCGGCTGGTACCGCGAATTTGGTTTCAGGGATATCGAAAATGCCTGGTTTGCCTGTCGCGATGGTGCCGAGCTGTACACGGCTTCCGATGTGCCGTTTTTTGCCACCGCCAATGGTCCCGGTATCGGCACCTCCTGCGCCCTGTCTGCCGCGCTCAAACCCCTGACTGGCAAGCAGGCCATCGTTCTGGGCAAACCCTCGGTCTATGCCATTGAATCCGCAGCCAGGCACCTGGGCTTCAAGGTCGAGGAAATTGCTGTCGTCGGCGACGATGCCAACCTGGAAGTGCCCATGGCCCGGGATAATGGCGCCATGGCGATTTATGTCCATTCCGGTACCGGTGGTCCCCATGCCTTTGATAATCGTGACAAATCCACCTGGCCGGATATTTCAGTTGCCAATGTTGGTGAACTGATGGCACTTTACCAGGATGGTGAATAAACCGGTTCCAGCCAATCCCCGCAGGGTCATCCTGGTCAATCCGACCAAGTATCTGGGCAACCTGTTGATTGCCGGTGGACTGATGCAGGCCTATGCCGCCCATTGTCGCCAGCAGGGTATAGAACTTCTCATCGTCCTGGATGCCAGCTTCCAGGAATTGTGCCAGGACAGCTTTCCGGAAACCCAATTGGTTTTTTTCCCCCGCCGCGCCATTAATAACGCGGGCTTGTGGAAAAAAATTGCCCTGTACCGCCGAACATTGAAAACGCTCAGGGGCTTCAAGGCTAACCTGGCATTCAATATCGAGGAAGATTCAGCCACCTCCCACCTCACCCGCCTCAGTGGCGCCGCGTTCACCCTGGGATGCAGTCCCGCCCGTCATCGACGGGGTTATGACCACGTGGTGCCGGTGCAGTTTGAACGGCGCCCGGTCGGCGAGGAGCATCGCTGGTACAGTTTTTACGAGGTGTTTGCCGCCCTGGGCATGGCACAGCCCCCGGTTTCCTATCTTGATTTGAAACTGGAAGAGTCCCCGCCCCTGGAGGAAAAACTTGTCCGCAACGGGCTGGCACCGGACAAGGCGCTTATCGCGTTGCATGCCGGCGCAACCAAGACCTACAAACGCTGGCCGCTGGAACACATGGCTGCACTGGCTGGGAAAATACACGCAGCCGGCACGCAACCAGTGCTGATCGGTGCCGGTGACAGTGATGCCAGGGCCAACCAGGACATCATCGCCCTGCTGGCTACCAGGAATATTCCCGCACCTGTAAACCTGTGCAACGAATTGTCCCTGGCAGAGTTGGCCTTGTTCCTGCGAAAGTGCCGGGCCATGGTGGGCAATGACAGTGGGCCGTTTCACCTGGGTTCAGCCCTGGGCATACCGGGGTGTGTTATCTGGGGGCCCACCAACAGCGCCATCTGGGGACCGCTTGGCGCCCGCAGTGAAATGGTCACGGGCAGCTTCGCCTGCGACCCTGCCTGCAACAAGGGACATTGCCTGCATGATCACCGCTGCCTGAAGGAAACCACCCCCGAAATGGTATTCAGTCGACTCAGCACGATCATGTAATTCATTACAGCAATTATGCTATTTTTACCTACCCGGAATAAAAAAAGAACAAGGGAAACTTCATGAAAACTGCCAGACTGATTCATACCCTGACCGCCCTGGTCATCACCTGCCTGCTGCAACCTGCCTTTGCACAGCAGGACATGGTGACCGTTACCGTCAAACCACCTGAACATGGCAGCTTGCGGGTGGATCCGACTTTGCCATCTGATGGCAGGATTCCGGCAGGCACCCGGCTGCAGGTTACCGCTACACCCGACCGCGGCTATGCAGTGGATGCCACCTATTATGAAGAGCCCGGTGTCTTTGGCACCATGTACATGGAATCCATGGAACAAACACTGACCTTTGCCCCGACCCAGGACGTGGCCATCAGTGCGCTTTTTCTGCCAGAAAAACACTTCGACGGGTTTACCGTGCGCCAGGACATTGTCTACGCACAACCCGGAGTCAAAGCCCTGGACTATGATGTCTGGACGCCTCAGGGTGCTGACAACCTGCCCATCGTGCTCATCATTCACGGCGGTGGCTGGCGCGCCAACACCGAGGACATTATGCGCGGTATGGCCAGGGAAATAGTGCGCATCGGACGTTATGTGGTGGCCAGTATGGATTACCGCTGGATATCAACGCTCGATGGTGACAGCCAGCCCAATACGATGGACGATTTGATCAACGATGTGTTTGGTGCCATTGCCCATCTCCAGGAACATGCCGAACAATATGGTGGTGATGCCTCACGCATCGCTGTCACGGGTGACAGCGCCGGTGGCCACCTGTCAGCCGCAGCAGCCACCATGGCACACCTGATCGGAGATGGCGGGTTTGGTGAAAAAGCCGGTGTGTTTGAATTTCTGCCATCGTATCTGCCTGCCGGCAAATCTGTTGACCAGGTCCGCAGTGACATCATGCAGGCGGTGCAGGCAGCAGCGCCCAGTTATGGTGTATTTTCCAGTGAGATGTACGACGGCGGACCGGGCCTGACCTGGGCCCAGGAACCCGGCAGTGATCCTGCCTTTGCCCGTGCCATTGCCCCGATCAACCATATCCCCGATGAATCAGAACGCGCCGTACCGCATTACCTGACCCGGGGTACTGCAGACCCGCTGATCTCCGACACCATGGTCACGGAATACGTGAAAGCCCTGTCGGCAAAAAACCAGCGCGTGCGCTACGACCAGGTTCCTTACGCCAGCCACGCCTTTTTTGACTGGAAACCTGACCAGGTCACACGAGACACCTTCGCACGGTTCGGTGTGCCCTATATCCAGGAGATGACAGAATTTTTTGATTCTGTGTTTTATGCAGAATAATCAGGGGTAGAACAGCACTTACAGGTAAGCGTAATAGAAACGCATTCTGACATTGTCGCGGCCGGTGGTTTCACCATCCACGATATAGGGGCGGAAGGGTGAATTTTTCAGGTAGCGCTGCATGTGTTCTTCCATTTCATAGGAGGTACCTTCCGCCTTGTTGAGCATCCTGATATGCCTGGCCGAGCCATTCCTGCTCAGTGAGAACTCCATATCAACGTAGCCGTCATACGCCAGCTCTTCATCCGGACTGATACCAAATTTTTCACGGCTGTTTGGGCGGGCGGTAAACAGGGGCAACTGTATGGGAAGATCAGGACTGAACCGGGCCTGTATTTCGTCTTCCCCGATGCCCAGCTCCCGGGCCAGGGCATAAGCCTCGCTATAGGCCTGGCGCGCAGCACCGGGTAGCCAGAACAACAGGTGCCAATCCGCCAGTTCCATCTGGACCCTGACCCTGTCTGACGGCCGGGTCGCAGGATTGTTGTCGAGGTAGGTCATGATGCGCTCAAAGGCATCCAGCCCATTGTCATAACCCTCCTGCTCAGTGGCCTGGTCAATGTGTGCCAGGACAGAAAGTGCAAAATATTTTTCATCAATACCAATTACCAGATAAACAAGTTGCTCAAGCCTTTGATCGAAAAGGAAGTGTTTGACGAGGTTACCTGCTTCAATGGCAGTGATGTGCTGGATTATGCCCTGGAATGGTGTGAGAACAACTTGCTGGCGCAACTGCTCAACAATGACGGTGCTGTGCACAGGACCTTGCTGAAGGACCAGGTGCTCTTGCGCGGGTTCAGTGATGTGGAACTGGATCTGCTGGCAGCCAAAATGGAAATGAAGTCCTATGAGAAAGGGGAGATCATTGTCAGCGAAGGAGAGGCTTCCTCTTCGTTATTCTTCATCCTGGAAGGTGATGTCAGTGTTACGGTCCATGGCAGCAAGAAAGGGGGGGAACAACGTATCGCCACACTGACTGCGGGCCGTTCTTTTCGCGAAATGACCCTCATTGATCACCAGCACCGCTCTGCCACTATCACGGCATGCAATCACGTGGATTGTTATGAACTGCCCTTTGAGGTGTACGACGGTGATCTCAAAAAGGGTTATGGCGATCTGAGAGAGAAATTGCTCAGCAATATCATCATCGACCTGTCAGACAAGATTCGCCGGCTCAACCGGGAAATCAAGGCCTACCAGTAGGCAGGGCTGTTCCAGCACACACTCAGCCTGGGACGGTGGAATTATGAAACTGGATAATTTTCCATTCCCCATTGCGCAAGGCCAAGAGCATACTCACTCGCATGGGCACGGCCGTAGTCTGTCCCTGTGGAAGGATGTCCCACATGCCTGACACCATCACCATATCGCTGCCCAGGGCCCTGATTTCGACATCCAGGGCTCCGGCAACATTGGCACCTGGCGAAAAACGGCCGACTGGTTCGAAGTAGGCTTGCACACCTGCAGGTGTCGTCACCAGGCTCTGCGAGCCGGTCCCCCAGAACAAGGCATCCTCGGCGAACAGGCTGGCGAGGGTTTCGTCATCCCCGTTGGTCATGGCTTCCAGGAAGGTGGCGAACACAGCTTCGGCTTCCCCTTCCACATCGGATTGCGCCATCAGGGGCATGGATAAACACAGGGTTAAAACCAGTGCGAAATGAAAATGTTTCATAGTTGTACCCATCAGGAATTATTCGTTGTTTCCGTGCCGCCGGTATTCAGGGTAAGACTGAAGTCCGGCTGTTTCACAGAAAAATAGGATGGCGTCTTTTTTTCTTTCATGCCCTTGAGCAGATTCAGCACAGGCGCCAGTGACGGATTGTAATGCAACTGGTCGGGTGACCGTGTCTGCATGCCATCAATCAGCTCCGGCGACATCACGGCCCGCAACAGGAATTCTTCATCACTCATGCTTTTCGGAAAACGGCTGCGGCGTTCTTTCAGCGTCATCATGATGGGCTCGTTTTCTATTTCCTTCGTGCGTGGCAGTGACATGATGCGGTCCAGGACATTCTGGTCCACGGGTGCTGTGGGGCGCCCGAAGCGGCCGAGCACATAACGGATGGCCTGGTCCGGGATCTGGGCATACCGCTCATCTCCCAAGACATTGAACATGGCCTGCGTGGTCACAATCTGGGGAAAGGGCGTGACCATGATGGGAGAGCCCAGTTCACGCCGCACGCGTTCCACTTCACTCATGACTTCCTCGAAGCGGTCCTCGAGTTTCAGCTCGGCCAGTTGTCTTCTGGTCGTGGTCAGAACACCGCCTGCTATCTGGTGGCGCAGGTAAGAGGCATCGTAGGCCTGCGGTTGTCCCGAAGGCAAGCCTTCGGACCTGGCCAGGGCAAAGTAGAAGTTTTCCATTTCCTTCAGGGCGTTCTCGTCGGCATCCACCTCGTAACCGTGGGTCTTCAGGTTGGCGATGGTTTGCGAGGCGCAGGGCAAGGACGAACCATGGGCCAGTGGCCCCACGGCCACGTGCAGGGCATCAATACCCAGTTCGGCCCCGACCATGTAATTGAACTGGGACAGGCCGATGGTGCAGTGGGAATGCAGTTCCAGCGGCAGGTTGCCGATTTCCTTTTTCACTGCCGGGATCAGGGTGCGGGTCCGTTCCGGGGTCAGCAGGCCCGAGGGGTCCTTGATATAGAGCAGGTCGAAATCCCCGGAGGCGGCGATTTGCCGGGCGCAATTGGCGTAGAAGGCATCGTCATGGACCTCGCTGAGGGTGTAGGTCAGGGCTGCCATGTTTTCGGCATCGCCTTCTTCCTTGACGATGCGCGCCACCTGCATGAGGGCATCCATATCATGCATGGGGTCCAGCAGGACAAAACGGCCGATGCCGTTTTTCATCAGGGTGCGGTAAGCCAGCCGCATGAAATCATGGTCGGCGGTTTCCCAGGAAATGAAGCGGAATCCCGTGGAGATGAATTGCAGCGGTACATTGGGCAGGGCGCGATGCATCAGGCGGATGCGTTCCCAGGGATCATCCTGGTGGGACCGAATGGCCATGGACATGTGGGTCGATGAGGTAAAGTCGATGGCACGGAAACCCACCCGTTCCATGATTGGGGCCACCTGCATGATCTGGTTGGTGCCCAGGCCTGTCATGCTCCACAGGCTCTGGTTGCCATCACGAATACTGACATCGACCAGCTTCAGTTCAGCCATGACCGGCCTCCGGTTGCCCGGCCGCCAGTTGCCAGCTGCCTGAGGCCAGCCTTGCCGGTAAAAATTGTGTGTCCACACCGCCCTTCACAAAGTCGGTATCAGCGAGGATGGCGCGGTGCAGGACCAGGTTGCTTTCGATTCCCTGCAGTTGGCATCGAGTGAGCGCCGCTTGCATGCGACTGACAGCCTCATCCCGGTTGTTGCCCCAGGTAATGAGTTTGCCCAGCAGGGAGTCATAAAACGGGGGAATGGTCACGCCACTTTCCACGTGGCTGTCCAGGCGGATGCCTTCGCCAGCGGGAAATACTGCCCGGTTGATATGTCCCGGGCTGGGTTGGAAATCGTTCAGGCAATCCTCGGCATTGAGGCGGCATTCGATGGCATGGCCATAAAAACTGATATCGTCCTGTGTCATGCCCAGCGGTCGGCCCTCGGCCACACGGATCTGCTGGGCAACAAGATCAATGCCGGTAATGGCTTCCGTGACCGGATGTTCAACCTGGATGCGGGCGTTCATTTCCAGGAAGTAGAAACTGTTGCGATCGGTATCGACAAGAAATTCCAGCGTGCCGGCACCGCGGTAATCCAGGTGCCTGGCAAAGGCAATGGCTGCCTCGTGCATGGCTTCGCGCAGTGTGTCATCAAGATGCGGGGCGGGAGCTTCCTCGACCAGTTTCTGGTAGCGGCGCTGGATGGAACAGTCGCGCGTGCCCAGGTGGACAACCTCTTGCCCGTCTCCCAAAACCTGGACTTCTACATGACGCCCGCTGGCGACATAACATTCCAGGTAAATGCGGGCATCGCCAAAGGCATTTTCAGCCTCGGCCTGGGCCAGGTTCATGGTGTCCGCCAGCACGGCCGGATCATGCACGACTTTCATGCCGCGACCCCCGCCACCGCTGACGGCCTTGATCAGTACCGGGTAACCGATATCACTGGCCAGTTGCTGCGCTTCGGCCACGTTGGTGACCGAACCGCCAGGGACCACGGGCAGGCCTGCTTCCAGGGCATTGGCCCGGGCCTTGAGCTTGTCACCAATGGCATCAAGCTGAGCGATAGTGGGGCCGATAAAAATAACCTGGTCTGCTTCACAGGCACTGGCGAGGGCGGCATTTTCAGACAGGAAACCATAGCCTGGATGAATGGCATCCACTTCTGCCTGCCGGGCAGCGGCCATGACAGCTTCGATGTTCAGGTAACTGCGGGAAGAGGGGGGTGGTCCGAGGCAAATAACTGAGCCTGCCATGCGTGCAGGAATGGAATCCAGGTCGGCTTCAGAGGCCGCCAGCACCGTTTCTATTCCCAGGTCATGACAGGTACGAATGATGCGGGCAGCAATTTCGCCACGATTGGCGACTAGCAGGCGATTGATATTCATCTCAGGTGGGCCTGACCCGCATCAACAACTGGCCCTTGTCCACGAACTGGGCATCCTCCACGAGGATTTCCACGATTTCACCGCTGGCTTTTGCCGGAATGGAATTCATCAGCTTCATGACTTCAATGATGGCAATCACGGTATCGTCTTTGACCACCGAACCAATCTCCACAAAGGCATCAGCCCCCGGTTTTGGCGAGCGGTAAAAGGTGCCGACCATCGGCGCCCGCACATCCACCAAACCTTCCTCCGAAGGAGCCGGTTCCTGTTTCGTTTCTTCGGACACAATCGAAGCAACCCTTGTTCCTTGTTCCTTGCTCCTTGTTCCTGTTTCCTGCGTCCACTCGCCTTCTCCGCGTCTGAGCATCAGCGTGAAACTGTCAGTCTCCAGCGTCATCTCCGTGTAATCGGTGTCATCGAGAACTTTCAGGATATCCTGGACATCACGGTAGGACAGGCTCATTTTTTCTGACCTCCCAGGACATTGAAGATATGACCGAAAGCCTTGTCAGTGGGTTTGGCCACCGGTGCCTTGTCGCGTGCTGCCCAGACTGTTTCCGGACGGGATTGCAAAAGCAGGAAACTGTCATCCTGGTCGATGGCCCACTCGATATCCTGTGGCTGGCCATAATGTTTTTCCACGCGCCTGCCTATCTCGGCAAGTGCTTTTACTTCGTCATCAGAAATACTGGGAATATTCTGGCGATCAGCTTTTACCGGTAACTCGAGTACACCGCCGTCTTCATCGGGCACATGCTCCATGGTCTTGTTGGCGATATCCTTGGCGCTGAAGTCACCGGTAATCTTGTTGACCACGAATTTATCGGGGGTCACCTCGCCACTGACAATACTGGAGCCCAGGCCCCAGCTGGCCTCGATGGTGATGACAGAGCGGTCTCCCGTGGTCGGACTGCGGGTAAACATGACGCCCGAGCAACGTGAATTGACCATGGTTTGCACCACCACGGCCATGGCCAGCTGGTCTTCGGGCAAACCCAGTTTCAGCCGGTAGGCCACGGATTCGGGATTGTAGAGACTGGCCCAGCATTTCTTCACCGCTTCCAGCAACTGCGCTTCGGTTTTCTGCCACAGGTAAGTGTCCTGTAAGCCGGCAAAGCTGGCCTCCTCGCTGTCTTCGCTGGTGGCACTGGAGCGAACCGCGACCGGCACAGCATCACCCAGTGCCTGCCACTGGGTCGTAATGGCTGTATTGAGCTCATCGGGCAAGGGGGTATTGATAAGCAGGCTGCGCAAGTCAGCAGTTACGCTGTTCAGTGTCGTGACATCCTCGGGATCCAGCCCTGCGACCTTTTTACGTATACCATGCTCGGCATCCAGGATATCCAGGTAGGTCCTGAAAGCTTCCGTTGTAATCACGAAGCCATCAGGCACCGGAATACGCGCACGACACAACTCGCCCAGGCTGCCGCCTTTGCCACCAACGCGGGGGCGGTCTTGTAACGAGATGTCTTTGAACCAGAGGATGTTTTCGGAAGTCATAGTTTTTTTTGGTTTCGGTAATTTTTCTTTCGATAAAGCGATAAAGCGATAAAGCGATAAAGGTTGGGAATCAATGATAGTTCTGATTCAGCGATCTTTTTTGCTGGTTTGATTACCTGAACTAGCAGTCCTGACTGGACCGCATGCCCTTTATCGCTTTATCCCTTTATCGGTCTTATTCCAGTATCGTCACAATCCCCCGATCCCCATCCACTCGTAATCGCTGGCCTGTCGTGATGCGTTTTGTCGCTTCACCCGTGCCGACGACGGCGGGCATGCCGTATTCGCGGGCCACGATGGCCATGTGGGACATGGTGCCGCCAATGTCGGAGACGGCGGCGCTGATTTTGCTGAACAGCGGGCTCCAGCTGGGATGGGTGATTGGGGCGACGAGAATGTCGCCTTCCTTGATCTGGCCAAAATCGTTGATGGAACGCAGGACCTTGGCTGTGCCTTCGATGATGCCGGGTGAGGCAGCATAACCCTTGAGTTCATTTTCATTGACGATATCCGGTGTCGCCCAGCTGTGCAGGGTTTCCGTGGTAATGCCCCAGAGCATTTGCAGGGCCGGATCTTCGATATTCTCCGGCATGGGGCCGATAGCCGGCGGTGCCTGCCACTGTTTCATGACTTCAAGCATGCGTTTGCGCTCGGCAATGATCGGTGGCCAGTAGCCGGTGTTGACCGGTTCGGAGCCAGCCGCCCAGGCGTTCATGACATTGCCCAGCGTCAGGTTCACCTCGGTGTGATGCATATGGAAAATGTCATCGGCTTCCTCGATCACGCCCTGCTTGACCAGCAAGTGGCCAAAGTCGCGAATCTTGTTGAAGAAGCAGGTGGTGAGCCAGTGCTCGCAGTAAAATTTGTGGTCTTCCACGTAGGGAAAGACCAGGTGACAGACGCCCAGCATCTGGTCGAAGGCGGTTTTCTCTTCGTCACTGCCCAGCAGTTCCCGGTATTCGTTGACGATGCGATCACGCTCCTGGCGCAACTCTTCAGTAGGACGCTCCAGGTTGTTGCCCTGTTTCACCAGTTCGATGTAATGGGGCAGGGCAGACAGGGGCACGGCGAGATCGTCGTTCCAGCTGCGCTCGAAATGGTAAAAGCCGTCGCCGGTAGAGATGTTGAACCAGGGATCGCGTGCCTCGGCCAGGGCATCGAGCCACTGTTTGCCTGCATCGCCCTTGCTTTCAACAGCAGGCAGGATGACATCGGGATTGCCGTCATCGGTAAAGACGTCATCAATGCCCAGTTTTACCGCCAGCTTGGCCAGTTTCTTCAGTTCATCATCCGGCCGGAACATCAACACATCGATGCCGGCAACCATGCGCGCCACGGTCTGGTCGGTAATTTCCGGAAAGGCCTGTTTGCAGAACTGGAAGAACACCACGTAGGCACCGTAGCCCAGCATCAGCATTTCAAAATGGTGTTGCCACATGACCGAATAGTTATCGATGACCTTGTGATAGGCCTCGCGTACGTAATGGTTCTGCGCAATACCGCGGGCTTCTTTCACCACGGCTTCATCTTCGATTTCAGGTAGTTCGGGAATTTCTATGGCGCTCATATCCTTGATCAGCGCACCCATACGCGCTTCCCACTGATCGTAGATATCGTTCCAGTTTTCATAATAGTGGCCGGCGCGTTCCTGGAAGAGTGCCAGGCGCTGCTCAATTTCATCCGGATCGGTTACGGTGTTGGCGGTGATGTAGATACGCCCGTTGATGCAGCGGTAATCGATGCCCTTGGCGGTAGGAAAGGCAAATACCCGGGTCACTGATGCGCCCATGGCATGGTAGGCCGCTTCGGCAGTAATCATGTCAAAGGCCGACATGGGCTCGGAAAAATGCATGGAGTTGTAAAACCAGAAGCGCTTGTCGTCTTCAGGCTGCACACGGGTGAAGTAGGGGTACATTTCACCCCAGTTTTCTGCGCCCTCGACAGCGGGAATTTCTGTTGGCATAGGGAAAGGATTGTTGGCCGATTTGTTCGACATGGTGCCCCCTGTAATTCTCTTTCATCCTGGCTGTCATGACCTGACATCCAGGCTTGGTATTGTGTTGTTGTTTTCCCTGCACAAATGAATATCTAGCAATTTCACAGGGGAGTAAACTATTATGTCAAAGGATTTCACCAGGTGAAATATTGTCATGCCAGGCATTATGATACCGGCCGGGAGGATTTATGCGTAACTACCAGGTCAAGGAAATACATGCCCTGTCACGCGGACTGGAAGTCCTGAAAGTGATGCACAGCATGCGCTCTGCCAGTTTGCATGAACTGCACCGGGAGACCGGCATCCCTAAGAGCACGCTGACCCGTATCCTGCTGACCCTGCACAAGCAGGGTTTTGTCTGGCAGCGCATGGTGGACGGCGCCTTCCTGACCAGTTACCTGGAATTTCATCGTCTCAGCGAGCCCAATGACAGGGAGTGGCTGGTGGAGCTGGCCTCACCCTTCCTGGAAGCCCTCAGTGAAAAGGTTCAGTGGCCCTCTGTATTGTCTTCGTTGCGCCTGGATTACATGGAGGTGGTAGAGGCCAACAGCCCGAAGTCCTATTACGATGATATTCCGCTGGGCCCGGTTGGCTTTCGCGCCAACATGCTGCGCTCCTCCTCGGGCCGTGCCTACCTGAGTTTCTGTTCGGCCCAGGAAAGGGAAACCATATTGCAGCGACTACGGGAAAAGGATGTGCCCGGTAACCGCCTGGCCCGGGATACGAAAGCCATCAACAAGCTGGTCCGGGAGACCCGTAAAAACGGCTATGCCGTACGTGCTCCGGATTTTGGCGGTGACTACGACAAGCCAAGGGAAGAGGTGGACGATGGTCGTGAATCCATCGCCATTCCCATCATGGTGGGCAGCACTATTTTTGGGTGCATGAATATTACCTGGCGTTCCCATGTCCTGACTTTGGCAGAAGCACGGCGAAACCTGCTGCCTGCATTGCAGGACACCGTCAGTAAACTCAGTGCAAAGATTGAAAAGGAGATGCTGACCCGGCAGTAGGGGCCACCCCGGTCAATTCCCGGTCAGGATTCTTCCTGGTTTTTCTTGTAGATATTGAGGATGTGATCAAAGGCTTCTTTCATGGTGAGCTCCCGGTAATCGTTAAACTCACCGGCGTCCATGAAAAAACCATGCTCGGGACATAATTCCTAGGTGATATGGGACTGCTTGGGGTCCGTGACAGATTGCATTTGGTTCTGGCAGCGGGGGCAGTCGATATTGCGGATTTCGTTGTAGATCTGGCCCAGGGTCTCATCGCCGTCATCCACTGACACGGACATCCAGTCATCCTTGAGCATTTCGGCTTCTCCCTTGTCGAACCAGATGCCTGCACAGCGTTCGCACTTGTCGATTACCACTTCCCCGGATTGGGTCAGGAAGGTCTGCTCCTCAAATTTGCCATGACATTTCGGGCATTTCATGTGACTTGTCTCCGCCAGTTCAATACAGGAAAGGTAAGCTCTTCGGTCAAGAATTCCACGCGCGGTGGTATTTGTAAAGCACCCTTAACTATTATCGTGATACAGGTAGTCCCTGCCCAGGGGCACGACGCCGTGCTGCCTGGCGAGCTGGCATTGCACAACGACCAGGTTGGCAAACTCGAAGCTCATGTCGCAAACCGCCAGGTAAAACTCCCACATGCGGTAAAAAATCTCGCCATTGATTGCCACAATCTCTTTTTCATGATTTTCAAAGCGCCGTAACCATTCACGCAGGGTCCAGGCATAGTGCATGCGCCAGACTTCCATGTCGGTCAGCATGAGTTTGCCGTTTTCAGCACCCTGGACTGTTTCAGAAATCGAGGGAATCCTGCCGCCGGGAAAAATATAGCGTGTAATCCAGGGATTCGTTGTCTGCGATTCGGCCCTGTTGGCAATGGTGTGGACCAGGGCAACGCCTTTTTCGGTAAGCATTTCCCGTATACGGGAAAAATAGGTAGTGAAATTTTCCACGCCCACATGCTCAAGCATACCGACACTGACGACACGATCGTACTGCCCCTGGTGCTCGCGGTAGTCGGCAAGCAGGAAGGTGGTTTTGTCCGCCAGGTTGCGGGTCCTGGCTTCTTCCTGGGCCACGCGTAATTGCTCCCTGGACAGGGTAATGCCGGTGACATGGACATCATGTCGACTGGCCAGGTGAAAGGCCAGGCTGCCCCACCCGCAACCGATATCCAGGACTTTCATGCCGGGCTCCAGCAGCAGTTTGCGAGCGATAAGGTCGGCCTTGTTTTGCTGGGCCTGTTCCAGGCTGTCATCCGGTGAATGGAAGAAAGCACAGGAGTAGTACATCTCCTTGTCCAGGAACATGCGGAATATCTTCTCTTCCGTGTCGTAGTGATGGGCAATATGCCGGTAGCTACGAGTGATGTTGTTGTACTGTTGCCAGAGTTTCAGGAAAGGCGACAGCCAGGCAGGTTTGCGGACGACAGCAAAATTGATTCGCAGCACGGCCAGGAGATTGCGCAGGGGTTCATCGCCGGTATCCCAGCCTCCTTCCATATAGGTTTGCCCCAGTTCGAACTCCCAGTCACGGGCTATGCGTTTGATGGCATTTTCATCCCGGATATACCAGTTTACTTCCATGCCCTGGTGACCAAAATGGTGTACCTGGCCGTCGGGTAAATGCAGGTGCAAGATGCCCTGTTGGACATGTTTTTTCAGTAGTTCAAGATACATCGTCTACAGCTCCTTCTATTCTGTTCCTGGTGTTTCCCTGTCGACAGGGAAAGAATAAAAGGTTTTCCGTGCGCAAAACAAACCTGCGAGGGCAAAAACTGCCTGCACGACATGATTGATTTCGGCCTGCAGGCTCGGTGCGGCCAGCTCCGCCATGAACGGCATGCCGGCCCAGTAGGGTAGGTAATAGCCAAGCAGCAGGATCAGGCAGATCCACCAGGTAAAAGGTTGCCGAACACGGGCATCGGCAAAAAATACGAACAGGACGACGACCAGGGTGGCAATATCGCCGAAGGCCTCCCGCAGGGCGTGATACCAGGAGTGTGCCTGGCCACCCCCGAAGTTTTCCTGCACCAGGAAGGCCGGATCGCCGATATGGTTGAAGGTGGCTCCCAGGCTGGTCAGTCCGTAAAGAAAGCCAAATACCAGCAGCCCCCTGGCGATATTGAGACGATTCATCATGTTGTTTCCCCTCTTACTCTTGTAGCTGTCATCATGACACTATCGTTATTACCAGCATTATTACCAGAGTCATTGTCATGACAGTAACACCCGGCTGCTTTTCTACAAAACAGGGTGGTTCTATGCAAGAGTATATTTTTTTCTTATATTGCATTTTTCCTGTCACGCAGGTTATCAAAAGGCAGGTATTCAGGAGAGACCCTGGCTGTTAATAACTGTTAACAGCAGCAGGGTACTCAATAACCTATCAATCGGGACACACAATAGTCATGCCTTCACTACTCAAACAGCCCCTGTTCCATTTCCTGTTCGCGGGGCTGCTAATTTTCGTGTTCTACAGCATGACAGAGCAACCTGCCTCAACACCCGAGATGACGGACAAGGTCATCACTGTTGATCGCAATACCCTGCTCAATTTCATGCAATACCGGGCCCAGGCCTTCAGGTCAGACCTGTTCAATGAGCAGCTTGATGCCATGGAAGAAGAGGAACTGCAGCAACTGGTCGATGAATTTGTCCGTGAAGAGGCCCTGCATCGTGAAGCGCTGGCCATGGGCATGGATCGGGGCGATTACATTATTCGCCAGCGCCTGGTGCAGAAAGTCGAATTCCTGCTGGAAAACATGGTTAACCAGTCACTGGCTCCTGATGACCAGACCATTGCGGAATTTTTTGCCTCTCACCGGGATGATTACCAGGTGGACGCGGTATACACCTTCACCCATATCTTCTTTGATGGTGATGAGCGCGGCTGGGAGCAGGCAAAGGCAGATGCTGAATCCCTGCTGGCCAGTGAGCAGATTTCCGGTGTGGCATTCAACGATGCCTCGGGTTTTGGTGATCGCTATCCTTTCCTGCAGAACTACGTCGAGCGTACCCGGGATTTCGTGGTGAACAATTTCAACGAGGCGTTTACCGATGCCCTGGATACACTGGAGCCCGCCAGTGACCGCTGGTATGGCCCGTATGAGTCACGCTACGGCTGGCACCTGGTCATGTTGCGCCAGCGCAGTGAGCCCTATGTGCCGGAACTGGAAGCCATTCGTGATCGCGTGATGGATGACTGGCGCTATGAAACCGTGCTGGCCAACCGGCGCGAAGCGGAAGCGGAAGTGATCGGG
>CAZROW010000032.1:16990-19926 GCA_964601805.1 uncultured Enterobacteriaceae bacterium
AGGGCCGTCATCCGGCATGAACCTGAAGGTGAATCAGAAATTGTAGGTCGGATAAGGCCACCAGGCCGCCATCCGACAAGAACATGGCGTTGAATCAGATTGCAGGCTGTCTATCAGGTGAAAGAGTTGTATAAACAAAGCGGCATTATTTCGGCATTCCTGCTATCGGCACTTATGCTGGTCTGCAATGGTGTGTCCGCCCATGATGCCCGCCCGGTGGTGGTGGATATTACTGAGCAGCTCACCGGTGCCCTGCAGTTCACTATTCGCGTGCCCGAAACCGTCGAGCCCGGTAACCAGCCTGCAGTGGCCTGGCCGGCAGGGTGTGTCGAGCAAAATACCCAAGCGGGATTTGGCAGCAGCAGTGGCATGGTCACCTGCGACAGCCCCATACATGGCGAGTCACTGACATTGGCCTGGCCGTTTTTCAATCCGTCCCTGGCGACGTTTTATCGCTACACCACGCTGGAAGGACAGACCATGACAGCGATGCTGACACCCACCAGTGATGTCTGGGACGTGCCCCTGGAAGCCACGGCGGGGAATGTGGCCAGGCAGTACCTGTTACTGGGCCTGGAACATATTCTTGGTGGACTCGATCACTTGCTGTTTGTGCTGGGGCTGCTGGTGATTGCGCGAACATTCAAACGGGTATTGTGGACCATTACCGGATTTACGCTTGCCCATTCCATCACCCTGACCCTGTCTTCCCTGGGATTTGTGAATATTCCCATCGTTCCCGTGGAAGCGGTAATCGCTCTGTCCATTGTCTTCCTGGCCTTTGAAATCAGCCGTGATCACACCAACAGCCTGACGTACCGGTTTCCCCTGATCGTGTCTTTCAGTTTCGGGTTGCTGCACGGACTTGGTTTTGCCAGTGCCCTTGGCGAGATCGGACTGGTCCCGGGCGAAATCGCCATTTCGCTGTTGTTCTTCAACCTGGGTGTGGAACTGGGGCAGGTCGCCTTTATCGCGGTGGTGGTGATGACACTCTGGTGTTGCCATCAGGTGACAAAACACCAGAGACTCCTGTCATCAGTGCTGACTGCCCGGCGCATGGATATGCTGGCAGCCTACGTGATCGGCATTCCTGCGTCCTACTGGCTGATTGACCGGGTCGCGCAGTTCCTTCTGTAATTACAGGTCACCGTGCGACTTAACGGGGACCGATCAGGATGTCTCCGGAGACCGTTGAAATTTCCACAAAGCCATCGCCACCATTGAGTGTGAACTGCAGTTCACTGGAATTCACAAAGCGATTTTGTTCCACCGCCTTGTCATCGGTCAGGTCGTTGTCGATATCCCCGCCAACGGCGGTATTGATGTCAAAGCGCGCGGAGATATCCGGGTTCACCATGAGCTCGGTAAAACCGCTGACACTGGACATCTCCACCTGGCCGCCTTTCAGCAGGTCAAGGGAAACGAGCACGCGTGCACTCACCGAAGAAGCCTCCAGGTCATCAACTGACCCCAGGTCCAGTTCCACCGAACCGCTGACGCTATCTGCGTCCACGCGCTGGGCCCGGGTATTGGAAATAATCGATCCATTGACCGTGCTGTAGGAAACACGGCTGCCATTGGAGCCGCGGTCCCTGATCTGCCCGTTAACCGTGGACAGGGTAATGCGGCCGTCCAGGTTGCTGGTTTCAATGGATCCGTTCACGGTTTCTATATCGATGCGTCCACCCAGGTTGCTGGCAACAATGGGGCCGTTAACGATTTCAATTTGTGTACTGCCGCTAATGCCACTGATTTCCAGTTCCACGTTGATGCCTTCAAGCCGCAGTGTGCTTTTTTCGGGAATGGAGATTTCCAGCCTGGTGCGATCGATATCATCATCACAATCAAACCAGTTGTTGCAACCGGTGTTAAAAAAGTTGCGGCGATCTTCGAATTCTTCCTCGAAACTGGTCACGCCATTACGACTTCTGAAGTCATAACCTTCGGCCTGGTCGCTGAGCTCGCCCTTGAAACTGACCTGGTTGCGGTCCCATCCCGTGATGGTGATATTGCCATTGATCAACTCGATATCAATTACCTCGTTTTCCTGGACATCGCGTGTTTCATCAATGGTTTCACCGGCCAGGGCCAGGCCCGGGCCGAAAAGCGTGGATAAAAGAATTGCCAATGAGTATTTTTCGACTGTAGTTTTCATGACAGCCTCCGTTAAATGGTAGTGAACAACGGTGCATAAACAGATTCGATCAGTTCGATCTGCTTGGTTTGCACCTGGCGCAGGATTTTCAACAGTTCCAGGTTTTCAGGATCTTCACGAAGTGCTTCGTAAATTGCCTGTTCGGCCTGCTCCAGTTGCCCCATCTGGCCTTCCCAGTCAGGAGCCAAGGCCGTCTGGTTTTCATATTCCACCAACAGTGCCTGCTTGTTACGCCTGTGCTCGTTTTGCAGGGACGAAATCAGGTTGTTGATGGCTGATGTTTCGGCGGGGGCGCTGCTGTTGATATAAAGGCCGGCGGAGAAAGCCAGGGACACGACCAGTAACACGCTGGCTGCAATAGCCAGGGGCTTGGGTACCGCAATCGTGTTGCTGTTGATGGCATGATCAATGCCGGGCCACAGATCCCTGGCAGGAGAGATTTCCTGCTCAAGGTTGTTCAACTCATCGTTGAGCCGTTGTTCAAACGTCTTGTTGTCCATTTTTATTCCTGCCAATGTAATAAGTCATTATGGTTATTATTCCTGTGCTTCTTCGAGCCATCCCCTGATCAGGTTCCTGGCCCGGTGAAACTGGGCCTTCGATGTACCTGTCGAGGTTTTTAATTGTTTTGCTATATCTTCATGCCGGTAACCTTCCACCGCATGCAGGACAAAAACCAGGCGTGCCCGCTGGGGCAATCGCATGATCAACCTGTCGAGCAGTGACAGATCAGGGTCCGGTACCCAGGTTTCCTCATAGCGCTGCGGGTCGTCATCGTCGT
>CAZROW010000032.1:20026-22386 GCA_964601805.1 uncultured Enterobacteriaceae bacterium
ATCGTCGTGTTGCTGGCTACCCTGTGCAACCAGGTATACAGGGAGCTTTTTCCGTTAAAGGAGTCAATCTTGCGCCAGACCTGGATGAAAACCTCCTGTGTTGCTTCCTCGGCCATTGCCATGTTGCCGGTCAACCTCAGGCACAGCGCGAAAATGCGTTTGTTGTAGGTCTCGTACAACTGGCGAAAGGCAGCCTGGTCTTTTTGCCTGATGAGGGCGAGCAGAGCAGTTTCACTATCCTTGAGGTAGTGAACCTTGCCTTCCGGTCCGGTTGTTTCTGCGCTGAATCTTGCCAAAGTCAGTGATTTCTTATGTTTTGCTACTTTAGACGACATTGTTAACGAAAAGGTTGGAAAGCATTTCTTCATGGCGTTAACGGGGGGGCTGCCCCATTTTGGGGCTGTTTAAGCCGACCTGTTTCCCGTATTATTGCGCCTTGCTCAAAACCCAGCAGGATAAGACTGATCATCCTGCACAGTACAGGGCCTGTAAACGGTTCATAAGGAAATTACTATCAAATCCTTTGCACAGAAAACCGCTTTCATCACCGGCGGGGGATCTGGAATTGGCCTTGGCATGGCCAGGGCATTTGCCGAAAAAGGGATGTCAGTAGCGCTCGCCGATATCGACACAGACAGACTGTCTGCTGCCAAAGCTGAGCTGGAAGCCGCTGGCGCCAATGTTCATACCTTCCAACTGGATGTCACTGACAAGGCCGCCGTCATCAACACGGTGGAACGGGCCCGTGCCGCCCTGGGCGGAATTAATATCGTGTGTGCCAATGCCGGTGTCAGCGGCATGATGGGGCCGCTACAGGATGCCAGTATTGATAACTGGGACTGGGTCCTGGACGTCAACCTCAAGGGCGCAGCCTACGTGATCCAGGCCTGCATTCCCTGTCTGCTGGAAAATCCCGGTGAAGCCCATATCGTGATTACCAGTTCAATCAGTGGCTTGCGGGTGTATGAGCCCAGCCGTGGCCAGGGCATGTACAACACCGCCAAGTATGGCCTGGTGGGTATGGGTGAGGCGCTCAAGGTGGATCTTGAACCGGAAGGCGTTGGGGTATCGATATTGTGCCCCAGTGTTGTAAAAACCGATATTTCCCATTCAGCGAGACGGCGTCCTGAAAAATATGGCGGTGCCATAGAGACTACTGACGACCACGAGCTGGCAAAAGCAGCCGATTCAGGGACCGACCCGCTGCAATTCGGACGTTGGGTGATCAAGGCGATTGAGCAAAACCGCCTGTATGTCATCACGCATCCCGTTGACAGGGAGCTTGTGGCGGCGCGCCATGACAAGATCATGGCTGCCTTTGATGCATCCGGCACTTTCACCGAAGACGACTAGTTTTCTGGCTGATTTCAGAGCGTTTCCAGGGCATTCATGATCAGTTGCTGGGGACTGCCGTCATGGTGGAAGCCGGCCATTTCAGCCTCGGGGCACTGGATAGGCGGGTAGCTGCCAAAATTTTCTTCCACCCAGGCGTCCGGCTCGTAGGTAATCAGGTCTCCCACTTCGCAGTCCGGCATCAGTCCGTCTATTTCGTTCACCAGTTCCTCAATACCGATATGCATGGCCGGCAATGTCCAGATCTGGCGCCGGTCATGGCTTGTTCTGGCCGCCAGCAGCAGGTTTTCCACGCAGCATTTCACTGACATGAGCCAGCTTTTGGCACCGGGGGATACCGGGCAGGTAAAGGATTTGCCGTGGCTGAGGTTGCGAATCAGGTCACTGAAGAAAATTGACACGGCCCCGTTGGGTTCAGGGGGGCGGGCCACGATGCCGGGAATACGCAGGGAACAGCCACGAATCCAGCCGCGCCGTGTGTAGTCGGCCACCAGGGCTTCACCAATGACTTTCTGGGTGCCATAGCTGAGGTTGGGTGTCGGTGCCGTGTCATCCGAGACCACAGCGGCGCCGGGTTTGCCGTAGACGGCAATGGAACTGGCAAAGACAACAGCCGGTGTATTGCCCTGGGCTTTCAGGCGTTCCAGCAGGGTCATGGTGCCGTGGATATTCACCTGGACACCCAGCTCGTAATTGGATTCAGCCATACCACTGGGCACGCTGGCCAGGTGGAAAACGACATCTGCCGGCTCATTCAGTGCCTTGTCCAGCACATTGTTATCGGCAAAACTGCCGGTAAGTTTTGTCACCCTGTCATGGTCTGCAATGCGGTCCAGGGCCAGGTCAACCAGGGTGAGCCGGGTAAATGGCAATGGCGCGTCTTCCGAGAGCAGGGCCCTTGTCAGGTGACTGCCGATAAAACCGTTGGCGCCGGTGATGAGTATGTGCATTGTCAGACTCTTTCTTTTGTGTTGTAAATTGATTCGCGGCTAAAGCCGCTTCCTACA
>CAZROW010000032.1:22486-33410 GCA_964601805.1 uncultured Enterobacteriaceae bacterium
AAAGCCGCTTCCTACACTATGCGGTGAAGCTGTCGATGTGGGAAGTTGTAGGCCGGAAATTGCGCAGCAATCTCCGGCAATTTTGATTAATCACCTACTCTGATGTCGGAGATGGCCCTTTGGGCCATTTCCGACCTACATCGCCAAATCATTATGCCTCTTCCACGTTGGCCTGCGCCGCGGCTATTCGGGCGACAGGAATCCGGAACGGGCTGCAGGACACGTAGTCCAGGCCCAGCTTGTGGCAATACTTGATCGAGCGGGGATCACCGCCGTGCTCTCCGCAAATCCCGTACTTGATGCCTTTTTTCTTTTTGCTGGAATCCTTGATGGCCATTTTCATCAGCTTGCCGATGGCGCGCTGGTCCAGTGAAACGAAAGGATCCATTTCTATGAGCTTGTTGGTGAGGTAGGCAGGAATAAACTTGCCGGCATCATCCCGTGAAAACCCGTAGGTCATCTGGGTCAGGTCATTGGTGCCGAAACTCATGAACTCCACATCTGCTGCCAGGCGATCGGCACCAAGACAGGCGCGTGGAGTTTCCATCATGGTACCGATCTTGTAACGGATGGAGAGGGTTTTCTCCTTCATCACCGAATGAATACCACGATCAATGATTTCACTGATCATGCGTATTTCCCTGACATTGACCACCAGCGGGATCATGATTTCCGGCAAGGGGTGGCAGCCTTCCTCGGTGGCCGCGATGGCGGCAGACATGATGGCGCGTACCTGCATCTCGGTAATCTCGGGGTGAACCACGGACAGGCGGCAGCCGCGCAAACCGAGCATGGGATTGACTTCCTGCAGGTCACTGACTGCTGCTTCAATCATGGACACCGGCTTGCCGATATGGTCGCTGAGCAGCTTGATGTCTTCCGGCGAATGGGGCAGGAATTCGTGCAGGGGCGGATCAAGCAGGCGAATGGTAATGGGCTTGCCGTCCATGATGCGAAACAGGGCAAGAAAATCGTCATGCTGGAACTGTTCCAGTTTTTCCAGGTAGCCCTCGCGCTCGGTGCGGTTTTCCGACAGGATCATGCCGCGCATGATGTCGATGCGGTCGGCGGCAAAGAACATGTGCTCGGTACGGCACAGGCCAATGCCTTCGGCACCCAGCTCGATGGCCTTGGCGGCATCTTCCGGCGTTTCGGCGTTGGCGCGGACCTGCAACTTGCGGTACTTGTCCGCCCAGGACAACAGGATCTGGAAGTCATCACTGGACGAGGCCATGATCTTCGGGATATCCCCGAGCATCACTTCACCGGCAATGCCGTCGATAGTAATGATGTCGCCGCGCTTGATCACATGACCCGAATCGGTAGTGGCCGTGCCGGCACTGTAATCGATGGTCAGCTTGTTACAGCCGGTGATGGCGCAAACTCCCATGCCCCTGGCAACCACCGCTGCATGGGAAGTCATACCACCCAGTTCGGTGAGAATCCCCTGCGCCACTTTCATGCCGTGAATATCTTCCGGCGTGGTTTCACGCCTGACCAGGATGACTTTCTTGCCGGCAGCAGTTTCTTCCACGGCTTCTTCCGCGGAAAACACCACGGCGCCGGTGGCACCACCGGGACTTGCCGGCAAACCGGTGGCCACCAGGTCCTGTTTCGCTTCCGGGTCCACCATGGGATGCAGAAAGGCTTCCACGTGTTCCGGAGATACCCGCAACAGGGCTTCTTTTTCAGTAATCAGTTTCTCTTTCACCATGTCCACGGCAATTTTGATGGAGGCACGACCGGTGCGTTTGCCGCTGCGGGTCTGCAAAATGAAAAAGCGGCCTTCCTGGATGGTGAACTCTATGTCCTGCATGTCACGATAATGTTTTTCGAGCATGGCCTGTGTGTCGAAAAGCTGCTGGTAGACCTCGGGCATTCGGGCCTGGAGTGCCTCGATGGATTCCGGTGTACGGATGCCGGCCACCACATCCTCGCCGGCGGCATTGAACAGGACTTCGCCGAAAAACAGTTTTTCACCGGTAGAGGGGTTGCGGGTAAAGGCAACACCGGAACCGGAGTCGTCACTGAAATTGCCAAATACCATGGCCTGGACATTGACGGCTGTGCCCAGGGATTCAGGAATATTATTCATTTCGCGGTACACGTTGGCGCGCGGTGTATGCCATGACCTGAATACGGCTTCCACGGCCAGCAGCAACTGCCTGAAGGGGTCCTGCGGGACATCGACCAGGTTCTTGAAGTGACCGATCACCCGCTGCCAGTCCGTAGCCTGCATCTCGATATCCAGGGTTTTGCCATTGTCCTGTTTATAGGTATTGATGACGTTTTCAAACTTCTCGCCGTCAACGCCCATGACCACGTTGGCAAACATCTGGATAAAACGACGGTAGGAATCATAGGCAAAGCGGGGATTGCCGGTTTTTTTCGCCAGGCCCTCAACGATGTCATCGTTCATACCCAGGTTCAGCACCGTATCCATCATGCCGGGCATGGAGACCGGTGCGCCGGAGCGCACTGACAGAAGCAGGGGGTTGTCGGGGTCGCCAAAGTGGGCATCCATTTTCTTTTCCACCAGGTCCAGGGCAACCCGGTACTCCTGTTCGAGACGGTTGGGCAGCTTGTTGCCGTTTTCGAAAAATTCCCGGCAGGTGTCCGTGGTGATGATGAAGCCATAGGGTACCGGCAAGCCGAGGTTGGTCATTTCACACAGGTTGGCACCCTTGCCGCCGAGCAGGTCGCGGTCCTCCCGGTGACCTTCATTGAAAAGATATACGCGTTTTGCCATAGGACTGTCTGTATTCGCTGATGCCTGAAAAAGAAAAACAGTAGCCCCCGGGCAGGCAGTTTACCGGGGCTCTTTTGTTAACTGAAATTGCTGATAGCAATATATCAGGGATTGATGACGGTTCGAAAACCTATATGTGATGTGCCCAGGCCCTTGCTTTGTGCTTGCCGGGCTTCCGGTCGATAGCGCATGCAATAGTTGGGTGCACACAGGTAGGAGCCGCCCTTGATGACTGCAACAGGTTCGCCGGGCTGGTTGGGATCATAGCCTTCAGGAAAGCGCTGTTTTTCGGGGAAGGCATGGTTGGCGTAGTAGGTGGAGTCGGTCCATTCCCAGACATTGCCAATGAGGTCATAGATACCCAGTGCATTGGCATCAAAACAACTGGCCGGTGCCGTTCCCGTATAGCCGTCTTTGGAATCATGCTGGAAAGGAAAGAGGCCTTGCCAGGTGTTGGACACGTAATTACCGTCTTCATCACGCCAGAGACTGGACTGGGCAGCCAGCTCAAACTGGGCTTCGCTTGGCAAAGACTGTCCCTTCCAGTCGGCGTAAGCCTGTGCATCTTCATAGGCAATGTGAACAACCGGATGTTCTTGCCGGCTGTCGATATTTGAACCGGGGCCCTCGGGTTGCTGCCAGTTGGCTTCCTCCATGAACATCCACCAGCTGGCAAAAGGATTCACCGGGGCATCACTGACATGGGGGGCAAAGACGGCTGAACCGGGAATATGTTCACCGGTACCGGGGTTTTCGATGCCCCGTTCGGCCAGGGTCTTGTAACCGGTGGCCTCCACAAATTCGGCAAACTCGGCATTGGTCACTTCGTGTTGGGCCATCCAGAATCCCGCCACGGTTTCCTCGTGGGCAGGGCCTTCTTCGAAATAGGTGCCTTCGGCACCCATGGTGAAGGTGGCGCCGGGGACCCAGATCATGCCGGGGTAGGGGGAGTCGGTAGGCGGCAGTGCACCACAGCTGTTACTGGCCAGGCCCGGATTCATGCCGGGAACGCCGCGTTTGACGACCAGCCAGCCCAGTCCCGCAACCAGTACAACACCGGCCAGCAGGCCAGCCAGCAGGAGTCTGTTAGCGCCCGTTGACATAGATAACACCGCTCTCTTCGGCGTAACGGTCCCAGAGCTGCACCATCTGCTCCAGGCGGTCAGGCAATTCCGTGGCCAGGTCATTCTGTTCACTCAGATCGTTGGCCAGGTTGAACAGCTTCCAGCTGGCATCGTCACCTTCGGCAGCATCCCAGACAATTTTCCAGTCGCCCTGGCGCACACTGCGGTGGCCATAGAGTTCCCAGCCCATGTAATCATCCGGGGCATGGATTTCCTCGACTTCACCACTGACCAGCGGCAGCAGGGATTTGCCTTTGACGGGCAGAACTTCCTGCCCGCGGTACATCGTGCCCGGGTGCTGTGTGCCGGCCAGGGACAGGAATGTGGGCAGGATATCCATGACGGAGCTGAAGCCATCGCTGCGTGTACCGGGATCGATCATGCCCGGAAAGTGGACAAAGGCGGGGACATGAATACCGCCTTCAAAGGCTGTGAACTTGTGGCGGCGCCAGGGGGCAGCACTGGCGGTAGCCCAGTTCGGGCCGTACTGGACATAGGTATTCCAGTTGCCCAGGTTTTCCAGGCTGTGGTCATACAGCGTACCAACATGCTGGGCATAGGTTGGGGACAGGTCGCGTCGACCTGCTTCGGCACCGTTATCGGAGATGAACATGATGAAGGTGTTGTCGAATTCGTCGATTTCCTTCAGGTAATCGATGACCTGGCCCACATAGGTGTCCAGGTCACTGACCATGGCGGCGTAGATTTCCATGCGCCTGGCTGCAAATACCTTTTCTTCTTCCGGCTGATCCATCCAGCGCGGCTCAAACACATCCAGTGGCATGGGTTTGGCATCAAACGGAATGAGTTCAAGTTCCTTGAGTTTTTCAAACCGGCTCAGGTAGAGCGCTTCGTAGCCGTCGTCATACCAGCCGCGGAATTTTTCAATGGATTCCTTGGGCGCCTGCAAAGGCCAGTGGGGAGCGGTATAGGCCAGGTAGGCAAAGAAAGGTTTGTCTTCCTCGCGATCCTGTTCGATGTACTCGAGCATACGCTCGGTATAAAAACGCGTCGTGTAGAAATCCTGGTCTACCTGGACGATTTCATCGCCATCCCGGTAGTTGGCATTTTGGGGGCCGCGCCAGTCCCAGGGTCCCAGGTGGGCGGCGCCATCCAGTGAGACAAAAGAGCGTTTGAAGCCCCTGGCCCTGGGGCCATTTTCCACGTCCATGCCCAGGTGCCACTTGCCGGTCATGTAGGTGTTGTAACCGGCATCGGTGAGCAGGTCTGCCAGGCTGGCAACGCGGAAATTCAGGGTGCCGATATAGCCGGGTTCATCCATGTGGACATCCCGTGAGGGGCTGCCCATGACACCCAGTCCGGCCAGGTGATTGTCGGTACCGGACATCAGCATGGAGCGGGTGGGTGAGCAGGTCATGCTGGCATAGAAGTCTGTCAGCAGCATGCCATTGGTGGCGAGCATATCGAGGTTGGGAGTTGGAATTTCGCTGCCGTAGACACCCAGGTCGGCATAACCCAGGTCGTCCGCAACAATCAGCACGATATTGGGTTGTTTCTCTTCTTCTGCAACCGGTGCTGTTTCGACCACTGCTTCCGGTTCCTGGTCAGCACCGCAGGCTGAAAGCACTGTCGCTACGGCAAGAAGTAATACTCCGCGTTTGGTAAACAACATGGTTTTTCCCCCATCAAATTTTCCAGCTTCGCAATTTCGCGAAAGGATACTTTTATTATTTTTTTATGACCTTGTCATAGTCAGAAACCAGGCTGAAGGTCCTGATCAGCTCCTCAATGAAAAGCTTTTGCCCCATGATAATAGGACCGGCCTGATTGTAAATCGTGTTATTGATGGTACTCAGTACAACCTGGAAGGCAAAGTAGATATTTGCTTCTTCGCGTTCGGTCAGGGAGCGCTGGTTTTCCTGGTACAGGCGATCTATGAAACGCTTGGTGGATTCAAGAAAGTGTTCCCGGAAGGGTTCCCAGAACGACGGGTCCCTGGCGCTCTTGAGCAGCACGGTGCGCCAGAACTGGCGATGTTCCCAGTAATAGTCGGCCATGTTCTGGATCAGATCCTCGACCAGGGTATCGCGCGGGATACTGGAATACATTTCCTCCAGGGTGGTGGTGCGGGAACGCAGATGCTCAAATACCAGGGCCTGGAAAAACTCGTCCTTGCTGTGGAACCGGGCATAGAAGGCGCCGACGGAATAACCGGCCTCCCTGGATAACTCGGCAACAGAAATTTTTTCCAGGTCCTTCTTTTCAAGCAGCTTGAAGCCCGTGTTGACCAGGGCGTCGTAGGTGCGGTGTCCGCGTTGCTGCTTGATGGTCCTGCCGTGAGATTTTTTGCCAGAAACCTGGCTGATGGTCTGGTTGCTGCTCATTATTTGAGAATTAGGGTTCTTTTTCATGGTGTGCCCGGCATCGTGGCTGAAAGTACCGGCCGGGTGTGGCAAGCGCACAATTAAAGCGAAAATTGCACGAAAAGTCGAATGTTAGGTGGAAATTGTCCCTGCTTGCCCCGGGCTGTCCCGGCCGTGAAAAGGGCAAATCTGATGCTTGCATATAAAAATAGAATCTTTATTCTTGTTTTTGATCGGGAGAGATGGTCATCGGTCACATCTAGCCGACCAGGTAGTTAATTGCTGGGGTTGCTGCCAGGATTAACAGAAGGTAATGCATATACCTTTGCCTGTTTGCATGGCCGAACCTTTTTGACTGATCTAATTCCCCGGGTGAATCCGGAAACCAGGGACTGGTTTCCGGATTTCGCCTTACCCCATGGTGTTCTCAACCTGGCCCACAGGTGCTTGAAAATCAGGCAGTTTCAGTCTACCTTCAGCCGTAGATTCCAAGTTTTTCATTCCTGACAAGATTCTCACCATGACCGATACCACTATCAGCCAGGATCCTCTTGCGCCTGCCACCGACTCCGAAAATACCATCCTGGGACATCCCCGTGGCCTGGTGATTCTCTTTTTTACCGAGATGTGGGAGCGCTTTTCCTACTACGGCATGCGTGCCCTGCTGATTTTCTACCTGACACAGCATTTTCTTTTTTCCGATGAGCGTTCGACGGTCATGTACGGTGCCTACACGGCACTGGTCTATGTGATGACCATTATCGGTGGCACGCTGGCCGACCAGTACCTGGGATCGCGCAAGGCCGTGACCTTTGGCGCCATCCTGCTTGTCCTGGGACATTTCGGCATGGCCTTCGAGGGTAATGGCTCGCGGGAAGTGCTGACCTATAACGGCAGCGAATACCAGGTGACACTGGATGGCCGTGGTGGTGATGCCAGGCAGATCATCGTTTCAGACCAGGGCCGCTCGCCAATTTCCTTCAATGAAGATGTCACGCAAATGCTGATTGCACAGCCCGGCGCCGTAGGATTGCCTGCTACCCTGCCCACCAACAGCTATTCCACGCGCATAGAAACCGAATCCTTTTACCTGAATATCCTGTACCTCTCACTGGGACTGATCATCGCCGGTGTCGGTTTTCTCAAGGCAAACATCTCCACCATTGTCGGTTCACTCTATGGTTTCGGTGATGCCCGACGCGACTCCGGTTTCACCATTTTCTACATGGGCATCAACATGGGTGCCTTCCTGTCATCGATTCTGTGCGGCACGTTGGGCGTGGTCTACGGCTGGAAATACGGCTTTGGCCTGGCCGGTTTCGGCATGCTCCTGGGCCTGGTCATTTTTCTCAAGTACCAGCACTGGCTTGAGGGCAAGGCGGAACCTCCAAGTATGGAAAGACTGCAGAAAAAGGTCCTGGGGCCGATCAATGTGGAACAGATGTGTTACCTGACAGGTATCGCTATCGTGGTTTTCTCTCTCTTCCTCATGATGAATTCCCATCTGGTGGACCAGAGTTATGTGGGTCTGCTGGGCATCATTATTTTTATGCTCCTGATTGGCTATGCCTTCAAGCGGTGTGAAGGCGTGGAAAGGGATCGCATGCTGGCGGGAATCTATTTCATCCTGGCACAGATACCTTTCTGGGCCCTGTTCGAGCAGGCCGGCTCCTCACTGAATCTTTTCACAGGCAGGCTGGTTGAACGTACGATGTTTGGCTGGACCGTACCGGCGCCGGTATTCCAGTCCCTGAATGCGATGTTCATCGTGATGTTTGCCCCCATACTGGCCTGGCTGTGGGTGACACTGGAAAAGCGTAACCTAAATCCGTCCACGCCCGTGAAATTTGCGATGGGCGTGTTCCTGGCAGGGCTGGGCTTCCTGTCCCTGGTTGCCGGTATGAAAGTCTCTGGTGAGGCAGGAATGACTGCGGTGTATTTCATTTTCCTGATCTACTGGGTACACACCATGGGCGAGTTGATGGTGTCACCGGTCGGCCTTTCCGCGGTCACCAAGCTGGCACCACCCCATGCAGTTGGTATGACCATGGGTGCCTGGTTCCTCTACAGTGGCCTGTCCAATTACCTGGCGGGTGTTATTGCCTCGACCACCGGCGCTGAAACCATTGGTGGCCAGATTGCCAACGTGGCTGCTGCCAAGGCGACCTATGCCGATGTCTATAGCCAGGTGGGCTATATCGCCATGGGCATTGCCATCGTCATGCTGATGATCTCACCGATTATCAAGCGCATGATGCATTCTGCCTGAGTTATCTTGTTCCACTTGTAAGTTGCACCGGTTATCAGGTATCCATCAGCTTTTCCTCAGGTAAACAGGCTGCATGCCGGGCCAGCCTGCGCGATACTTGCCTGAGAATTAACCGTAACGAATGAATAGCAAGCACAGCACCAAATACAACAATAATATTTTTTTGAAACTACCAAATCCCAACAGGAATAAAGCAATGTCGATTTCCCGAATGACGGCACTGGTCCTGGCCAGTGCCTTGTTAGCAGCGTGTGGTGGCAGTGAAGAGGGCAATACTGCGGCCAACACCCCGTCAACATCCGCCCCGGCAGAGACAGGCAATGGTCCGGTCTTTGCCAATGTCGACCAGGCGCGGTTGAACAATGCCGCCAGTGAACCGGGGCAATGGCTCACCTTTGGCGGCACATACTCTGAGCAGCGCTTCAGCCCCCTTGACCAGATCAATACCGAAAACGTCGACCAGCTGGGCCTGGCATGGTGGGTTGATATCGATACCAACCAGAGCCAGCAAACCACCCCCTTGTATGTCGATGGAGTGCTGTATTTCAGTGAATCCTGGGGTCAGGTCAATGCCATTGATGCCTCCACTGGCGAACGACTGTGGCGTTTTGATCCGCAGGTCGCAGGGGATATCGCGGGCAGGGCGTGCTGCGGTGTGCAGAACCGGGGCGTGGCTGTCTATGAAGGCAGTGTTTTTGTGACGGCCTATGATGGCCGCATGTTTGCATTGGATGCTCAAAATGGCGATGTGCAATGGGAGACCCAGACCATCACTGACCCGGAGTTGTGGTATACCTCCACGGGTGCGGTGCGTGTTGCCAACGGCAAGGTCTTTATCGGTAACGGTGGTGCAGAATTTCGCACACGTGGTTATGTCTCTGCCATTGATGCAAAAACCGGTGAGTTGCTGTGGCGCTTTTATACCGTGCCGGGCAACCCGGAACTGGGCTTTGAAAACGATGCCATGCGCATGGCCGCTGAAACCTGGAATGGCAACTGGTGGGACCTGGGCGGTGGCGGTTCAACCTGGGATGGACTGACTTACGATCCTGAAACCAATCTTTTGCTGATTGGCGTCGGCAACGGCGCTCCCTGGAATCCGCTGGTACGCAGTCCCGGTGGTGGTGATAACCTGTTCCTGAATTCCATTGTCGCGGTGGATGCCGATACCGGCGAGTATGTCTGGCACTTTCAGGAAATTCCGGCGGAAGAGTGGGACTATGATGCGGTTCAGCAAATCACGATCGCCGATATTGAAGTGGATGGTGAAATGCGCCATATCGCCATGCAGGCTGCCAAGAGTGGTTACTATTACATGCTCGATGCCTACACGGGTGAGCTGTTGCGCGCCAATAATTTCGTACCGGTAAACTGGACCTCCGGCTATGACATGGCCACCGGCAAACCGATCATCAATGAAGCAGCCCAGTACACCATGCAGGAAGCCGGCACTATTATTCAGCCCGGGCCGGCCGGCGCCCATGGCCAGGCACCCATGTCCTACAGTCCGGAAACGGGCTTGCTGTACATCCCTGCCATGGAAAGCAGCATGGCTTTTGCCAATGCGCCGGAAAATATCGATGGCCGCTTTAACCTGGGCATGGAGTATTTCGGTCATGACTATGCTTATGATGATCCCGAGAACACCATCGAACAGGGCAGCCGGTCGCGCCTGGTTGCCTGGGATCCCGTTGCAGCCCGGGAGCAGTGGGCCATAGAAGATGTCGCGGTAGGCGGTACCCTGGTCACAGGAGGCAACCTGTTGTTCAAGAACAACGGGCAGAACCAGACAATGGGCGTATACGATGCCACCAACGGTAATGAACTGGCCTTGTTTGATACCCAGTCCACGGCAGTGGCCGGTATCATCACTTACGAGCATGAAGGCGAACAATATATTGCCCACGTGGTCGGTGGTCCGTCATTCCAGGGTTACTACGCACCCACCTATGCCCGCCTGCTGGTATACAAGCTGGGTGGTACGGCACAGCTTCCCGAGAAGGTGGAATTTACTCAACGCCCGTTTGCTCCTCCCGAAGAAACCGCGGATGCGGAGCTGATTGCACAGGGTGATGCCCTTTATGGTGAGAACTGTGCTATGTGTCATGATGTGGGAGGCCTGGCACGTAGTTCCTTCCCTGACTTGCGACGCACACCACTTCTGCATTCGGCAGAAGGGTTCAATAATGTGGTGCTTGATGGCGCCTTGTCAGAGCGTGGCATGACGTCGTTCGCTGCAAATCTGTCAGAAGATGACACCAGTGCCATTCGCCATTACCTGATTGCCCAGGCACACATTGCCATGAATTCGCCAAGCCCTTTCGGCCCGCCACCGGAAGACGTGGCACCGGAGGATCTGGAGGAAGTCACGCAGGACAACTGAATAAAAGCCGGGCGAAAGCCCGGTTTTTTCAGGTACAAGGAGCAAGGGACAAGGGACAAGGGACAAGGGACAAGG
>CAZROW010000033.1:0-33334 GCA_964601805.1 uncultured Enterobacteriaceae bacterium
GCGACCCTGGTTGGCGACCCGCCAAACCTGATGATTGGTTCAGCCGCAGGTATTGCGGCTTTTCGCCGTCACTGGAAATCTGTGCCGATGCCACTGCCCATGGCGCCCAGGGTATTCAGTTGGCACGTGCCTCCCACGACGAATTCGCCCAATCTGTTGGCGTCAATCCCGGCGCGGTACTGACCGACAGCATCGTCAGCTTCTCGGTACCGCTGGATGATCCTGGCCAGGCTTCCTGTATTGTGCCGGTAATCAAGTCAGCCAATGCGCCTGTTGGCTGTGGGTCCACTTCAGCACCGGCGCAGCCCATTTCCCAGGCCCCGGCACAGCCCGCGCAAGCTGTTGCAGCGGTAGTGCAGAACCCGCCCCCGGTAGTGCAGCCGGCCAACCCGCAGCCGCCCGAAGTGCTCAATGCTCTTGGTGCGGTGGAGCCTACCAAGCAACAAGAGGTGGCTAACGTGCTGGATAGGTTGACCCAGGATGTCTCTCTGGTGAATTCTCTTTCCGCTGTGTTATCCACTGGCGATCCAATTGGCTTGCCCACATCCGCTTTCACTTCTGCAAAACAGATCTGTGACGATATCCAACCAGTTGGCACCGACCTCTATGGCCCGACATGCTCTCTGGATTTTGGACAAGGTATGTGCCCGATAGACCTACAAGGTAACCAGATTACGGATGCGGCATCCTTTTGCTACATGGCAGAAATGTGCCAGGTATACTGTGGCTATACTGAACCGGCCTCGGATGCCGTCAGGGAATCCCTTTTCTGGGGACTGTATGCCCAGTTGAAGCAAAACTACCAGGATCGTGTCCAGGGCGCATGCCGTAATGTTGCCGACTATGACGCTCAGATCGCAGCCGGCCAGAGACCCTATTAATGTGAAACATGATCTACGCTAATTCCACCCTCGCCCATTCCAGAAAAACCGGCTTCACCCTGCTGGAGCTGATGTTCACGATCGCCATCGTCGCACTGCTCGGTGCAGTGGCTGTGCCTACCTACGATTACTTCCTACGCAAGTCACAGGCTTCCGAGGTGCTGCTGAGTTATGATGCCTTGCGTGAGAGTATTCAGGCTGAACTGGCCCTGGGAGCCGTCAGTGACTGCAGTACCCTGGCAGACAGGACCCGCGTCAGCCTCGGGCATGATTATGTGGACTTGAGCCTGGTGTTAGAAACCTCAGGCAGTCAGACAGATGCCGGCTATCATCCAGCCCTGCATGTCTGTGCCAGCAATGACTGTCAGGGTATAGAGGGCGTCAGCATCGCGAATGCGCTCCATGATGAATTCTCGCTTACTGGCAGTATCAGTCCTGGGGCGGTGCTGACAGAAAGTATCGTCAGTTTTTCCGTGCCCATTGGCAGTGCTAACCAGGCCGCATGCATGATCGCCCCACAGGCCGTGACAGCAGTCACCCCCTGCGGTCCCGGCGCCACGATTCCGCCAACACAGCCACAGCCTGCTATATCGCAGGCTCCAACAGTTTTGCCGGTACCTGCCATTGCCGTGCCGGCTGGCATTGCTCTCACCTAGGAAGCCTCCCAGGCAGTCAATGAATTCAATGCGCTGGCCAACAGCGGACAGCCGGCGGACCTGGCCAAAGTGCTGGATCTGGCCCAGCGTCTACCGCCCGCCTTGAAGACTTCATCCATTCCAGGCTCCCTGCTGGCGGCACAGCAGTACGATCGCTGTAACATCAACCCTGGCCAGGCCTGCCAGGATAATTACCTGGGGAGTTGCAGTGCAGACTTCGGGACGGCTATGTGCAGCACCTGCCCGGGTGCCATGGTCTGCGCCTCATCCTGCAACCTGTGCCAGGGAGTGACCCCGGAAATGCAGGAGTACTATGACCGCAACTGGCAGCAGATGCTGCAACAGGCGAATGCTGCACCCTGAAAAAACTGTCAGTCCTGATTTACAGCCGGTATGTTGCGTTTGTCTGAAACACTGACCAATATCGCCACGATGGCGGATACCACAAAGGCTGGCAGCAGCACATCCAGGGCATTCAGGTAGGTGACCCCGTTTTCCCAACCCGCAGCCACAAACAGTGGCGGTACCACGAACTTGAAGACGATGGTCGCCAGGAAACCGGTGATCATGGCGCACTTTGCCGCCAACGCCGTCATTTTGCGCCAGCACAGGCTGAGAATGATGACCGGGCAGAACGTGGCAGCGATGCCGGACCAGCCAAAGATCACGACCCAGAAAATGCCGTTGTCGATGTCATACATCAGAATGCCGATGCCGATCCCGAACGACAGAAGGGCCAGCACCACAGTCACCTTGCGACTCAGTGACATGAGCAACTCATCACTCATATCCGGGTGCCGGGTCTTTTGCCAGTAATCACGCACCGCAGAACTTGAAGCCACTACCAGCAGGGAATCGATCGTGGACATGATTGCCGAGAGCACCATGGCGATGTAGACACCGGCAAAAAATGGCAACAGCAATGCCTGGGACATCACCGGCAGTATGTTATCGGGATCAAAACCCAGGTCGGCATCCGTGAACAGCGCCCTGCCCGTCATGCCCAGCAGCACTGCCCCGGTATCGGCCAGAAAGGTCCAGGCCAGGGCCACCATCGCGCCCTTGTTGATCTGGTCTTCATCGCGAATGGAAATAAAGCGCACGAATACCTGAGGTGAGCCAAGAAAACCGATGCCGATGGCAAGAAAACCCAGTGTCTGGAATAACGCCAGCGTGGTCCAGCCCTGCCCCCCTGTCATGGTCAGATGGCCGGGAAACTCCGCGGCCAGTGTATTGAAAATATTGGTGATACCACCGGCTTCCAGGATACCGACCAGGGGTAACAACACCAGGCCAGTCACCATGAGCAGCCCCTGGAACACATCCGACCATACCACGGCAATAAAACCACCCCTGGTGATATAGAGCAGAACGACCAGAAAACCTATGGTGGCACCCAGGTAATGATTGATATCGAGAAAGGCATTGAAGGCCTTGCCGGTGGCAAAGACCTGGGAGCCGGCGTAGATAGGCACAAAGACCACCAGGGCTGCTGCGGCAATCAGTCTAAGACCATGCCCGTTATCCTGGAAACGCGATTCCAGGTAGTCCGGAATGGTGACGCTGTCGTAGTGGTCAGTCAGGCGTTTGAAGGGTTTGGCCATCCAGTACCAGGCGAGCCCCACGCCAAGCAACTCACCGGCCATGATCCACAAGCCCTGCAGGCCAAAGGCAAAGCCGGTGCCGGTAACCCCCAGCAACAACCAGGCGGACTCGCCGGTGGCACGGGCGGAAAAGGCCACATTGATAAAACCCAGTTTTTTACCGCCGGCATAATAGTCGCGAATGTCGTGCATTCGCTTCGAGGCCAGGTAGCCTATAAACAGGAGGATGCCGCAGTAGACGAAAACGGCGGAGGATTTTAAAAACAGGTCGTCGATAAGCGCCTCCTACTGACCGGGAGAAAGGTAAGCCCCCAAATCGGCCAGATCCTTGTCACTGATTTCCGTCTTGCGGAAAAACGGCATGATTTTCACGCCGTTGCGGACATAGAATTCGACCAGTTCCGGTGTCAGGTCCAGGCGTTCTTCAAGAACTGCGGGCTTCTCTCCCTGGTAAAGTATTTCCAGCGCAGAGGTTCCCGGATGCTTGCGTCCGCCAGGAGCGTGGCAAGGGGAACACCAGTGTTCATAGACTTCCTTGCCGTGGGCAGCATCCTGCGCCTGTACCTGGCCGGCGCCAAGCACCAGCAATGCGATGAAAAGCTTACGCATTGTCCTCATCCTCCCTGAGATGTTTCGGCCAGATGCCATAGCGACCAGCGGAGATAATACCGTTGGGATCAATGGCATCCTTCAGGCGTTGCTGTAATCTCAGTAAAGCATGGTCATTGAAGGAATAGGCCTGCGCACAATCGTCCATGAAGGCGGTGTGGGTACGGTACTCGCCCCAACCATGTTCGGCCGCCACTTTCACCAGTTCACGGAATATTTCCCGGGTCTTGCGGTTGGTGTCCTGGTCACGGGTGACGGTAAAGCCCACCAGGATCGTAAAGGTACGCTGGTGATAGGAGTACGGCGGTACGTTGAATACCGTACTGCCTCCCATTTCCCTGAGCACCCTGCCCAACACTTTATTGGATTCCAGTACGGCCTCGCCGGTCATGGGCACCACGGGTGAAAAACCCAGGTGACCACTGCTGCCTGTGGGATTGAAATTGGAGCGATTGCCCAGCTGGAACACGGACATGGACGGCACACCGAGATGGTTTTCGTCCTGGGTCTGCATCAGTTCCTCATAGGGCATGGGAAAATCAAGATTCTCACCGTCCGTAAAACGCACACCCTCAATGTGGGCGAACTGGCGCTTTACATGTTCCCAGGATTCATCAACGATGCCCCGGGGGCCATAGAACTTGAACTGGGATGCCCAGAATGGGGTATCAATACTGCGGGCAAATTCATCAAGGATACGGATGTCTTCTTCGTTGGCCCGATCATAACGTTCCGCCATTTCCGGGTTCTGGCCCAGCACAAACTGTATAGGTGACTGCACACCCGCATTGGTGTTGAGGATGCCGCTGTACATCATTTTAGCCGTAATCCTGACCAGTTCATGGACGTCGTTGTAGCCCATGACCTGAACGGAGCCGGAACGATAGGCTTCCGGTGCCGGGTAGAGCCAGAAGCCCATCTTGGTGACCACGCCGAAATTGGACTGGGCAAACAGGCCATCCATCCAGGGACCATAACCCCAGCGATACTGCTGCCAGGTTTCCGCGTTGGGCAACGCGCCCATGCCCGTGCGCACGATGTCACCATCGGCCAGCACCACTTCCATGCCGCAATGGGCCTCGAAATGATCGCGGTAGGGATTCACGGTATAACCCACACCGTGATCCAGGGCATTGCCCACCAGGCTGCCCCAGCCCGGGTCGGGACAGTCGATCCACAGATCCAGGCCGCGCTCCTGGATGTAGTTGTACAGATCAAAATAGGAGACACCCGGTTCGACCAGGGCAAAGGCATTGTCCTCGTTCACCTCAATGATGCGGTTCATGCGTTTGAGGTCCAGCACCACGGAACCGTTCAGTACCGGGGCCGAGCCGCCGTAGCCCAGGTTCTTGCCCGTGGAGACGGGATAAACCGGCACCTGGTAGGCATTGCAGATTCTCATCAAGGCCTGTACTTCGTCGGCAGACTGCGGGGCCAGGGCGATGGACGGAATTTTTTCCTCCTCCTCACCCCAGAGCGGCGAATAGGCATCCCGGTACAGATCAACGTCAGCCTCATCGGTAAACACCCAGTCGGCACCAATGGCTGCCTCAAATTCGCTGACGGCGCGGTCAAAATCGGCTTGGCTGACGCCAGGGGGATATCTCATGAAAATTCCTCGTTAATGCTGTTCGTATTTTTAGTTTCAGGCAGGTGCAATGACCCACGCCACCAGGGGTTCGGCAGGTTCATTACTTGTAGTGGCCACCTCTTGCTGCCACTGAACCCGCAAGCGATGATCCCGGGCCAATTGTTCCAGGCAGAACAGCACGCTTGCGCCTGTGACGCCGGCAATGGGCTGTGGTGATTGTTGCCAGGCCCTGGACAGGTCCTGGCGCCAGAAACGGGTAATATCCCCTTCCAGGGTCACCATGGAAGCCGGTTTGCCGTCGAACATGCCTTGTAGTGAGCGGGCCAGGGAGGCACTGGCGGGAAAACGGGCGTCCTGGAGAATCCTGTAGACCCGGGGCCATGCTGGCAGGCTACCTGCCGATACCATGGCCTGGACCGGCAACAGGGAAACGGCGGAGGCACTGATGCCGATCTGGAGAAACTGCCTGCGATTGGTCATTATTTTTACTATTATTTTCAGTATGTTATAGCTGGCCAACAGGTTGTCAGCCCGGCAATAAGCGTATCATTTTTTGAATTGTGAAGTACACTTGCTGAAAGGACGGGCAGTAGCTCAATTTGAAATTTTTCGCGGCTTTAGCCGCGAACAGACTCGCCAGCTTAATTCAGACTGAGCCACTACCGAGGGATCGCCGCGACAAGGACAGCCTGGATCCGGATGAAGAAGAAACTGCAGACAAAAAAAAGCCGGCGTAAAAATGACACCGGCTTTTTAAGTACCTGGTTATTCAATCATCAGATGTAGGCATAAACCATCGTCAGCAGGCCCAGCACACATCCCAGGAAGACGCTGTGCTTGAAGGTAAAGCGGAACAGCCTGCCCTCCTCCGAACGTGTCATACCGGTTGCGGCGACTGCCACGGCAAGGCTTTGCAGGCTGATCATCTTGCCCATTACACCGCCGGCAGAATTGGCAGAAGCCATCAACACGGGGCTCAGGCCCAGGGAGTTGGCAGTGACTACCTGCAGGTTACCAAACAGGGCGTTCGCCGAGGTGTCACTGCCGGTCAGGAAGACCGCCAGCCATCCCAGCATGGCGCTGAAGAAGGGGAACAGGCCGCCGGTAATGGCAAAGGCCAGGCCCAGGGTCACGGTCATACCGCTGTAATTCATCAGGTAGGACAGGCCAAGAACGGCAGCAATAGTGAACAGGGAGAACCCCAGTTGCTGAAGTACCGAGTACAGCAGTTTGAAATACTTCGCCGGGGAGACCCGGAACACAAAGGCTGCTGCCACGGTGGCCAGGGCACAGGCAGAGCCGCCTGCAGACAACCAGTTCAGGTTGTATACCGCACCATACGGGGTGGCAGATTCAACCACCGGCGCCATACGCTGGACCACGTTGTGCAGGCCCGGCCATTCTATGGCAATGGTGACACTGTCCAGGGTACCGCTGATGATGCCGGAGCCCCAGACCAGGACGAACAGCACCAGGAAAATATACGGTGACCAGGCATAGACTGTGCGGCCAAAACCGTGAGTCTGCACCTCCATGAAGCCCTGTGTTTCACCGGCCATGACAAAGTTGTCCTTCGGATGCCAGAGCTTGAGGAGGATTACCATGCCGATGATGGCCGTCATGGCGGCAACGATATCCACCAGCTCGGGACCGACATTATTGGATATGAGCAACTGCATGGATGAAAAACACAGACCGCAAACCGCCGCTGCCGGCAACACACCCTTGAGCGCCTTCCAACCTCCCATCACCATGACGAGATATGCCGGAATAAAGACGGAGATGGGTGCACACAGTCGGCCCACCCAGGCACTGAGTTCTTCAACCGGCAAACCGGTGACACTGGCCAGCGTGGTGACCGGCACACCGATGGAACCAAAGGCAACGGGAGCCGTATTGGCCAGCAGACAGATACCTGCCGCAAAGAAGGGTGAGAAGCCCAGCCCGGTCAGCATGGCTGCAGCGACGGCTACCGGCGTACCAAATCCTGCGGCCCCTTCAATAAAGGCACCTAGGGCAAAGGCAATCAGCATGGCCTGCAGGCGCCGGTCCGCCGTCACACCACCAATGGAATCCTTGATAATCTCGAAATTGCCGGTCTCCACCGTGATGCGGTAAAGGACCACTGCCCAGAACACGATCCAGCCAATGGGAAACAGGCCAAAGGCCGCGCCCATGGTGATGGAACTGACCGCCAAACCCGCCGGCATGCCATAGACACCGATAGCGACGACGATGGCAGCACCCAGGCCTGACATGGCAGCTACCCAGGCCGGTTTACGTAATACCCCGATCAGAATCAGCAGGACGAAGATCGGTACCGCGGCCAGGAGCGCTGAAAAGCCCAGGCTGTCGGCCACAGGAAGGTAATTTTGTTCCCACATGAAGAATTCCCCCGAATACAGTTGTTCTTGTTTTTCACGAAAACGGGACTGCTTGGTCAACAGTCAGACAAGGGGCAGATGATCTCGCAATAGGCCGCCGGGGTAAAGTGCCAATGCGGGCCAGTTTCCGCCATTTTTGTTACCTGGTTCCGCAGGCATAAACGGCAAATTTTAATTGCCGTGGAAACAGTTAATATACGCCGGTTAAAAGCTGCCTCTGACAGCTTACAGGAACCTATTATTCGCCCTATTGCCTAAGCACACAGGAAGTAACCATTAATGAACCCTCTTTTATTCTGGAAGTGTTGCCCATGACCAACAAGACTGTATTAATCGCTGCCGGACTTTGCGGTTTGCTGCTGGGCCTGTCTGTCTTCTTTTTTTCCGGAGAGGAAGAACCGCCTGCACCTGCACCGGAGCCTCTTCCCATCACCGAGCTAGTCCCGCCTCCCCCGGTCCAGTTGCAGGAACCCCGTACTGAACCCGACATTGTCCTGCCTGAAGAGCCCATCGTGACGACTGAACCGGAAGCACCCGCGGTAGTCGTGGAGGAACCCGTCGTGCCCGCACAGCCGGAGCCCGAACCAGAGACCTTGCCTGACCTGAATAACAGTGATGCCTTTGTTATGGAGAAGATAGCGGACTTCAGGAACAGTAACGCCATTTTGAATCAGCTGGCGTCCATGCAGATCATCCGCAAGTTCGTGGTACTGGTAGATGGTTTGAGCCGTGGCGGTGTTCCCGACCGGGACCTGCCTGTCACCCGCGCACCGGTGGATATGGACGTTACCCGGATCAACGAGGAGTTTTACCGGCTTGAGCCTGCTTCCTACGAACGCTTTACCCCACTGGTCAATACCTTTGCCGCCCTGGATAGCCAGCAGCTCGTCACACTCTACAGGCTGATGAAGCCACTGTTCGATAATGCCTATGCCGAGCTCGGCTACCCGGACAGAACCTTCAGCAACACATTGCAACAGGCCATGACCAATATCCAGGATGTCCAGTTGCCCCTGGGCGAAATCCTGTTAACCAGGCCCTCGGTAAATTATCACTTCGCCGATCCGGTCCTGGAAAGTCGTACTGACCTGGAAAAACTGTTCATTCGCATGGGGCCGGAAAACACGGCCAAGGTCCAGAGCAAGGTCAGGGAATTACGCACCTTGCTGGGCAGGACAGATGCCCGGTAACGCTCAGTCAGAAGGCTTTCCCAGGAAACTGACAGCGATATCCGGAAAATCCGTAAACACACCATCGACATCCGCCTGCCGGTAAAAGATATCCAGCAAATGCTGAAAATCCTGAGCATAGTCCGGTAACTGGTCCGGATCCCTGCGGAAGGTAAACGGGTGAACCTGCATGCCCGCCGCATGGGCAGCACGAACCAGCGAAGTAAACTGTAAGGCTTCCTGCGTTGAATCGGCCTGCACGATCATGTCCATGGCAGGCCCTACCCCATCGGCGTAGCGGGCAATTTCAGCCATGCCGCCAGATTCCAGCATCCAGTTGTAATCATAGGGTTGCCACTGGCCATCCTGTAAAACTAAGGTTTCCTGCCAGTCATTCCAGGCGATGAGCTGTACCAGTTTCACGGTCATGCCTGCAGCCGGCAGTAACTGCTGGTGTATGCGCTTGAGTTCTTCAAAATCGAACGTCTGCAGGTAGACAGGATCTTCGCTGCTGTCATACCCGTATTGAGCCAGAACCGAAATAATGGCTGCTGCCAGGTCCTTACCCTCCTGGTGATGAAACCAGGGAGACTTGGCTTCGACATAGATGCCGGCTTCCCTGCCCAGGGTCTTGTTCAGGCCCTGGATCAGTTCAATTTCCTCTGCCAGGGTATGGATACCAAACCGGGACTGGCCGGCTGGAAAGCGAATTGCCGCCTGCGGGCTTTCGCTCACACTCAACAATCGCAACTCTGCCAATGTGAAATCGATAACGTAGTGCCTGCCATCATCCCGTTCACGCCCGGGAAACTTCTCCGCCACGTCAGTGACCCGATCCAGAGTCAGGTCATGGAAAACCACGAGCTCATCATCTTGCGTCATCACCACGTCCTGTTCGATGTAATGCGCACCCTGGGCGTGTGCCAGGACCTTGGCCGGCAATGTATGCTCCGGCAGATAGCCACTGGCGCCACGGTGGGCAATAACGATTTTTCCATCGGTATTATCAGCAGCCACCACGTTATCTCCCAGTCCTGTCAGGATAATCAGGCACAACAGTGTAATAGCAGTTCGGGTCATGGCATTCTCCTGTTCGAAGAGCCTACTCTATTGGTTTCAAAGGCAGAATATCTAGACTGGAACGTGTGCGCCAGACCTGCCCCCTGGATCAGACTGTTAATTCATCATTTCCAGCTCGAATTCCAGCCTGATGAAAGCTAAAATGGATACAGCTTTCCAATCCGTAACATGACACGAACATTTTGAAAACAGAATTCCTGGGCAAGACCTTATCCGGCCCCTTTACCGTTCCCTCCGGCATCGTGACCTGTGCCGCTCCCATTATTCAACGCTTTTTTGACCAGATACCCGAAGTGGGCGTTCTGACAACAAAGAGCATCTGCATGGAACCGCGTGCCGGCTACCGTGAACCCATACTGAGCCAGTATGCACCGGGCTGTTTTGTGAATGCTGTCGGCCTGACCAATCCCGGTGCCGTCAGATCCGCTGAATTGATGTCGACCCTGGATATTCCCGATGACCGCTTCCTGCTGATTTCCATTTTTGGCGGTTCCGTGGAGGAGTACGTCGAGGTGGCGAAAATCCTCGCCCCCCATGGCGACGGACTGGAACTGAACCTGTCTTGCCCGCATGCCAAAGGCTACGGCATGGCCATGGGGCAGGATCCGGCACTGGTGCGGGAAATCACTGCCGCCGTGAAGGCAGCCGTCGATGTTCCGGTGATTCCGAAACTGACGCCCAATGTCCCGAATTTTGCCGAAATCGCCGAAGCCGCCGTTGCCGGTGGCGCCGATGCCCTGTGCGCTATCAATACCGTGGGGCCCGGCCAGCACACACGGCATGGCCATCCGGTGCTGAGCAATGGTGAAGGTGGGATGTCCGGCAAGGGAGTACTGCCCATTGCCCTGAAATGTGTCAGCCAGATCAGCCACCTGGATGTTCCCGTGATTGCCTGCGGTGGTCTTTCCAGCGCTGACAACATACGCTCTTTCCAGCAGGCCGGTGCCGATATCTTTGGTGTGGGCTCAGCCCTGATCGGCATGACCACTGATGAAATCGCGGATTATTTCAGTACCCTGGTCAGTGATCTTTCCGCAGGTACCGAGCAGGCCGAGACACTGGTACGTTATGACGTGGACATGGAATTCGCCCCGGTCACCCTGGTGGAAAACAAGCGTATCTGCGATGACATCTGCATCCTGACCTTTGACCGCAAGGTGTCAGTACAAGCGGGAGAATTCATCTTCCTCTGGGTACCGGGCCTGGGTGAAAAACCTTTTTCCGCCCTCACCGATGATCCTTTCTCCCTGGTCGTGATCAACCTGGGCCAGTTCACCGCAGTTCTCATGGACCTGCAACCGGGTACCGAAGCCTACGTACGTGGCCCCCATGGCATTGCCGTTGCTCCTCCCGAGGGATCAAGAATTATGGCTGTATCCGGAGGCACCGGCCTGGCCGCGGTCTACCAGATTGCCCGGGACTTCAAGGCCGCGGGACATGAAGCCGAGATATTTTTTGGTGCCCGCAGCAAGGAGCGACTCTACTTTATAGAAGAATGTGAAGCCGTGTGCCCGACCCACATAGCCACGGATGACGGCAGTGCCGGTTACCAGGGGGTCGTTACCGAGTTATTGCGCCAGCGTCTGGACGACATGAGCCAGTCGGAACTGGACAACCTGGTGTTCTATAACTGCGGCCCTGAACCCATGGTGCATGCGGCAGCAAAAGTACAAAAAGAATTTTGCAAACCTGGACAGATATTCAATGCCATCGATTACATGACCAAGTGCGGTGTGGGGATTTGCGGGGCCTGCAACTCACCGGACGGCCGCCGGCTGTGTGTGGATGGTCCTTACCTGGTCGATACCTGAGAAATCCGGGGCAATAAAAAAGGGATGCCTTGGCATCCCTTTTTTTGTGCTAACAGTATGGAACTAACCTGCGTAGACAGCCTGGGCAGCAGACACCGCCTTACCACTGTTGATCGGAGCACCCATGTCACTCAGGACAGCATCCAGGGCACCAAGGCACAACAGGACATTGGTCTTGCAGCAGCTCTCACCCATCAGGCCAATACGCCAGACCTTGCCGGCCAGCGCACCCAGGCCAGCGCCTATTTCCAGGTTGTAATCGTTCAGTAGTGCTGCACGTACCTTGGCTTCCTCGACACCGTCAGGCACAGTCACCGAGTTCAGTTGCGGCAGGCGATAATCGGCATCGACTACAAAGCTCATGCCCATGGCTTCAATGCCGGCTGCCAGCGCCTTGTGATGATAGGCGTGACGGGCCCAGGCATTCTCCAGCCCTTCTTCAGCCAGCATCACCAGGGATTCGTGAAGACCATACATGCTGTTGACCGGCGCCGTATGGTGGTAAGTCCTGCCACCCGTGCCGTCCCAGTAGCCCATCACCAGGCTCATATCCAGGAACCAGCTTTGTACCTTGCTTTTCCGGTTCTTGATGACTTCCACGGCGCGCTCGCCAAAGCTGACCGGGGAAATACCGGGAGGACATGACAGGCACTTCTGGGTACCGGAATAAATGGCATCAATGCCCCAGCCATCCACATCAAGTTCGATACCACCCAGGCCGGTCACGCTGTCTACCAGGGAGAGGGCGTCGTGCTTGTGGGCAAGCTCGGTCAGGGTCTTCGCATCACTGCGGGCGCCCGTGGAGGTTTCGGCATGGACAAAGGCCAGCAGTTTGGCATCAGGATTGGCTTTCAGGGCTTCTTCCACCTTGTTGGGATCCACCGGGCTGCCCCAGTCATCCTGCACCATGATGGCTTCAGCACCGCAGCGCTCGACATTCTCTTTCATGCGGCCGCCAAACACGCCGTTCTGGCAGACAACCGCCTTGTCACCCGGCTCTAGAAGGTTGACGAAACATGACTCCATGCCGGCAGAGCCCGGTGCAGAAACCGGGATAGTCAGCTGGTTTTTGGTCTGGAAAGCGTATTGCAGCAAGCCCTTGATATCATCCATCAACTCCACGAAAGCCGGGTCCAGATGACCGATTGTTGGTGCACCCATGGCAGAGGTAACACGTGGGCTGACGTCAGATGGTCCTGGTCCCATCAGGGTACGCTTGGGCGGATGAAAGGATTTGCTCATGGTTATCCCTCGGTAAATGAAATTATTGGATGCTGGAAATAAAAAAAGCCGAGAAAACGGCTTTTTTTACTGAAGTTTTTAAAAACTTAATCTTCGTCGGCGTAGTCGAAATCTTCTTCTGGACGGTCAACCAGTTCGACGTAAGCCATTGGCGCCTTGTCACCACTGCGCAGGCCACACTTGATAATGCGCAGGTAGCCTCCCGGGCGATCCGTGTAACGCGGTCCCAGTGTGCCGAACAACTTGCCCACTGTTTCCTTGTTACGTACGCGGTCAAATGCCAGGCGACGATTGGCGACGCTGTCATTCTTGGCCAGGGTGATCAGGGGCTCTGCGTAACCACGCAGTTCCTTGGCCTTGGCCAGGGTGGTCTTGATAATTTCGTGTTCAACCAGAGACGAGGTCATGTTGCGAAACATCGCTTTTCGATGACTGGCGTTTCTGTTCAGTTGACGTCCGGAATGACGGTGACGCATGACTAGTTACCTGTTAAATCGCTAATTCTTTACTTAAGCGGCGCGGTCGTCGCCTTTCAGGCTGGACGGTGGCCAATTTTCCAGACGCAGGCCCAGGGAAAGACCCTTGGATGCCAGTACGTCCTTGATTTCAGTCAGTGACTTCTTGCCCAGGTTCGGGGTTTTCAGCAATTCGACTTCTGTGCGCTGAATCAGGTCACCGATGTAATAAATATTTTCTGCCTTCAGACAGTTGGCGGAACGTACGGTCAGTTCCAGGTCGTCTACCGGGCGCAGCAGGATCGGGTCAATCTTGTCTTCCTGCTCTTCCGGCTCCTTGATAGCATCATTCTGCAGGTCAACGAAAACACCCAGCTGATGCTGAAGAATCGTTGCTGCCTGGCGAATGGCTTCTTCCGGATCGATAGTACCGTTGGTTTCCAGTTCCAGGATCAGTTTGTCCAGGTCAGTACGCTGCTCAACACGGGCATTTTCTACAGCATAGGTCACACGGTTGACCGGTGTGTAGGAAGCATCAAGCATCAGTTTGCCTACGGCGCGGGATTCTTCTTCCTGGTCAATGCGGGCATCAGCCGGCACGTAACCGCGGCCAACACCAATCTTGATATGCATGTTGATGGCGCCGTTTTCGTTCAGGTTGCAGATCAGGTGCTCGGGATTAACGATCTCGACATCCTGCTCCAGGGTAATATCACCTGCAGTGACAGGACCTTTTCCACTCTTGTTAAGGTTAAGAACAACTTCTTCCTTACCTTCCAGAATGACAGCAAGGCCTTTCAGGTTAAGAATGATCTCTATGACATCTTCCTGAACACCTTCGATGGTGCTGTACTCATGAACAACGCCATCAATTTCCACTTCCTCAACCGCACAACCGGGCATGGAAGACAACAGGATCCTGCGCAGGGCATTGCCCAGAGTGTGACCGAAACCCCTTTCCAGCGGCTCCAGTACTACTTTTGAATGACACTTATCAAATTCTTCTACCTGAATAACTTGGGGTGTCAGAAAGTTGGCTAACGAAATTTGCATGGAATCCCTCTCGGTCCTGGTAATGACTGATCGTTTACTTGGAGTAAAGCTCTACAATCAAGCTTTCGTTGATTTCAGCAGGCAGTTCTTCGCGTTCTGGTTTGCTTTTGAAAACACCTTCCATCTTGTCAGTGTTCACATCAATCCACTCTACTGCGGCACGAGCGGCAGCCTGATCCAGTGCAGACTTGATGCGCAACTGGTTCTTGGCTTTTTCACGGATTGAAATAACATCACCTTCAGAAACCTGGTAAGAAGCAATATTGACTGTCTGGCCGTTCACCTGGACAGCCTTGTGTGAAACCAGCTGCCTGGCTTCAGCGCGGGTAGCACCAAAACCGATACGATACACGACGTTATCCAGCCTGGACTCAAGCAACTGCAGCAGGTTTTCACCGGTAGCGCCTTTCAGACGTGCAGCTTCCTTGTAATAGTTACGGAACTGCTTTTCGAGCACGCCATACATACGACGAACTTTCTGCTTTTCGCGCAGCTGTACGCCGTAATCGGACAGACGTGAACGGCGGGCGCCGTGCTGTCCCGGAATGGTTTCCGCTTTACACTTATCATCCAGTGAGCGCACGCCGCTCTTCAGGAACAGATCAGTACCTTCCCTTCTGGACAATTTACACTTGGGGCCAATATAACGTGCCATATTCTTTTCCGGTTTCTCTTTTAACTCGTTTTACTTGAACAGTTGTTGTTTAAACCCTGCGACGCTTCGGCGGCCTGCAGCCGTTATGCGGAATCGGCGTAACATCAGTAATGTTGCTGATTTTCAGGCCACAGGCATTCAGGGCCCTGACAGCGGATTCACGACCGGGGCCGGGTCCATTTACCCGGACATCGATGTTTTTCAGGCTGTAGGTCTCAATAGCAGTTTTACCAGCACGTTCAGCAGCAACCTGTGCTGCGAAAGGAGTGCTCTTCCTGGAACCACGGAAACCGGAACCACCTGATGTTGCCCATGACAGGGCATTACCCTGGCGGTCGGTAATGGTAATAATGGTGTTGTTAAAGGACGCGTGGATATGGGCAACACCGTCATTGACGGCTGTCCTTGTTTTCTTGCGACCTTGTGTACCGGGTTTAGCCATTAATTGTATTCCTGTTTTAAACCTTCTGTCTTGATTGCCTTGACTGTTCTGTTTAGCTGTTTATTAGCTATCTGCTTATTACTTACTTGCGAATCGGTTTGCGTGGGCCTTTTCGGGTCCTGGCATTCGTCTTGGTGCGCTGGCCGTTAACCGGCAGGCTGCGACGATGGCGGATACCACGATAGGAACCCAGGTCCATGAGACGTTTGATGTTCATGGAAACCTCACGACGCAGGTCACCTTCAACTACCATCTTTCCGATTTCGTTACGCAGGGAGTCCAGCTGCTCTTCGCTCAGCTCGCTCACCTTGCTAGTCGGATTGATGCCTGTGGTGTCACACAGTGACTGAGCAGTAGTTGGTCCAATCCCATAGACATACCTCAGGGAGATCCCGATATGTTTGTTGTCTGGTATGTTGACACCGGCGATACGCGCCATAGCTTGTCTCCAAAGTTGCTGAGCTGGTCAGCCTTTCTGTTAAACTTCTTTAAACTCTTTACTTTTCAGTAAGTTAGCGTTTTAAATCCCTTGACCTGCTGCTTCAGGGTTGATCCTGAAAAAGGCCGCGTAGCTTATCGCCTGACCCTTTGAAAATCAACCGCTTAGGCGTACAAATCTAGCCCTGCCGCTGCTTGTGGCGAGGTTCCTTGCAGATCACTCTTACTACACCGCCACGCTTGATTACCTTGCAGTTGCGGCAGATTCTTTTGACTGATGCTCTGACTTTCATAAATTGCTCCAATACCCTTTATTGGCCCTTCAGGCCACCTGGCCAATATTCCTGTCGGCTTATCGTTTGAATGAGCCGATGTTGGATTTCTTCATCAATGATTCGTACTGGTGTGACATCAAGTGCGACTGCACCTGGGACATAAAGTCCATGCAAACCACCACAACAATCAGCAGTGAAGTACCACCCAGCTGGAACGGCACATTGGCCGCAACCTGCAAAAATTGTGGTAACAGACAGATCATGGTGATGTAAACGGCACCGAACATGGTGAGTCGGGTCATTACACTGTCCACGTAGTTAGCTGTCTGCTCTCCTGGACGAATACCGGGGATGAAAGCACCGGAACGCCTCAGGTTGTCCGCAATTTCCTTCGGGTTAAATACCAGCGAGGTATAAAAGAAACAAAACGCCACAATCAGGGTGGCAAAAACCAGTATGTACAAAGGCTGGCCAGGACCCAGAATAAGTGCCAGATCTGCCATCCACTCCATGCCTTCGTTCTGGCCAAACCACTGTCCCAGGGATGCCGGGAACAGCAGGAAAGAACTGGCAAAGATCGCCGGAATAACACCGGCCATGTTCACTTTCAGGGGCAGATGGCTTGACTGGCCCTGGTACATTTTGCGGCCCTGCTGACGCGGCGCATAGTTCACGGTAATACGACGCTGCGCTCTTTCAACAAAGACCACGACACCGATAACTGCCGCCGCAATAACCGCTACCACAAACAGGGCAAGCGGTGGAATCTGGCCTTCAGCGGCCTGTTCCAGTGACTGGCCAATGGCAGCCGGCAGACCGGCTACGATACCGGCGAAGATCAGCAGGGAAATGCCATTACCCACGCCTCTTTCTGTAATCTGTTCACCCAGCCACATCAGGAACATCGCACCTGTTACCAGGGAAACAAAGGCCGTGAAGTAGAAGCTGAAATTGGCTTCAAAGGCCAGCTGGGCCAACAGGCCAGTGGTGATCGCTACAGCCTGGATCGAGGCAAACAGCAAGGCACCGTAACGGGTGTACTGGCTGATCTTGCGGCGACCGGACTCACCTTCTTTCTTCAGTTGCTCGAGCTGCGGCGTAGTCGCCGTTAACAGCTGCATGATAATGCTGGCCGTAATGTAGGGCATGATGCCGAGAGCAAAAATACTCATACGCTCAATCGCACCACCGGAGAACATGTTGAACAGACCCAGGAAAGTCCCCTGGTTCTGGTTAAACAGTGCCTGCAACTGGTCCGGGTTGATGCCCGGTACAGGAATATGCGTACCGATGCGATACACAAAAATGGCAAACACGACGAATACCAGCCTGGCTTTTAGTTCAGCCAGCCCGTCGCCTTTACCTGGTCGCATACCCGCAGTTGCCATTAGTCAGACTTTCCTGATTACTCGTTGGTGGATTGTTCAGAATCTGCCGCATTGGCAGCTTTCTTTTCTTTCTTTGCTTTCGGGGCAGCAGGTTCAATTTCTGTAACCTTGCCGCCGGCAGCTTCAATCGCCGCTTGTGCACCCTTGGTGACACGAATACCTTCAACAGTCACTGCCTTGGTCACGTCGCCAGACAGCATGATCTTGACGCGCTTGGTGTTGCGATCGATCACGTTGGCCTTTTCCAGTGTTTCCAAGTTGACCAGTTCACCTTCAACCCTGTTCAGTTCGGAAGTGCGGACTTCAGCAGTAGTGCTGCCAATACGTGAGAAGAAACCGTACTTGGGCAGACGTTTCTGCAATGGCATCTGGCCGCCTTCAAAACCTGGACGCACCTTGCCACCGGAACGGGACTTCTGGCCTTTATGACCACGGCCACAGGTCTTGCCAAAGCCGCTGCCAATGCCACGGCCGACACGTTTCTTTTCCTGAACTGAACCAGGAACTGGAGCCAAAGTATTTAATCGCATGTCAGTCACTTCTATTTAAAATCGGTTGTCTGAAATTTCGTTATCTGTCTTAAAAATGGTTTTAGGCATCAGCGACTTCAACCAGGTGAATCACCTTGTTGATCATGCCGCGAACGGATGGAGTATCTTCAAGCTCCACGGTGTGACGAATACGCCTGAGCCCAAGGCCCTTGACGCACTGCCTGTGTTTCTCCAGGGCACCGATGGTGCTTTTCACCAGTGTCACTTTAACTTTTTTATCTGCCATGGGACTTTCCGTTGCTCTTGGCCGCTACTCCCGGCCGTTACTGTTTGGTACCTGTTACCGAAGCTTCCGTTAAAGCTAAAACAGGTCGTTATTCAATAATTTCTTCTATAGTCTTGCCACGCTTGGCTGCGACTTCTTCAGGTGCACGCATGTCCTGCAAACCCTTGAAAGTGGCACGAACCACGTTGACCGGGTTGGTTGAGCCATAGCACTTGGCCAGAACGTTATGAACACCAGCCAGTTCCAGGATGGCGCGCATGGCACCACCGGCAATAACGCCAGTACCTTCTGAAGCAGGCTGCATGTAGACCTTGGAAGCGCCATGACGTGCCTTGATTGGATACTGGAGAGTATCGCCATCAAGCTGGACACTGATCATGTTGCGACGGGCAGCTTCCATGGCTTTCTGGATAGCCAGAGGCACTTCGCGCGCCTTGCCACGACCAAAACCAACACGGCCCTTGCCATCACCAACAGCAGTCAATGCGGTAAAACCGAAAATACGGCCACCTTTCACCACCTTGGCTACACGGTTAACCTGGATCAGCTTTTCCTGCAGACCTTCTTCGTTCTTGTTCTGTTCGTTTTTAAATGCCATTTAAAACTCCAAACCGTTTTCACGAGCAGCATCAGCCAATGCTTTAACCCGGCCATGGTACTGGTAACCGCTACGATCAAAAGCCACGCTGGTAATACCGGCGGCCTTGGCCTTTTCGGCGATGTTTTTGCCTACTTCGGCAGCAGAAGCCACGTTACCGGACTTTTTCTCACCCAGGGAAGAAGCTGTGACCAATACCTTGTGGTCAGGAGAAATTACCTGCGCATAAATATGACGTGGGCTTCTGTATACGCAAAGGCGGTTTACCCGCAATTCGCTGATCTTTGCCCGCGCCCTCTTGGCACGTCTCAGACGAGATTTTTTCTTCTCGTTCATAGTCTTGTCTCTAGCCTCTTCTCTGTTAGCGCCGGAAACAGCCTTGCCACTTCCGGTCTTTGATATTAATTCAGTTACTTTTCTTTATGACGCTTTATTTCTTCTTCGCTTCTTTCCTGAACACACGTTCATCAGCGTAGCGAATACCTTTACCCTTGTAGGGCTCGGGCGGCCTGAATTTACGAATTTCCGCAGCAACCTGGCCCACTTGCTGTTTATCCGCACCCTTGATAACAATTTCTGTCTGGGTCGGAGTTTCAGCTGAAATTCCTTCTGGCAGCGCATAGTCGATCGGATGTGAATAGCCAACCACCAGGTTCAGAGTCTTGCCCTGTGCCTTGGCCCTGTAACCAACACCGATAAGTTCCAGTTTCTTTTCAAAGCCCGTGCTGACGCCTGTCACCATGCTGTTAAGCAGTGAACGGTAGGTACCTGTCATGGCAACAGCTTCCTTGCTTGCTTTTTTAGCAGACAACTTGAGCTGGTTTTCCTCGTTGACGATATCAACAAGCTCATTCAGCTGCACTTCAAGTGAACCGTTGCTGCCTTTTACAGAAACCAACCCGTTAGCGATGTTTACTTCAACGCCTTTGGGCAGATCTACTGGACTGTTTGCTATTCTGGACATAATCCTGCTCTTTTAAATTCGAATAACGCTATTTACTTTAAATGTCTTAAATACGTCTTAAAAAACAGTGCAGAGAATTTCGCCGCCAATACCGGCTTTCTTTGCAGCCTTGTCAGTCATCACACCCTTGTTGGTGGATACCACGGAAATACCAAGGCCCTGTCTTACCTGTGGAATATCATCCTTGCCCTTGTAGTTACGCAGGCCGGGACGGCTGCCACGGCGAAGCTCTTCGATAACGGGCTTGCCATTGTGGTATTTCAGCTCAACTGTCAGCTCCGGCTTTACCAGGTCATCATTAACAGCATAACCACTGATATAGCCTTCCTGTTTCAATACATCCAGGATGGACTGCTTGATCTTGGAAGACGGGCAGGCAACGCTGGTCAGGCCGGCCATCTGGGCGTTCCTGATGCGTGTCAACAAATCTGCAATGGGGTCTGACATGCTCATATTCTTGTCTCTTTGTCTCTTGCCTTATTCTCTATACTTTCAGCGCTTCTAACGCTTCTAAAATGGTGAATTACCAGCTGGCCTTGGTCAGACCGGGTACATCACCTTTCATGGCGTGTTCCCTTAACTTGTTACGGCACAGGCCAAACTTGCGGAAAACACCGTGTGGTCGGCCAGTCACCTGGCAACGATTGCGCTGACGGCTCGGGCTGGCATCACGCGGCAGCTTCTGCAGCTTCACCTGTGCTTCCCACTTTTCCTCGTCAGAGGCGGTCGTGCTATTCACGACTGCTTTGAGCGCGGCACGCTTTTCAGCGTACTTGGCAACGGTCTTGCTGCGCTTGTTTTCTCTTGCAATCATTGACTTTTTAGCCATTTGTCTTTGCTCTCTTCTGTAATTTCTTTAATTCTTAAAGGTTGCTTATGCAGCCTTCTGGCCGGATTCACGGAACGGGAACTTCATGGCCCGTAACAGCGCCCTGCCTTCATCGTCAGTCTTCGCTGTAGTAGTAATAGTGATATCCATACCACGCAAGGTATCAATCTTGTCGTATTCGATTTCCGGGAAAATAATCTGCTCTGTGACACCCATTGCGTAGTTACCACGACCATCAAAGGATTTCGGGCTCAGGCCACGAAAGTCCCTGATACGCGGAATAGCGATGGAAACCAGGCGGTCCAGGAATTCATACATGCGTTCACCGCGCAGGGTTACCTTGCAACCTACAGGCCAGCCGTCACGGATCTTGAAGCCGGCAATGGATTTGCGCGCCAGGGTCACTACAGGCTTCTGACCAGTCACCTGGGTCAGGTCATTCATGGCATTTTCCAGGACTTTCTTGTCGCCGAATTCGCCACTACCAATGTTCAGTACCACCTTGGTGATTTTTGGTACTTCCATAGGGTTCCTGTAGGAAAACTGATTAGTCAGTTCCTGGATCACTTCATTTTTGTAAACGTCTTTTAAACGCGCCATGATCTTTCCTGTAAATAGCCTGTATTAACCAGGCTTCTTCAATTATTTAGTCTGTTTAGCTTTTTTCAATCTATCTTCAATCTATCTTCAATCAATCGCCGAGTTGTCAGATTTAAATACCCTGACTCGCTTGCCATCAGCATCCTGCTGGATACCAACCCTGTCGGCCTTTTCGGTTTTCGGGTTGAAGATGGCTACGTTGGAAGCCTGGATCCCAGCTTCCTTTTCAACAATACCGCCCTGACGCCCGATATTCGGATTGGGCTTGGTATGGCGTTTCACCATGTTGATTCCGGACACAAGTACACGGCCATCATCCATCACACGGGTAATCTTGCCGCGTTTGCCCTTGTCCTTGCCGGCAATCACAATTACTTCGTCATCACGTTTCAGTTTCTGCATTGTTGCGATCTCTATCTCTATTCCTGCTCTCTGGCCTGGAAGCGACTTTCTTAAAGTACTTCGGGTGCCAGTGAAATAATTCTCATGAATTTCTCGGTACGCAGTTCGCGGGTAACCGGCCCGAAAACACGTGTACCAATAGGGGCATCCTGTGCATTCAGCAGGATTGCCGCATTGTCATCAAACTTGATCAGGGAACCGTCCGGGCGACGGACACCGCTCTTGGTACGTACTACCAATGCGTTCATTACCTGGCCTTTCTTGACCTTACCTCTTGGAATGGCATCTTTCACAGTGACCTTGATCACATCACCAATCCTGGCATAACGGCGATGCGAACCACCAAGTACCTTGATGCACATCACTTCTCTTGCACCGCTGTTGTCTGCCACAGCCAAATAGGACTGAACCTGTATCATCTTGCTTCTCCGGGCATCACGCCCTAATTACTATCCCGATTAAACTTAAATCCTGACCAGCTACCAGTTAAATCTTGGTGGCTTTTTCGTCAACGGAAACCAACGCCCAGGTCTTGGTTTTGGAAATGGGCCTGACTTCCTTGATGGTGACCTTGTCGCCTTCAGAACACTCATTGCTCTCATCATGAGCATGAAGCTTGGAAGACTTGGTCACGTACTTGCCATACACAGGATGCCTTTCACGCCTTTCAACCAGCACGGTGATGGACTTGTCCATCTTGTTACTGACAACCCTGCCAGTTGCTGTACGAGCAACCTTGGCTTCGGCATTCTCTGTAATATTCGCTTCTGTCATTTTCTAAACCTGTAATAACCTTTATAGACTCTTTAATAGACTCTTTACTTGGCCTTCTCGTTAATCAGGGTCTTTACCCTGGCAATATCTTTGCGGACAACACCGATGAGATGAGTCTGACCCAACTGACCGGTCGATTTCTGCATACGGTGGTTAAACTGGTCCTTGTACAGTGCGTTCAGAATCTCATTGAGTTCTTCAACGCTCTTTTCACGCAGTTCACTAGTTTCATACTTGGCCATTACATCACCACCCTTTTCTCAAACTTGGTACGAAACGGCAGTTTTGCCGCAGCAAGTGAGAATGCTTCTGCAGCCAGCTCTTCGCTGACGCCTTCGATTTCAAACAGCACCTTGCCCGGCTGAATCTGGGCTACCCAGTATTCAACACTACCCTTACCTTTACCCTGGCGAACTTCCAGAGGCTTCTGGGTAATCGGCTTGTCAGGAAACACGCGGATCCAGATTTTTCCGCCACGTTTTACGTGACGAGTCAGCGCACGACGTGCAGACTCAATCTGGCGTGCAGTCAAACGGCCTCGGCCCAGGGCCTTCAGGCCATAATCGCCGAAACTAATGCTGCTGCCACGATGAGCCAGGCCACGGTTGCGGCCCTTCATCTGCTTGCGGAATTTAGTACGTTTCGGTTGTAACATCCTGGACTACCTCTTAAGAATTCTTTTTAGGCTCAGTAGCCATCACTTCATCAGTATTCAAAACTTCACCCTTGAAGATCCATACCTTGACACCGATGATGCCGTAGGTTGTCAGAGCTTCACTGGTGGCAAAATCAATATCTGCACGCAGTGTATGCAAAGGGACACGACCTTCGTGGTAACGCTCTGAACGTGCAATTTCAGCACCACCGAGACGACCGCTAACCTGTACTTTCACACCCTCTGCACCCTGGCGCATGGCATTCTGCATGGCACGCTTCATGGCACGTCGGAACATGACACGACGCTCCAGCTGCTGGGCGACACTATCCGCAACCAGCTGGGCATCCAGGTCCGGCTTGCGAATTTCTTCAATATTGATGTGCACGGGCACACCCATTTTTGCAGTCAGTTCACTGCGCAGTTTTTCAACGTCTTCACCCTTCTTACCGATAACAATACCGGGACGGGCCGTGTAGACGGTGATTCGCGCAGTCTGGGCAGGACGTTCAATCTCAACCCTGGATACAGATGCTGAGGCCAGCTTCTTTTTCACCAGGTCACGTATTTCCATGTCTTCGAGCAAATACTTTGCGTAGTCTTTGCCGCCTGCATACCAAACGGAAGTATGCTTTTTAACGATACCCAGTCGAATGCCTGTAGGGTGTACTTTCTGACCCATGTTTCCTCTCTCTACTTACCTAAGCTTTACGCTGCAGTATTCTGAGTTTAATTGCCTGCAGTTAGTCTGCAGGCGTTGCAGGGGCATAAGCCTGCCGCCCCTGAGTTAATGTTGCACTTGTATTAGTTGTTGTCTGCCACTTTTACTGTTATGTGACATGACCGCTTCAAAATTCGATCTGCCCTACCTTTAGCACGTGGACGAATTCGCTTCATGGTCATCGCCTCATCGACAAAAATCGTGGACACTTTCAGCTCATCAATATCAACGCCTTCGTTATGCTCGGCATTGGCAATTGCTGAGTTCAACAGCTTCTTGATAATGGCGGCGCCTTTCTTGGGGCTGTAAGTCAGAAGCTCGAGAGCTTCCTCTACGCCTTTACCGCGAATCTGATCAGCAACCAGCCTGGCCTTTTGAGCTGACAGCCTGGCTGTACTTAATTTTGCTGAAACTTCCATCATGCTTACCTCTGTAACCTGTCTCTGAGTACGCTACGCTGCTTACTTGGCTTTCTTGTCAGCCGAGTGACCGCGATAGGTGCGAGTAACAACAAATTCACCCAGTTTGTGCCCGACCATATCCTCTGAAATCAGGACCGGCACATGCTGACGACCATTATGTACAGCAATAGTGAGCCCCAGCATATCCGGAGAGATCATGGAACGACGGGACCATGTTTTGATCGGCCTTCTGTCATTGCTTTCCTGTGCTGTCTGAACCTTTTTCAGCAGGTGAAGGTCAATGAACGGTCCTTTCTTTAACGATCTTGGCACTTTAATGTTCCTCTAATACTGTTTTATTGCTGTAACCAGCTTTATCAGCACTTGTTCTTTCTTAATATCTGTTAACGGCTGGACTTGCGACGACGCACGATCAGCTTGTTAGTACGTTTGTTGGTACGTGTCTTGTAGCCCTTGGTCGGCGTACCCCATGGGGATACTGGATGACGACCACCGGAAGTACGACCTTCACCACCACCATGGGGGTGATCAACCGGGTTCATGGCAACACCACGAACTGTCGGACGTACACCGCGCCAGCGCGCAGCACCAGCTTTACCCAGTGAGCGCAAGCTGTGCTCACTGTTGGAAACTTCACCCAGTACAGCGCGACAATCAGCCAGCACCTTGCGGGTTTCACCGGAACGCAGACGCAGGGTGGCGTACTGCCCTTCCCTGGCTACCAGTTGCACGGAAGTACCGGCACTACGGGCCAGCTGTGCACCCTTGCCTGGCTTCATCTCAACGCAGTGAACCGTGCTACCCATCGGGATATTACGCAGCGGCAGGCAGTTACCCGGCTTCATGGGTACGCTTTCACCGGACTGCACCTGGTCACCGGCGCTTACCTTGGCTGGAGCGATAATGTAACGACGCTCGCCATCGGCATATTTCAGCAGGGCAATGTTTGCACTGCGGTTGGGATCGTATTCCAGCCTTTCAATGACTGCAGGAATATCATCCTTGTTGCGCTTGAAATCGATAATGCGGTATTTCTGCTTATGCCCACCACCGGAATGCCTGCGAGTAATGCGGCCGGCATTGTTACGGCCTCCAGATTTTGACTGGGACTCGGTCAGGGGCGCATAGGGAGCACCTTTGTGCAGCTCCTGATTGACCACCTTGACGACAAAACGGCGTCCGGGGGATGTTGGTTTCGCTTTAACGATAGCCATTATCTATACTCTTGATTCGTTAGTTTCTCTGATTACCTGACCCGATTAACCCAACTCGGCAAAGTCAATTTCATGACCCTGCTCCAGGCGGATATAGGCTTTTTTCCAGCTCGGACGTGTACGGTAGATACCCCGGGCAGAGCGCTTGCGCTTGCCTTTCACGTTCAGTACCTGGACTTCCTTAACTTCAACATTGAACAGGCCTTCGACAGCCTCCTTGATTTCCGGCTTGGTCGCATCGCCGGCAACCTTGAAGGTTACCTGGTTATTCTGCTCGGAGATCATTGAGCTCTTTTCAGAGATATGGGGGCCAAGCACGATGGTCAACATTCTTTCCTGGTTCATGCGAGCATCCCCTCTACTTTCTTCAGTGCCGGGACTGTCATCAGTACTTTCTCAAAACCGATCAGGCTGACCGGGTCAACACCGGTTGCCTCAAGTACATCAACCTTGTGCAGGTTGCGGGCAGCCAGGGCCAGGTTCTGATCAATCTCATCACTGATAATCAGTACGTTCTGCAGATCAAGGGCAGTCAGTTTTTCAACCAGACCCTTGGTCTTGTGATTTTCCACGGTAAATTCGTCAACAACGAGGAGTCGGTCCTGACGAACCAGCTCGGAAAGAATGCAACGCAGCGCACCGCGATACATTTTCTTGTTGATTTTTTTGGAGTGATCCTGTGGCCTTGCAGCAAAAGTAACACCACCGGTACGCCATAACGGACCGCGGGTAGTACCGGCACGCGCACGTCCGGTGCCTTTCTGACGCCAGGGCTTCTTGCCGCCGCCGTTGACTTCAGAACGGGTTTTCTGCTTCACGGATCCCTGACGAGCACCGGCCAGGTAGGTAACTACAACCTGGTGGACAAGGCTTTCATTAAAGTCCTTGGCAAAGGTATCGTCGGATACGGAAACTGTTTTTGCTGCCTTCTTACCAGGCACTGCAATATTCAAATCCATTGCTTACCCCTCAGAAGACGATGATTTTTTAGATTTAACAGTCGGCGAAATGATGATATCTGCGCCGGTGGCTCCAGGAACGGAGCCCTTGATGAGGATCAGGTTGTTTTCAGAATCAACCTTGACGACTTCCAGGCCCTGGGTAGTGACTCTTTCACTGCCCATGTGACCAGCCATTTTCTTGCCTTTCCAAACACGGCCCGGTGTCTGACACTGGCCGATGGAACCCGGCGCACGGTGAGACAGTGAGTTACCGTGGGTAGCATCCTGCATACGGAAGTTATGGCGCTTGATCACGCCCTGGTATCCCTTACCCTTGGAAGTGCCTGTCACATCGACAATCTGGCCTTCAGCAAAGTTTGCCACGGTGTATTCAAAACCGGGAGCCACCTCGCTACCTTCCTCACCCGCCAGATCAGCTGCTTCAGCACGGAATTCCCAAAGACCACGGCCGGCTTCAATACCCACCTTGGCATAGTGACCCGCTTCGGATTTGGACAGTTTTGAGCTTTTTACAGAACCGGTAGTGATCTGCACGGCGCTATAGCCGTCAGACTCAACGGTTTTCACCTGAGTGACCCTGTTTGGCAGAACTTCCACCACTGTGACGGGTATAGAGGACCCGGATTCGGTGAAAATGCGGGTCATACCGCTTTTCCGACCGACTAAGCCAATCGACATTTTAAAACCTCATCGTGTAAGGGGCTGTAACCCACTATGGCCGCTTTCGCGTTACACCATGTTATGTGTACCACCCGGCGCCATGTTCTGCCCCGGGGGCTGTTATGTATTTAGAGTGCCAGCAGATTCAGGCTGCAGACACTTACTGCTAAATTCTTGTTTTTCGGACTATTTCAGGCTTCGCAGCCAGAAAATGTCTTTATTTCTCGCTCTTGCCCAGGCTGATCTGAACTTCCACACCGGCAGCCAGGTTCAGCTGCATCAGGGCTTCTACAAACTTCTCTGTTGGCTCAACGATGTCCAGCAGGCGCTTGTGAGTACGGATTTCGTACTGATCACGGGCATCCTTATTGACGTGTGGAGAGATCAATATCGTATAACGCTCTTTCCGGGTAGGCAGAGGAATCGGTCCCCTGACAAATGCACCGGTACGTTTGGCGGTATTCACCAATTCCTGTGTTGACTGGTCAATCAGGCGGTGATCAAAGGCTTTCAGCCGAATTCTAATACGCTGGTTCTGCATGCGACCAACTACTCCCACACTTCAATAAGTTGTTAAAGAACGAATTTTGTTAACGATTCAAGTGCAACAATTGCTGCAAACAATCGTAAAACGGTGAAACTGGCTTCAACCAATTTCACCGCGAAAAAAGAGCGCAAATTTTACGTGCGAACCCCACGGTAGTCAAGGGTTTCAACACGATATTTATGGAAAAAAGGTGGGGTATTTTACCCCTCCCCGATTCCGCCCCGAACGCTCTACGGGGCCTGTTTATGCCGTTTTAACCAGCAGATCCCTTGTTTATGATGGATTCGGCGATGGCTTGCGGCACTTCACCGTATTTCAGGAACTCCATGGTATAGGTGGCTCGCCCCTGGGTGGCGGAGCGCAAATCCGTGGAATAACCGAACATTTCCGACAATGGCACCTCGGCATTGATGATCTTGCCAGAGGCGCTGTCTTCCATACCCTGGACTATGCCGCGGCGACGGTTCAGGTCACCCATCACATCACCCATGTATTCTTCAGGGGTAACCACTTCCACCTTCATCATCGGTTCCAGCAGGGCGGCATCCGCCTGGATGGCGCCTTTCTTGAGGGCCATGGAGCCGGCAATCTTGAAGGCCATTTCACTGGAGTCGACATCGTGGAATGAGCCATCGTACAGGGTTACTTTCATGGCCAGCAGCGGAAAGCCGGCGATACAGCCATTTTTCATCTGCTCCTGGACACCCTTGTCCACGGCAGGAATGTATTCCCTGGGTACCACACCGCCGACGATTTCATTGACGAATTCGTATTCGGAGTCAGCAGGCAGCGGTTCCAGGCGCAACCAGACGTGGCCATACTGACCACGACCACCCGACTGCTTGACGTGTTTGCCTTCCACTTCCACGGCCTTGCGGATGGTTTCACGGTAGGCGACCTGCGGCTTGCCGATATTGGCCTCAACGTTGAATTCACGACGCATACGGTCAACCAGGACATCCAGGTGAAGCTCACCCATACCGGAAATAATGGTCTGGCCCGATTCTTCATCGGTCTCGACACGGAAAGACGGGTCTTCCTGGGCCAGTTTACCCAGCGCGATACCCATCTTTTCCTGGTCTGCCTTGGTTTTGGGTTCCACGGCCACGGAAATAACCGGCTCCGGGAAATCCATTTTTTCCAGCGTAATCTGGTGGTTAATGTCACACAGGGTTTCCCCGGTGGTGACGTCTTTCAGGCCAATGCCGGCAGCGATATCGCCTGCCAGCACTTCCTTGATCTCTTCACGGGAGTTGGAGTGCATCTGTACCATACGGCCGACACGCTCCTTGTTGTGCTTGAGCGGGTTGTAAATGGTGTCACCAGAGTTCAATTTACCGGAATAGACCCGGAAGAAGGTCAGCGTACCTACAAACGGGTCAGTGGCAATCTTGAAGGCCAGGGCCGCAAACGGCGCGTTGTCATCGGCTTCGCGGATATCAACGGTTTCACCGTCTTCCAGCACACCTTCAATGGCTTTAACTTCCGTCGGAGATGGCATGTACTCCACAACAGCATCCAGCATGGCCTGTACGCCCTTGTTCTTGAATGCAGAACCACACAGGGTAGGCACAATTTCGTTGGCCAGGGTGCGAATACGCAGGCCCTGCTTGATTTCGGCCTCGGTGAGCTCGCCACCTTCCAGGTACTTGTCCATCAATTCTTCATTGGCTTCCGCCGCCGCTTCTACCAGCTCGTCACGCCATTTCTTGCATTCTGCCAGCATATCCTCGGGAACATCTTCGTAAACGAAGGTGGTGCCCTGGTCGTCTTCACTCCAGAGTATTTCCTTCATTTTTACCAGGTCGATAACACCCTTGAACTGGTCTTCGGCACCGATTGCCAGCTGGATAGGCACAGGCTTGGCACCCAGGCGATCTTTCATCTGCTGGACTACTTTCAGGAAGTCGGCACCGGCACGGTCCATCTTGTTCACGAACACCAGGCGCGGGACTTCGTAGCGGTTGGCCTGGCGCCATACGGTTTCTGTCTGGGGCTGTACGCCAGAGCTGGCACACAGGACAACGACAGCACCGTCAAGAACACGCAGGGAACGCTCTACTTCAATGGTGAAGTCGACGTGCCCCGGGGTATCAATGATGTTGATACGATGCTGCTCAAACTGCTTGTCCATGCCGTCCCAAAAACAGGTGGTGGCGGCAGAAGTAATGGTGATACCACGCTCCTGCTCCTGCTCCATCCAGTCCATTACCGCGGCACCGTCATGCACCTCACCAATTTTGTGAGAGATACCGGTATAGAACAGTACGCGTTCAGTAGTCGTGGTTTTACCCGCGTCCACGTGCGCACAGATACCTATGTTGCGATATCGGTTAATCGGCGTCTTTCTGGCCACGGTAAAGTTTCCGGTTAACTCAGTGAGAATTCAGTAATATTTAGAAACGGTAATGTGAGAAGGCGCGGTTGGCTTCAGCCATACGGTGAACATCTTCACGCTTCTTGACCGCACTGCCACGACCTTCAGCCGCGTCCACGATCTCACCGGCCAGGCGCAAAACCATGGATTTTTCACCACGGGCACGGGAATGTTCCACCAGCCAGCGCATGGACAGTGCATTGCGGCGGTCCGGGCGGACTTCAACAGGCACCTGGTAAGTAGCACCACCCACACGGCGGGATTTTACTTCCACCAGCGGTGCGATGTTTTCCAGGGCAGCTTCAAAGGCTTCCAGGGGATCCTTGCCAGATTTCTCGGCAACGATATCCAGGGCACCATAAACGATTTTTTCAGCAACGGATTTCTTGCCATCAACCATGACATGGTTCATGAACTTGGCAAGTGTCTTGTTTCCGAACTTGGGATCGGGAAGGACTTCCCGCTTGGCAATTACGCGTCTTCTTGGCATGCTTTCCTCGCTTCAGGTTAATCCGGGACAGTGATCGAAAGATCGGCGCCCGGCCTTACTGGAATTGATTTATCTTTTCGGATCTATCTTCAAGTAAGTGGTTACTATTGGTTAAATACTAATAATTACTTCGTTTTTACTTAGGTCGCTTGGTGCCGTACTTGGATCGGCCCTGCTTCCTGTCGGCAACACCTGAGGTATCCAGGCTGCCACGGACGGTGTGATAACGCACACCTGGCAAATCCTTTACCCTGCCGCCCCTGATCAGGATCACGGAGTGTTCCTGCAGGTTATGGCCTTCACCACCAATATAGGAAGTGACTTCATAGCCATTGGTCAGGCGCACACGGCAAACCTTACGAAGAGCGGAGTTCGGTTTCTTCGGTGTGGTGGTGTATACACGTGTACACACACCGCGACGCTGGGGACAACCCTGCAGAGCCGGTACGTCACTCTTTTCTACCTTGCTTTTCCTGGGCTTGCGAACCAGCTGGTTAACAGTCGCCATCAAATGCTCCAAAAAATCTTGTTGCGTTAATCAAAAGAGGCGCGATTGTAATGATCACACCTCACCTAGTCAACTGATACAGCCCCGGACAGCCAGATTCCTGACAGCCGGGGCCAGTTGACTGTTATTTAGTCTTCCTCACCCTTCGCGGCATTGCTTTCTGATTCAGCCAGGGCTTCAATCAGTGCAGATTCCACATCACTTGCTGAAGGACCCTCATCATCAGAGAGCCTGGCATCAGCCTGGCGCTTGCGGGTGGCGTGGTAGGACAGACCGGTTCCTGCCGGAATCAGGCGGCCCACAACCACATTTTCCTTCAGGCCCTGCAGGTAATCGCGCTTGCCGGTAACGGCAGCTTCGGTGAGTACCCTGGTGGTTTCCTGGAAGGAAGCCGCGGAGATAAAGGATTCCGTGGCCAGTGATGCCTTGGTGATACCCAGCAGGATGCGTTCAAACTTCGCCGGATCCTTGCCTTCACTGGTAAGACGCTGGTTTTCCTGGCGAACACGAATGTATTCCACCTGCTCACCCTTGATGAAGCTGGAATCACCCATATCCATGATTTCTGCCTTGCGCAGCATCTGGCGCACGATAACTTCGATGTGCTTGTCATTGATGCGTACACCCTGGAGGCGGTAAACGTCCTGGACTTCATTAACGATGTAATGGGCCAGGGCCTCAACACCCTTCAGGCGCAGAATGTCATGGGGATTGGGCGGACCGTCAGAAACGATTTCACCCTTCTCGATGTATTCACCTTCAAATACGGTCATCTGGCGCCATTTCGGAATCAGCACTTCGTAATGGCTGCTGCCGTCAATGGGGTTAACACCGTCAGTCGGGGTGATCACCAGGCGACGCTTGCCCTTGGTTTCCTTTCCGAAGCTGACCGTACCGGAGATTTCCGCCAGGATGGCCGGCTCTTTCGGCTTACGGGCTTCAAACAGGTCGGCAACACGGGGCAGACCACCGGTGATGTCACGGGTCTTGGAACCTTCCTGGGGAATACGGGCAATCACGTCACCGATATTCACCTGGGCGCTGTCTTCCACACCCACGATAGCCTTGGCCGGCAGGAAGTAATGAGCCGGTACATTGGTACCCGGCAGCATCAGCTCCTTGCCTTTGCCATCGATCAGGGTGATTGCCGGACGCAGGTCTTTACCACCGGAAGGACGTTCTGACACGTCCATGACCGTGATATTGGTCAGGCCGGTGATCTCGTCCGTCTGGCGCTTGACACTCAGGCCTTCTTCCATGGAAGCGAACTTCACTTTACCGTTAACTTCCACGACGATCGGATGCGTATGCGGATCCCAGTTGGCAATGATATCGCCCGCTTTGACTTCAGACTTGTCAGAACCACGGACCACGGCACCGTAAGGCAGCTTGTAGCGTTCTTTTTCACGACCATTGAGGTCATTGACAATCAGCTCACCGGAACGACTGACAACTACGAGGTCGCCATTGGTGCGCTCAACAGTCTTCATGTTGAACAGGTGAATCGTACCGTCGTTCTTCACCTGGACATTGTCAGAGGCAGTTGCCCTGGAGGCTGCACCACCGATATGGAAGGTACGCATGGTCAGCTGTGTACCGGGCTCACCGATGGACTGGGCAGCCACGACGCCGACTGCCTCGCCAATGTTGGCCAGGTGGCCACGGGCCAGGTCACGGCCGTAACACTTGCGGCAGATACCGTAGTCGGCTTCACAGGTAATCGGTGAACGCACGATGACTTCGTCAACACCGGCAGTTTCCAGCCTGTCGACCAGTTTTTCATCGATCATGATGCCGGCTTCAATCACGGTGTTACCGTCATTGTCCAGGGCATCACGGGCAAGAACACGACCCAGAACCAGTTCACCCAGCGGTGCAATAATGTCGCCGCCTTCAATAACCGGGCTCGCATTGAGACCCTGGTCAGTTCCGCAGTCCTCTTCCTTGATCACCAGGTCCTGGGAAATATCCACCAGGCGGCGAGTCAGGTAACCGGAGTTGGCTGTTTTCAATGCCGTATCAGCCAGACCTTTACGAGCACCGTGAGTGGAAATGAAGTACTGCAGTACGTTCAGACCTTCACGGAAGTTGGCCGTAATCG
>CAZROW010000034.1:0-31559 GCA_964601805.1 uncultured Enterobacteriaceae bacterium
CCAGCTTGAGCTTGGCCCGGTGATATTGCGTACGTACTGAACCAATACCGGCGCCGGTAATTTCAGCAATTTCTGTCAGCGTATGTTCCCGGTAAAACGCCAGGTAGATTATTTCGCGCTGACCCCGGCTGAGCGCCGCCAATGCCTGTTCCAGGTCAGCCCCGGAATACTCGCCATAGTGCGCCTCTACCCCAGCGGGGGCTTCCTGGCTCTCCAGTTCGTCCAACTCCCGGGTGCGCACCGCATGTAGCTGTTGCTTGCGCCGACACTCCAGTGAAGTCAACCTGATGACACCAAACAACCAGGTCTTCAGGGCAGACTTCTTGCTGTACCGGGCGCTGCCATCGACCACCTTCAGGTAGGTTTGCTGGACAACTTCCCGGGCAAGCTCCCTGTCATATCCTGTGCAGTACATGGCCCACTGAACCGCATCCTGGTGCAGATTGCGCAGGTCATCTTCCTGGATGTGGGGATTCTTCTTCATACTGTCCCATGACTTGCAGTCATGATGTGTGTCAGGCTTTGGGTGTTTATATGACAGGAAAGTGGAGGAAATTGGGTGAAGTTGAAATTTGTTGGCAGGGTCTCTGGAAGCCTGATACATCCGGGTTTCGAATACCACAAATAAAAAACCCGCCTGCTGGCGGGTTTTGTATGTGGCGCACCCGGGAGGAGTCGAACCTCCAACCGCTCGGTTCGTAGCCGAGTACTCTATCCAGTTGAGCTACGGGTGCTTTTAACTGCTCAAAACCGGGCGATAATTACCCGGTTTTTGAAGGGGGTGAATTGTCCGGTATTTGCCCATTCAAGTCAATTTCAACGGGCCATTTTCCTGCATTTTCAGCCACTTTCCCGGTAAGCCCGGTATAATGGCTGACCTTTCCAGATCAGCCGGATTTTGCCCCCTCTTTGATGCTTTTACGCGATATAGAAACCGACCAGCTCACCATTGACCGGCTGGAAATGCGTCCCGGTGAGTGTTGGGCCGTGCTGGCGCGTAACGGTGCCGGCAAACAGATGCTGACCGGGGTCATTACTGGCAAAACACGGCTCAAAAAGGGGACGGTAGAACACGCTTTTCATCACATCGGGGTGCTGTCTTTCGAGGCCCAGCAGGCCCTGTATGAGCGTGAACTGAAGCTGGATGACAGTGATTTCATGGACCGCCTGGACCCCGGCACCACGGTGCGGGAATTACTGGCACTGGAGGGCGATATTCCTGAAGAGCTGGCTTTTCTGCACCTGGAGAAGATCATCGACCGCGGCTATCGCCTGCTCAGCAGCGGTGAGGGGCGCAAGACTTTGCTCGCTCGTACCCTGTTGGCCAATCCCGATTTCCTGCTGCTGGACGAGCCCTATGACAGCCTGGATATCCGCTCTCGCGAGGAGTTGCAGGCATTTTTTGCCCGGCTCCTGGAAGGCGGCAAGACCCAGCTGCTGTTCCTGTTCAACAAGGCCGATGAACTCTGTGACTGGCATACCCATGTGGCGGTCATCGAAAAGGGGCAGCTCATTGCCCAGGGTAAAAAAGCAGAGGTCATGAGCAACCCGGCGATCACTTCCCTGCTCGCTTTCGATCCCGCGACTTTGCCGCCTTGGCCCAAAGACCTGCCCCGCCAACCCCTGTCCGATCCGCTGGTCAGGCTCAGGGAGGGCAAAGTCCGCTATGGTGATACCGTCATTTTCGACCAGGTCAACCTGGAGGTGAACCAGGGTGACCATACCCTGCTGACCGGGGCCAATGGTTCCGGCAAGTCCACCCTGCTGGACCTGGTCACCGGTGATCATTCCCAGTGTTATGGCAATGATCTTGAAGTCCTGGGGTATAAACGCGGCAGCGGTGAAACCATCTGGGAAGTGAAGAAACAGATCGGCATTGTTTCCCCGGGCCTGCACCGGGATCACCGTGTGCCCGGCTCTGCCCTGCACATTGTCACCAGCGGCTTTTTTGACAGTATCGGCCTTTATGACGACCCCACCAAAGTGCAGGTCGCTCATGCCCGGCACTGGCTGCAACTGGCGGGCATGGCCGACCGGGCAGATTCACCCTTCAAACAATTAAGCTACGGGGAGCAGCGCCTGGTCCTGATTGCCAGGGCCCTGGTCAAGCAACCTGCCCTGCTCATACTGGATGAACCCACCCAGGGCCTGGACGATATCAATCGGCATCGTGTCATGTATTTCCTGGAGCACCTGAGCAGCCAGCAGCGCACGACCATCATCATGGCCAGCCACAGGCAGGATGAGCGGTTGCCGCTTTTCGGGCATCACCTGGATTTGGGAGAAAGCACAAACGATAAAACGATAAAACGATAAAGGATAAAGAGCTAGACGTGTTGTACCTTTTATCTTTTATCCTTTATCGTTTTATCGGCCTTTAATCCGCCTCATCGCCAATATTCGCCGGCATCTCGTACTGCGATGCGCACACCAGGTCCGACTGGAAAATAATGCCGTGGTGTGGTTCGCCGATGTCAGCGATATCGTAAATATAGTCGAAGATTTCATCGGCCCTTTCTGCAGGGACCACCACGGTCAGCATTTCCTTTTCCGTTTGTTCCCCGATACCTCTTTTGGCCAGCGGATTGTACATGCCGGCACCGCGGGCCATGTTGATATTGCCTGTATTGATGCCATGTTCCTTGCGCAGACCGATGAGCACCTTGCGCCCGGTGCCTTTCGGCATGATGGTGGTGATCAGTTTCTGGTGGCCCAGTTTCATGGTGGTAGCAGTCATGGCGTGTTCAGGAACCTAGTCAATGGTCTGGATTTCACCGGACTCGATTTTCTCGAGTACTTCCTGGGGAATGTGGGTAGACGCCTTGTCCAGCTTGGTCATGTAGATAAAACCCATGCCCGGTGTGTCCAGTTCCCCGGCAATATACATGCGCTCGAAGATATGGTCTGCCTGGTCATCGGCTACCGCCACGATAATGACTTCCTTTTCAGCCTCTACGGCCAGTGCCAGGATACCCAGTCGCTCCCTGACGCCTTCTCCTCTGGCAAAATAGATCGTGGCACCGGTCGCCCCGGCTTCCTGGGCGGCATGGACGATCTTGTCGGCAATGCCACGCTGCACAATACAGGTGATCATGGTGACATCCGTCAATACGGTAATTTCACGTTTGCTCATGTGGCAGCGACTCCCACTTCAAGTTTGCTTTCTTCCATTGCTTCTTCGCGCCGGTGACGGCGTTCTATCTTCCACTGTACCCAGATCCCCGTAGAAAGCACGGCAATGATCGGGCATATGGACGCCAGCGACAGGATGCCGAAGCCGTCCAGGCTGCCCATGGCACTGCCGAAACCCAGGCCCATGGCCAGCACCAGCGGCACGGTGACCGGCCCCGTGGTCACACCGGCACTGTCCCAGGCAATGTTGACGAAATCCTCATTGGAGATATAGGTCAGGAAAATAGCAAGGAAATAAAATGGCAGTAGCAACAGCACCACCGGCAAATCCAGCACCATTTTCAGGATACCCAGGCAGATACCACAGGCCACACCAAAGGCCACGGAATACATCAGCATGGTTTTCTTGAAGGCCCCATTGGTCAGGTTTTCAACGGTAGCGCCCAGGGCATTGAGAGCGGGTTCGGCCAGGGTGGCACCAAAACCCAGTAACCAGGCAAAGGCCAGGGCAATAAAGATGCCGAACTGGTAGGAGTACAGTGGCGAGTTTTCCACCATGTCCAGGTAAGTAAAGGCTGCAGGCACCAGCCCCCCCGACTGACTGCCCAGCTTGGCCAGGCCGTAGCTCAGGCCCACGTTGAAAATCACCATGCCGGTAACACACAGGGAAATGCCGTAGAAGGTATTCAGTTTGTGCTGCACCCGTTCCTTTAACAGCAGGTACAAGACCGCCAGCAGGAACATCACCAGCGGGACAATGGCCTGTACACCCAGTTTGATTTCCAGCCAGGGCGTCGTTTCATGCCAGGCCAGTTCCACCACCTCGGACATCTGGCCCGCCTGGGCAATGATTTCGGCTGCGGGCACGGTGGAATAAAGGTAAATGGACAGGGACAGTACACCGATAATGGGAAACAGCGAAGCCAGTGTCACGATGCCAAAACCCGACAGGGAGGAAGAGCCCTTCCCCGCTGCCGCCGCAATACCAATGCCCAGGGATAACACCAGTGGTACGGTCACCGGACCGGTAGTTACTGCGCCACTGTCCCAGGCCAGGCCCAGCACGTTTGACAGCATGGGATTGCCCATCACGTAAATGGTCAGTCCCAGCGTGGGTATCAGGGACAGGTAGATCACCGGTTTCATGCTCCAGCTATACAGGAAACGCAGCGTACCGACGACAGCTGCCACGCCGACTCCCATGCCGACAATGAGCACCAGGGTACCCGAATACTGGTTCAGCATGGCATAGAGATAAGGCGCCTGGTTGACATCGACTATCGAGCCCGTGGTTTTCAGCGCGCCGATGGCCGGTTCGGCAAAGGTGACACCGATGCCCAGCAGGAAAGCGATGGTCAGGACCACAGGCAACGGTGATTTACTGGGCAGTACCGTGCCAATGGTTTCTCCGAAGGGCATCAGGCCCACCTTCAGCCCTTCCATGAACAACATCAGGCCGATAATGACAGAAACCAGTCCGGCCGAGATGACCCAGTGGTCGGCGACATTCTGCTTGAGAATAAACAACTGGAATAACACCAGGTAAATGGCCAGCGGCAACACTGCCCTGATCTGCTCGTTGAGCCTGACGCTGACATAGGGTTTGATCAGTCGAATGATGTCGAGATTGCGCAGTTGCAGTTTTGGCGGACGGTAGGGAATGACATTGCCTTCGTCATCCTTGCGAACCGGGGGAGAGATATCGTTGAAGCTGATTTGTCGCTGTTTGAGCGACACTTCCCTGACATAGGCGCCGTAGCGAATCCTGGTTGGCATAGACAAAGATTATCTGGATGACCTGTGGAGCCTCATCATATCCAATGTCAACGGCTTATGGAATGAAAACCGGATTAAATGCCATAAAAAACATGGGCTTGCAAATCAAGGCAGTGTCTTTGATATGGTGCGGGTTCACTTCAATACTTAATGCCTGCTCTGATGCTAAAACCTGTCGCTGTTTATGGCCTTTCCGCCCTGCTACTTTGCCCCGGTCCAGCCTTGTTGGCACAACCGGCCTCCGAAGCCGAACGCCGATACAGCCTGTTCAGTGAACCGGATATCAAGCCAAAGGACAGGGAGCAGGAAGTCACCCTGGAAGCCGAGTTCAGGACCACGATAGAAATCCCCGGTATGGAAATCATTCCCTGCCAGGCGGAAGTCGAACTGGCCTACTCCCAGCGCAATACCATAGCCCGTGTTGATGCCATGGTAAGCAACAAGCAATGTGACGTGGTCAATGGCACTTTTGAGATCGTCGCTTCAGTACGGGATGATGAAGGCGAACTGACCCGGCATACCTTTCCTGAAAGCTTTTCACTGGAAAGTTCACAGGGCCTGGCATTCACCCGGGATTACCCTATCGGGGAAAATGTCACCCTGAGCAGCGTACGCACAAGGCGGGTCGAGTGTGAATGCCTGGTGGACAAGACTGATTAGCGACTGCCTTTCACCAGACCGGGGAGCAATCAGGCCCCGTTATTTGCCTGTTGCTCGTAATAGGCCCTGATCGGTTCAAAAGGACCGTACTTGTGCTGCTCCTGGGGAAAGGGGTCTGCATAAGGCGGGTACGGGCTGTCTACCGGTTTGCGAAACAGCTCCGGGTAATCCTGTTCCAGTTCGCTCTTGATCGGTCTGGGTTTGGAATTGATGTAGGCCGAGACATCATAGGCTTCATCATCGGTGAGATCGGGTTGTCCCAGGGGCATGCGGGCCTTGATAAATCGTGCCGCCGTCAGTACCCGGTTCATGCCGGCCCCGTTGTTATAACTTTCCTCACCCCAAAGCGGCGGGAACACGTAACCGTCACCAGGGTCCAGGGATTCTTTCAGCCCGGCCCCATTTTCACCATGACAAACCTGGCAGTTCTCAACATACACGGCTTCGCCTGCGACCAGGTCGGCCTTGCGGTCAGGTTCGGCAAATGCCGGTGGTTCCATCGACAACAACTTGCTCTGGGGCATCGCATCATGCTGCCTGCCCAGGGACAGAATATAACCTTCCATTGCAATCATTTCCACGCTGTCACGCGGCAACGGCCTGCCGTTCATACTGCGTTGCATACAGCCATTGATGCGGTCGCGAAGATCCCTGTCGCCGCCATCCCTGCCGGAGAAACGGGGATATTTCGATGCTGCCTGCAACAGCGACAGTGTGCCGGGCTGCATCCCGGTTTCCAGGTGGCAGGAGGCACAGTCCAGGCTGTTGCCGATGTATCTTTTGTCCGGATCTTCCTGGCCAATACCCAGGTAATTGGTGGTTTCCCTAAGCAGTCGCTGGCCGTACTCCACTGTGGGCGCCGGGCTGTCGATTGAAACCACCGACGCGGTTTCCTCCATGACCTGGCTGTCGCCCAGGGTAAAGATGACAAGTAGTCCACCTAAAACCGCAGAACCTGCCAGTGATAACCAGACCCCTTTACTGAAAGTATTGCCAGGCATGACTCAGCCTCTCTCTTGTTTTTCATTGCCGGGATTTTCAACAACCATAATCCTGGCATCATATTGGTTGACCTGTTCCTGGAAACGCTGCTTGGGCAACTCGATTCGCTCCCTGACATGCTTTTGTGTTGACCAGATGGCGATATAAATTATTCCCAGGAGCAAGGCACTTATGACAACAACATTGATAATCATGGGCTGTCTCCAAAAAATTGTCGCAGGTAGTGGGAAACCGCCAGCATCTCATCGCTGTTCAGGCGATCTGTCCACGGTGCCATGGGCGTTCCTTTCACGCCATTTTGCAATGCGCTCATACTGGCACCAACACTCGGCCGCTGGTTCGTAAAGTCCGTGGGCGCAACCTGAAGTTCGGCGGCAGCAAAGCCCTGTCCATCGCCGTTATCGCCATGGCACTGGGTGCAATTATCCCGGTATACCGTTTCACCCAGACCGCGTTGTGCCCCGGTGACGGTTACCTCGGGTTCAGGTACATGAAAACTCCTGACTACTGCAGCCAGGTCTGATAACTGTGCCACAGACAGGTCACGCCATGCAGGCATGGCAGTGCCTTCGACCCCTTGCCAGAGTGTTGCCGCCAACCCTGCCAGTGAATATTCATGCTGACTCAAATCCGCCGGCAGCGGTTCCAGCCAGGCCGCAGCCGGGCCATAACCCACGCCATTGGCCCCATGACAACCTGCACAATGGTCTTGCCAGAGTAGCATGCCGTTTTCCAGGTTACCGGCAGCAGACAACACGGGTATGTCATCGCGGGCTTCGGCTTTTCCGGTATGTGCATTAAGCACCTGGCTGTTAAGTGACATCTGCGCCCATCTGTCATCAGAAGTGAAACTGCGTGACATGGCATCCCCTTCCGGCCAGGCCAGTTCCCGGGCACGTCCCAGGGTCTCCAGGTAGGCCACCAGGTCCCTGGCTTCCTGTTTGGGTTTATCGGGTGCGCCATCGAAATAGACGGCATAGGACGGCATGACAGACCACGGCACCACGCTGCGGGGGGAGAACAGATGGGTAAACTGCCAGTCTTCACTGCGGGTGCCATGGCTGCGGGACAGGTCGGGTCCGACACGCCTGGTTCCCCACATATGGGGCGTATCAAACTGCCCTTCCCACGCCAGGGTCGGTGCCCCGAAGCGGGCCATGTCGGCGTCGGTATAACGAATTTGCTGGGTATGACAATATGCACAACCTTCACGGGCGTAAATTTCCCTACCCCTGAGTTCAGCAGCCGACAGGCCAAAGACATTTTCCGGCGTCATGGCACTGATCTGTTCATCAAGTGCACGTCCGGGCAATACGCCCAGCAGGAACACCGAGAGACAGAAAAAAACAATGGCCGCCGTGGCGGACACCCGGTAGGTCATGCGCAGGGCGAAACCCGGTGCCCTTGCCGTGCTCGCTGTCGAGGACCTGGTTACGCCATTTCCTTGTTCCTTCCCTGCGCTCAACGCCTGCACACCAGCCCCCTTGGGACCTGTGAGCAAACCGTAGAAAAGGAGCAGGAAACCTGCGGTGATGGGAATAGCAGACAGTGTCCGGCCCAGCCAGTAAGGTTTGGCCTGCACCACGGACTCCATCCATGGCGCCCCTGCCAGCCAGAGCCTGGATTCCACCAGGCCGGCCAGGGTCAAATCGATAAACATGATGCTTACACCCGCGGTCAGCAACCAGAACGACCAGTTCAGGGCAGACGCGTTATATCGTGCCCAGGGCATGCGTTGCCAGGCATGAATAATCCCGGCAATGCCGGCAAAGGTGGCAAAGCCCAGCATGGCCAGATGGGAATGGCCAATCACCCAATCACTGAAATGAATGACCCGGTTCAGGGACATCTGGGCCTGCAGTGCGCCCTGGACACTGACCACCAGGTAAAAGAGGGTCGACATGATGGCAAAACGCAGTGCGGTATCCCCCAGCAGCCAGCGCGCGCCCCTGGCTGACAGCAGCAGGTTGGTCACCACGATAATCACGATCACGCCCAGCAGTGCCGAGGCAGCAATGGCACCCAGTTGCGCAGACATGGGAATCACTGAAAACACGTAGTGATGCGTACCGTTCAGGGGATACAGGAAAAAAAGTCCCCAGAAACCCAGCATGGACAGGAAGTGACTGAATAGGGGTCTGCCGGTAGCGGCCGGAATCACAAAGTAGAGGATGGCCAGGGCCAGGGGGGTGACAAACAGGCCCACCGCATCATGAATCCACAGTCCTGTAAACGCGGCGCTTTCTGCCCCCGGCACCAGCTCGGGCACAATATTGCCCATCGGGTAGGCCAGCAGCGTAAAGACCAGGGCACCAATGATGTACCAGCTGGAGACATACAGCTCTTCCAGGCCTCGGGCAAAGAATGGCGGGATGAACTGGATGGCCGCCATGACCAGGGCAACAATGAGAAAGGCGTCGACAATGGGTGGGAACTCGGCCCATTCGATGGGCTGGCTGATTCCGGCCAGCACCAGCAACCAGCCTGGCAATACTACGATCAGGTTCCATAACCCGAACAACCAGCGCCCCAAACGAACACTGGTGATGGGCCGGCCCGCCAGTACCGGCACCGCATGGTAGAGGAAGGCCAGGAAAGCATTACCCAGCCAGCCAATCATGATGCCCTGCGTATGCGCATAACGCATTCTTCCCCAGGCCATGGACAGCCAGGAGCCGCCAAAATCCGGGATAAAAAACTGCAGTGAAATAAGTATGCCGAACACCACAGCAATCAATACGGCCAGCAAGGCCGCAAGACTGTGGAGAAAGACCAACTGTGTTTCTACCGGTGAGCCTGACTCTGTAACAACTGACTCACCGGGGCTTGCAACAGGCTCACTCATCCGGCATGTAACAGGCTGTATCCATATTCCTGCGCACGGGTGGTACCCATGACACCGGCTGAGACAAAGTGGGCATTGGGAATCGCCTTGGCGACAAATTCATTGTAGACATCATCGGCGTCCTGGCCAGTCTCCCTGGCCACCAGGCCGGCCATGCCACGACTGGCCGTGGCACAAATGGCAAAGTGCACGCCCCTGCCGACCATGGCATCGATACTTGCTCCCGAAAAAGGACCGCTGGCTGCATTGAGGATATTACGTTTTGGCGTCTCACCGGTTTCCGCGTCGGTCAGGTTCATACGCTGGTTCAACAGCTCACCGTATTTTTCCCAGACTTCATCCCCGTATCCAAAGGGGGTGGAGGCATGGCGATAGCAGACAATCATGGCGTAATCATCATCGCTGCCCTCGTAGGCATTGATGTTGGCATTCATGATATTGAAGGCATAGCGCAGTGCATCCTGGCCGCCAAGCGGGGTTGAGGTATCGATATAGACCCGGTGGGAACCACCGAGCTCCTCGAACCAGGCATCTTCAGCATGCCGTGTTGGCATAAAGGCATTATTACGTCCCTGGGCCTGGGCTGGCGTGGAGGCAACACCGGCAGCAAGACCTGCCAGGGTTGCAGCTCCCATGGTTTTCATCAGGGAGCGGCGTGGGTTCTGGTCATTATTGTGTTGTGTCATTTCATCTTCTCCAAAAGTTCAATCCTGGGTTGCAAGCTCAAGGTCTGTATTCATTTCATTATCAGCTATAACGTCCAATTATACTCCTTTAGCCTGTATGAATAAGGTTCTGGCGCGTCAGTCATCCCGAACGATGCGCATTATCGGCGCCTCACTGACACCAATATTGACGGCCAGGTACAGGCTGCCGTCCGGGCCTTCGTGGATATCGCGAATTCTGCCCACGTTATCAAGTATGGTTTCCACGCTGACCACATGATTCCCCTCAAGGACAACACGAGTCAGCTTTTCCCCGAACAGTCCGCTGATCAGGGCATTGCCCTGCCACTCGGGAAACTGCGTACCGGAATAAAACAGAATATTGGAGGGGGCTATGGTCTGCTGCCAGTAAAACACCGGTTCCTGCATGTCTTCACGACGTTTGACCGAGGCAAACCCTGTCACGTCCGTGTAATTCCCGCCCTTGCTGACGACAGGCCAGCCATAATTTTTAGCGGGCTGAATCAGGTTCAGCTCATCCCCGCCCAGCGGGCCATGTTCCACTTCCCACATCTGACCGGTTTCAGGCCGGTACGCGATACCCTGCGGATCGCGATGCCCGTAACTCCAGATTTCCGGCAAGACGCCTTCAACACCGACATAGGGATTATCGTCGGGCACACTGCCATCCAGCCCCAGGCGCAGGACTTTGCCCATATGGTTATCCAGGCGTTGCGCGGGATGTTCAGACAAAGGCCTGTCAGTCAGGTAAAAAGCACTGCGGTCGGCAATGGTCAGAAAAAGATGCCCCGCATCATCAAAAGTCAGCCGGGTGCCGTAATGACTGAAAGCCTCTCCCCAGGCCTGTGTCTCAATAATTTCCGTTAGCCCGGTAAGCCGGGTGCCGTCAAACCGAGCACGCATGACCGCCGTGGTGCCAGTGAGATTATCCGGTGCCGGTTTGGCAATGGTCATGTACAGGTAACCGCTGGTAGCAAAATCGGGAGCCGCCACCAGGTCCATCAACCCGCCCTGTCCTCCGACGCGAACTTCCGGCACACCGGGAACCGGTTCTTCCTGTAAACGGCCATCACGAATAAGTCGCAACCGCCCTGCTTTCTCCGTCACCAGAACATCGCCATTGGGCAAGGCCGCAATGGCCCAGGGATCGGCAATACGGTCTGCCAGGGTTTCCAGGTGAAAGCCGGCCTCAGCAGCAATAACCGAAGGCACGGCCAGGCTGCCCGTTAACAAGGGCAGCAACAGGGGCAGCAGCATGCGCTTTATCGGGTTCATGATTTCATCGCTCAGGGATAGGACAGGATGAAACCGTCTTCGTTGGGCATACGGATGGCAGCCAGGGACTGTGCATCAAGAACCGTGCTTTCATCGATAATGCCATTCAGGTAAAGCAGGTAGGCTGTCACGGCATACACCTCGTCGTCAGTGAGTGTCTGTGGTGTGGCAAAGGGCATGGCGCGACGAATGTAGTCGTACACGGTGCTGGCATAGGGCCAGAAACTGCCTACCGTCCTGACTTGCTGCAACTGATCCAGCGTACCATGCCCGCCGACCAGGCGATCATGAGGTTGCCCTGCCCCCTCTTCGTTATGACAGGCCTGGCACTGGGCCACGTACACCGATTCACCTTCACTGACCGTGCCGGAACCCGGCGGCAGTCCGTCACCGTTGGTCTCTATACTGATATCCCAGGGCGCCAGGTCGGATTGGGAAATGGGCTGGCCCAGCCCGGGTCCTGTGGGTTCTGGGGATGCACTACTGCAAGACAGCAAGGCAAGCACGCCGGTCAAACAAAACAGATTACGCCAGTACATTGGACACCTCCCCTGTTGCGGCAATACCCCAGGCCTGGATGGTATTGTTGTGATAATTGCTGCGCTCACCATATTCACCAACAAACTGTGCGCGTGTCGGTTGCATTGCCCCCGTCTCATCTACAGCTCTACTGAGCAAGGTCGCTGGCCCTCCACTCCACTGCCACGGTATGCGAAAACGTGTGAAGGATTTTGACAGCACTGGTTCAGTCAGTGCCGCTTCCGCCCAGGTCGCTCCGCCATCAGCAGATACTTCAACCCGGGTAATTTTACCGGCACCCGACCAGGCCAGGCCGGTGACTTCATACAAGCCGGTTTGTCCCAGGGTCATCGTCGGGGAAGGATTGGTAATCACAGACTTGACAACCATGGGGAAGGTAAGGATTTTGGCTTTACCGCCGAGCACCACGTCGGTGTAGTGCGAGGTTTCGTCCCGCGTCATGGTCGGGGCTGCATTGACTTTCAGGCGACGCAACCATTTTACTGACATGTTGCCTTCATACCCGGGCAGGAACAGCCGCATGGGATATCCGTTTTCCGGACGCAACCGTTCACCATTCTGGTACAGGGCAATAATGGCATCATCCATGATTTTTTCGAGGGGTACACTGCGGCTCATCGCGGCAGCGTCGGCACCCTCTGCCAGCACCCATTTTCCCTCCGGTTTGATACCGGCCTCATCCAGGACAACCGACAGGGGAATACCGGTCCATTCACTGCAGGACACCAGTCCATGCAGCGCGCCAAGAGGCGCCTGCTGAGGTTGCGCGGTCAGATTGCTGCGACCACTGTTCCCGGAACATTCCAGGAACTGGATGCGAGTAACCGTGGGGTAACGCATCAGGGCATCCATGGTAAACGTCAATGGCCGCTCGACAAGGCCATGAATCAGCAACTTGTGTTGTGCCGGATCGATATCGGGAACGCCACTGTGATGACGTTCAAAATGCAGACCATTGGGCGTAATGGTGCCGTGGATTTTTTCCAGTGGCGTGAACGACACACCGCTGCCTGTGACTCCCGGTGTCCCCCCCACCATGCGCTGCACATCGTTTTCATAGGCTGAAGGCTGTCCATAGGGGCGCATATGACTGCCGGGTGCTTTCATCCACTCCGGTATCTCCAGGGGTGCCGCTGCCATCGGGGTTGCCGACAGCAGTCCCAGTCCTGCGGCAAGGGTGCCGCTGCCTGTCAGGAACAGGCGGCGATGCAGCAGGCCGTTGGCGGCAACGGCTTCCAGCCCCTTATCGGGTTGCTTCGTATGTTGTTGGCTCATCAGTTTTTACCTGTCTTTAATTGATTGGAAAAAGGTTTATTCAAGCAACCGGCGTGCATTTTCAATGCTGCATGCATCCGGCGCATACTCACGGTTCGGCGAATACAGGTAGCGGGCCTCCCCACTGACCTGGCCGACAAAATAATCTGGATCCTCAAGCGTAAATCTGTAGATCATACTCTGACCATCCGGATTTAGTGCAAACTCTTCTACAAGATGTTTGCGGGGACCGGAAGTCAGACCACCGGAATGACCGCTGCGGTTTTCCAGAAACCTGGCCGTGTCCACCACCAGTACGTCATCTTGCCAACGGGCAATGGCATGGCCATGCCAACTGGGTTCCACCCCGGCATGCGAGTCAGCAGTGAGATCAAACACTCTCTCCACCCCCTGGTACTCACTGCGAAAAACGATACTCTCCTGGCCCAGTTCAATAACCTTGAGATCAGGGATGAACATATAGGTGGGTGCTACCGACGGCAGACACTGCAATTGCGGCAGCATGGTGCTTTCGTCATAGCTGGCAATGGCCTGCTGCCCTTTTTCAGTCAGGGTCAGATTCCAGGGTTTCAGGGTGTCGTACAATGCCTGGTCAGGCACAACGACCCAGTGCCCTTCGAGGCTGTCGGTAGTTTCCTGGCCATCAGCGTCACTGACCAGGCTGGAACCGAAAAAGGTGTCTTCATTGAGCAGGTCCACACCGTCTTTTTCCAACAGGGTCAGCAAACCAATCGCCTTGCTGCGGCTGCGACCGGGATTGCCGCCGATAACAACGCGATCGCCAGGGCTTAGCAGGTTCCTGTCCCAACCCCTGGAGCGCATCATGGACGGGTTGGAAGTCTCGAACTGCCAGACCGTGGCCGGTCTGCCATCCGCCTCTCCTTCCACGTGGATGAATACATGGGGATTGGACCACTCAAAACGGGTAACCACACCTGCAAAGCTGATTTCCCTGTCCTTGTCATAGATGGCGGAACTGTGATGCCCAAGGGCGCTTTGGTTGAAACTAAAAGCAAGCAGGACAACAGCAAGAACCGGCTGCTTCATCAGGCTGACTCGAGTGAAAAATGCGTTCATTCAGCCGAGACCACACCGTATTCACGCCCTGGCCGGAATTCATTCACGATCAGGCGTTTTGAAAACAGCCACTTGCCGTTAACCCGGCGGTATTCATCTTCATAAAAACCGTATTCACTGATATGGGGCTGACGGTTTTCATCCACTGACATGGACGACCAGTAGGCTCTGCCCGTGGCCGTATCGCCGTTGATATGAAGCTCGAGATTATCAATCAGGTGACGACTTGGTATGGGCCGGGGTTTTGACCTATCCCGGTTTTCCATCGCCCGGCGTGCATTGGCTGCATTATTCTCAATAAATTCCCGAATCTCTGCACGGCCTCTTTCGATTCCACCGGCATGATTGAGTACACCATCTTCCGTGAACGTTCCCACATAGGCATCCGGATCTTTCAGGTCCAGTGCGTATATATAGACGGACATGAGGTTCTCAATTTCAGCCCGGTCCTCGGCATAGCTGGCACCCAGGGCAGTATTGGTCATTACCAGGCAACAAGTCATCACTGCCAGGCATCCTGAAATAAAAGTGTTTTTCTTCATGGGGTATCTCTCTTGTTAAAGTCAGTTTTACAGTACCAGTTCATTCAGAGGCCGAGTTTCAACCTGGTGCAGGAATTCAGCAAAGGCCCGGGTCGTACGCTCGAGTCCGGACGCTGAAACAGCTTCCATGATGTCGGCAGTGGTGTGATACCAGTTCCCTACCTCCACGATCTGGGCCACCGGGAAATCCTTGTCCTTGAACGGATAAACATCGCCCCTGGCATCATCCCAGGGGTGGGTCAGCAAGGTCACGCCATAACGAGACAGGGCCTCATCCAGCAAACTGAATACTGCGGGGTTCTCTGGAAGCACCGCGCCGAACTTCGGGACTTCCGTGTTGGCCAGCAACATGCCTCCCCGGGTGCCCCAAACGCTGTAATCGATATCGCTGTACTCGATAAACTGGGTGGCGGCCACATGCTCGCAGTTCAGCACAATCGCTGTTTTGTCCCGAATACCAAGAATGCTGTCCACATACTGGACTGTACCCGGCCACCCGCCGGCATGGTGGCCGCCGGTGGCGACAAAAATGTGCGTACGCCTGGGTTTTTCATCCTGGTTTTTCAGGTGTCTTGCCAGTGACAGCATGGCTGCAACACCGGTGGCGTTATCAATGGCCCCGTAAAAATAGGAATCCTGGTGGGCAACCACAATGACATACTCATCGGTAGTCCCTGTGATCTGACCAATCACATTGTTAGTCAGGTTTTCCGTCTCGGTCTTATGGGTCACCATGGCATTGGCTGCCACTGGCGTATCACCCGCCCTGGCCATGACATCTTCCAGGAACCTGCCTTCAAAATCGGCAATGGCAAAAGTCGGAACAGTGGTTCCGCTCAACGCCGGGTTATAGATTTGCAGGTCTATGGCTATGTCATAGATCACGATCACGAAAGCCGCACCGGCTTCTCCCAGCTTGTCGGGAATGCCCAGCACCGAGCTGTACCCACCTTGTACCGGGCGTGCACGCAAGACTGCCCCCTTACCACGTAAATCCTTGCCACTTAAATCTATATCACGGCCATAACCCACATACACCAGGACGGCGGTAATGCCCTCCGGTCCGGTACCCGGAGTCCGTGGCTGGGGCATGACAGACTGAAAATGGTAATCGGCACTGCCGGTCCCGGTTCCCGGTGTCGCCACCAGGGTCAGGGCGGTCGTGTCCGGCCAGGTTTGCGGGGGCATGGTGACCTCCTGCAGGTGGATATCTTCCAGGCCAATGTCACGAAACTGGTCAAGGACATACTGCGTGGTCATCCTGCCGCCGGAACGCCCGGAAATGCGGCCCCAGATTAATTCACCCTCTTCCCGGCTGCGCTGTGAAATATCCATCTGGTCCTGCACAACCCCCATCAGTTCATCAGCGCGTATGTCTTCGGTGCGTGCATGATAGGTGTTGGCTTCCAGGGCCAGGGGACTGAATCCTTCCTGGGCATAGATAAGTTCAGGTGCAAACGGGGCGGGATCAGGCAACGCCGCGCCATACCAGGCCTCGGCACAGTTTGCCCATGCCGGGAAAACCAGTATAAAAAGAAGGAGGAATCCCCTAGGGAAATATCCCGTGTTGGCGACCGGGTGTAAGGGCTCCTCTTTCGGAGCCAAGAAATGTTCTGCCACGAGCGCTGTCCCCTGTTGTTGATTTTCTAAATGCTGTGGGTGTACTGCCAAATTGCGTCTTGAACTTCCGGCTGAAATGCCCATGGTCTGAAAACCCGCAGGCCCATGCCACATCGCATACTCGAAAGGCGTTGTATCTTTCATCTCGCAACATTTCCCTGGCTTTGGCCAGGCGAATTTGCTGCAGCGTATTGCCAAAACTTGTGCCCGAACGGGCGAAGATATTGAACAGGTGCCTGCGCGAAATACCTGCCCTGTCAGCCACCTGTCCGGCATTGAGATCAGGTTGGTGAAAATGCTCATGCAGGATTCTGTCCAGCTTGTTGTACAGCGAAACCTGGTGCCGGGTATTCATACCGGCACTTTCCTCAGGCAGGAACAGCAATGACAGCAAGGAACCTAACTGGTCAGTGATCAGGCTGCGTGGAATGGTGTGCTCGGGGTCCTGCTGTTTTTCTATGGTTTGCAGCGCAAGCAGAAACAGTTTTGCCCAATTGGAGTCAGCATCCACCGGCACTGCCACCGACAGTTTGGGATTGGGAATATATTTGAGCAGCCAGGTAGGATCGATGTTCAGGGAAATGCCCAATGAGCGGTCATGCTCTATTTCAAATTCAAATTTGCAGGCACTGTCGATCAGGACAAAGGCATTGGCCTTGACCTGGGTGATCCGGCCGTAATGCCTTAGAATAGCTGGTGTATCGGTATAGATAAGCTTGAATTTGCGCGCCTTGTCCGCGAGGCTACCGTTTGGCGTATGAACAGCGCAAAACGAGCGGAAATTATAGATGTAATTGATGCAGATACTGCCAAAATCCAGGTGTCGCCAGTTGGATTGCAGGATCGGGTGTGGCTTTTTTGTGACAAAATCCACACTACAGCCGGATTGTGCGACCAGTTCATTCCACTTCAGCACATCCCGCCTGGGTGTCGCATCACCTATTATGTATTCGAAGTCCCCGACCATCTTCTCGTGCCCCCTGCCGATGCTACATCTTACAATGCCTGCAATGGCTCCATTTTTGCCCAGAGTGCACAATAATATGAACAAGGGTGCAGTGGCAGTCAATCTTTGTTTGCTTTGAATGGGGGGGGGTTATCCTGGGTGATTCTGGTATCTGTCCGGTATGGCTGGAAATGGGAGATTGCCTGGAGGTTATTGCGGAACTTTGGGGGTGCGTTGGCAAAGCTGCGCTTTGAGGAGGGGTTTATCCTGGGGTAATTCTGGTATCTAACCGGTATGCCTGGAAATAGGAGTTTGCCTGAAGGTTATTACGGAACTTTTTGGATGCGTTGGCAAAGCTGCGCTTTGCGGAGGGGTTTATCCTGGGGTGATTCTGGTATCTGTCCGGTATGCCTGGAAATAGGAGTTTGCCTGGAGGTTATTGCGGAACTTTGGAGATGCGTTGGCAAAGCTTCGCTTTGCGGAGGGATTGATCAACTGCTTCGCAGTTGACCCTTCGGGCGCCCTACAAAACGGGCGTCCTGCGCTCTACTACTTTCCTTTGGAAAGTAGTAGAAGCTGGTCGAACCAAGGGTTCGAACTAGCTACTCCCTCTTCGCCATGAATAAAAAAACCCGGCGCGAAGCCGGGTCTTTTTATTCATGGCGGAGAGGGAGGGATTCGAACCCTCGATGAGTGTTAACCCATACGCCCTTAGCAGGGGCGCGCCTTCAGCCACTCGGCCACCTCTCCAGGATTGTTGTCATGTGTCAAAAGTGTCGGAGGTACTGCTGCTGACTCCTCAGTCTGACTTCTGTCACCAAAACAAGGCGCGCATGATAACACATGCAATCTGGATTGGTGGAGACCTCAAGGCAAAATTGGCAGCGGGTTTTACTGCATTCCGGATTCAATTTCTCCTGGGACATTAGCGATAAACTACTGGCAAGCTGTCAGCTGTTACCGACGTTGTCATCGTCGGCATCACCATCTGCACTGCCTGTATCACCTTCCTTCTGGATTCTGTCGTAAATCTCTTCCCTGTGGACAGCAACGTCTTTCGGTGCGTTAACACCGATGCGTACTTGATTTCCTTTCACACCCAGAACAGTGACTGTTACTTCGTCACCGATCATAAGTGTTTCGCCTACACGGCGAGTCAAAATCAACATTGCTAAACCCCCTTAGCATTTACAAGACCCACCCAACTCCAGCTGGATATCTGGTCTCTAGGACTAACTAAATACTCCACAAGTTGTCCCTGGCATCTTTCCCTGGGCTCAATCCTGTGTCCTTCCCTGATGGCTATTCCGGCGGGTTTTCCAGGCCGAAGGCGCTATGCAGGGCTCTTACTGCTAATTCGAGGTATTTCTCCTCTATGACTACGGAGATTTTGATTTCGGAGGTGGTAATAAGCTGAATATTGATCGACTCCTTCGATAATGCTTCAAACATTCGACTGGCAACACCGGCATGTGAGCGCATGCCCACACCTACCAGCGATACTTTTGCCACTTTCTGATCCACTTCGATACCCCTGGCACCCATTTCCGCAGACAACTTTTCCAGCAACCTGGAGGCTGCATCAGCATCCTTCTTGGCTACGGTAAAAGTAATGTCATTGGTATTGTCGGCACCAATATTCTGGACAATAACATCAACCTCGATATTGGCATCGCTAATGGGACCAAATACCTTGTAAGCCATACCAGGAACATCAGGTACACCTACTACACTCAGTTTGGCCTCATCTCTGGTAAAAGCGATTCCAGAAATTACAGGGTTCTCCATCATAGATTCTTCCTCTGAGACAATTAACGTACCGGGACCATCTTCAAACGAAGACAGGACCCGCAGTGGTACATTATATTTTCCGGCAAATTCCACAGAACGAATCTGCAGTACTTTTGCACCGAGACTGGCCATTTCAAGCATTTCTTCAAATGTGATGCGGTCCAGCCTTCTGGCATTGTCAACTACGCGGGGGTCGGTGGTATAAACACCGTCAACGTCGGTGTAGATCTGGCATTCGTCAGCCTTGAGGGCTGCTGCAATCGCTACTGCAGTGGTGTCCGAACCACCTCTCCCTAACGTAGTAATATTTCCTTTTTCATCAACTCCCTGAAAACCTGCAACTACAACTACTGAGCCCTTGTCCAGATCCTGAAGGATTTTTTCACCTTCAATTTCCTGGATACGCGCCTTGGTATGTGCATTATCAGTGAGTATCCTTACTTGCCCCCCGGTATAAGAACGAGCCGGACAACCTATCGCCTGCAAAGCCATGCTTAACAGGGCAATCGTTGTCTGCTCACCGGTGGAAAGCAACATATCCATCTCACGAGGAGACGGCTCCTTTTGTAGTTCATACGCCATTGCCGTCAGGTTGTTGGTGACTCCACTCATGGCAGACACCACTACAACGACCTGGTTTCCTTCGGCCTGGCAGGCAGCCACGCGCTTGGCCACAGCCTGGATCCTTTCAATGGAACCCACTGAAGTTCCACCGTACTTCTGAACTATCAACATGATTCTGTCACTATCTTTTTAAAAAGCGCCAATACTATTTCCGGAACATTGTTAATGTATTTATGAAACATGGCTTGCGAAAATGAAACGCTACAATACTGACGCAAGGTATTGTTTTACCGAAGAAATTGCCTCTGGAAGGTCGCCTGGGGAATTACCCCCGGCCATGGCCATGTCAGGACGGCCACCGCCCTTACCGCCCACTTTACGTGCCACTTCGTTGACAATATCACCGGCTTTAAAACGGTCGGTAAGGTCTTTGGTAACCCCGGCCACCAGGCTGACCTTGCCTTCAGAGACTGTGCCCAGCACAACAATGGCGGACCCCAGCTTGTTCTTGAGCTGGTCAGTAGTGTCTCGCAGCGCCTTGCTGTCTACGCCGTCTACAACGGCTGCCAATACCTTGATGCCGTTAATCTCTTCCGCCTGGGAGGCCAGGTCCGTACCTGCTGAACTGGCCAGTTTTGCCTTCAGCTGCTCCAGTTCCTTTTCCAGCTGCCTGTTGGACGCCGCAAGTTGCTGGACGCGGTCAACCACCTTGTCTGTACCGGATTTCACTGCACCGGCAATCTGTTTAAGAGTCTCTTCCTGGGCCTGCACCAGTGCCAGGGCAGCTGAGCCAGTGACAGCCTCAATCCGGCGCACACCCGCAGCAATACCCGATTCCTGGATGATCTTGAACAGGCCAATATCACCGGTACGGTTTACATGGGTACCGCCACATAATTCGATGGAAAAGTCTGCACTGTCGTCGTCTTCGGTTCCACGTCCCATGGTGACCACGCGTACCTCATCACCGTACTTTTCACCAAACAGGGCCATGGCACCTTTGGCCTTTGCGGCATCCATGGCCATCACTTCCTTCGTCACTTCTACGTTCTGCAGGACCTGTCGGTTCACGATGGCTTCAATTTCACGCAACTCGGATTCGGTCACCGGCTTGTTGTGGGAAAAGTCAAAACGCAGGTATTTCGGACTCACCAGCGAGCCTTTCTGGCTCACATGGGCCCCCAGCACCTGGCGCAGGGCTGCATGCATGAGATGGGTGGCAGAATGATTGAGCACTGTCGGCTGGCGCAGGCTGTTGTCAACGTGACAGGTCACACTGTCACCAACGGTCAGGTCACCTGATTCCAGACTGCCCATGTGCAGGAACTGGCCGCCCTGTTTCTGGGTATCCCGAACATTGAACTGTGCACCGGCACTGGACAGTGTGCCGCAGTCTCCTACCTGGCCACCGGATTCGGCATAAAAAGGGGTGTTATCGAGCAAGACAATCCCCCTGGCACCTTCAGACAGTGATTCAACCGCTTTGCCGTCCTGGTACAGGGCAACGACCCTGGCCTCAAGCTCGAGGTGATCATAGCCCCTGAAGCTGGTATCGGTATCCAGGGTAATATCCAGGGCTTCTGCCGTTTCAAACTGGCTGGCAGAACGAGCCTGGTTTTTCTGCCTGTCCATCTCGGCATCGAATTCGTCCATGTTCAATTCAAGACCACGTTCACGTGCGATATCTGCAGTCAGGTCAACGGGGAACCCGTAAGTGTCATAGAGCTTGAAGACGGTTGCACCTGGCAACGTTGTGCCCTTGAGATCGGCAATGGCCTTTTCCAGAATGCTCATGCCATTGTCCAGGGTCCGGGCGAACTGTTGTTCTTCCGCCAGCAGGACTTCTTCCACCTGTTTCCTGTTTTTTTCCAGCTCCGGGTAGGCTTCTCCCATCACATCACATAACGGCGCTACGAGCTTGTGGAAGAAAGGATCGTTCACACCGAGCTTATGACCATGGCGTATGGCCCGGCGAATAATGCGGCGCAGAACATACCCCCTGCCCTCGTTGGCCGGTATCACACCATCCAGCACCAGGAAGGCACAGGAGCGGATATGGTCGGCAATAACGTTCAGCGAGGCATTACCGGGATCATCGGTACCGGTCAGGCTGGCAGCCGCCTTGATAATGTGCTGGAACAGGTCGATTTCGTAATTGCTGTGAACGTTCTGCATCACAGCCGCAATTCGCTCCAGTCCCATGCCGGTATCCACTGACGGCTTGGGCAGCGGCGTCATCTTGCCGTCAGCCGACCGGTTGAATTGCATGAATACCAGGTTCCAGATTTCGATATAACGGTCGCCATCTTCGTCAGGACTGCCCGGCGGACCTCCCGGAACTTCTTCACCATGATCGTAGAAAATTTCGCTGCAGGGACCGCAGGGACCGGTATCACCCATGGCCCAGAAGTTATCCTTCTCACCCATACGCGTGAAACGCTCGGCTGATACCCCCAGCTCTTTCAACCAGATGTCGGCCGCTTCGTCATCGTCCTCGAATACCGTCACCCAAAGTTTTTCTTCGGGCAGGCCCAGGTTTTCTGTCAGGAACGTCCAGGCAAAGCGGATGGCTTCGCGCTTGAAGTAATCACCGAAACTGAAATTGCCGAGCATTTCAAAGAATGTGTGATGCCGTGCGGTATACCCGACATTTTCCAGGTCATTATGCTTGCCCCCGGCTCTGACACAGCGTTGAGACGTAGTCGCACGGTTATAGGCACGTTTTTCCTGTCCCAGGAAGACATCCTTGAATTGCACCATCCCGGCATTGGTAAACAACAGGGTCGGATCATTCCCGGGCACCAGGGAACTGCTGGCCACGATTTCATGGTCATGTTCGGCAAAATAGTCCAGGAAAGCCTGTCTGATTTCAGCGCTTTTCATTCAAATCTCGGAAAAGTTCATTGTGCTGGCAGGATGATGACATCCTGTTCCAAAAGGGCGCGAATTATAAACGTTTAGAGGGCGCTTGGCATCAATTACGGCAAGTTTGGTCGGTACAAGGAGCATATTTTTGACCAGGCTCCCCGCACAGAAGAAAAATACGGGCGGAATACCTACAATTTCAGGGTTTTATGGTAGGATGCAGCCTGATTCGGCAATCAAGACATCGACATAAGATACTAATTATCTTCGGATTTTACGGGCTCACACTTGCCGGAATCCATACCTGGGAGAGTCTCTGGAAAGGGATAAGCCAGGCCCTGGATCAGGCCATGTACAGACCTGACACGCGGGGTAAGTGTGTTACGGGAAAATAATGGGGAACACTATGAACTCAATGCATAAAAAATCCAGACTTGCCTTGCTCATCGGTAGTGCTGTGGCTGCTGCAACGTTTGGCAATACTTCTGCCCTCGCCCAGGGCTCTCCGATTTTGGAAGAAATCATCGTGACTTCCCAAAAGCGGGTGCAGAGCCTGTCCGATGTTCCCATTTCAGTCGGTGTCATCAGTAATGAAAGGCTTTCTACGGCCAATATCAACAAGATTGCCGATATCACCGAGTTTGTCCCCAACATGACCATGACTGAAACCGGCATCAGTACCCAGATGTATATTCGTGGTATCGGCTCGGGCAACAACCAGGCTTTTGAACAATCTGTCGGCCAGTATGTGGATGGCATCTACTACGGCAGGCAGCAACTGATCAGGGCACCCTTTCTTGACCTGGAGCGCGTGGAAGTCCTGCGTGGCCCGCAAGGCATTATTTTTGGCAAGAACACCATTGCCGGTGCACTGAACCTGTCTACAGCCAAGCCTACCGATGAATTACTGGTCGACATCAGGGCGCTGTACGAGTTCGAGTCCGAACAGGAAGAACTGACGGCTGTGTTTTCCGGTCCACTTGCAGACAATTTCCGCGCTCGCCTGGCCCTGCGCAGTTATGAAGAAGAAGGCTATATGAACAATACGTTCAAAAATGCCGACGAACCCCAGAGAGAAGAGAAAGCCGTACGCCTGACTCTGGACTGGGACATCAGCGCCGACCTGAATGCTACCCTGAAAGTAGAACAGAACAATTTTGACACTACGGGTCGCCAGATAGAAATCGTGCGCGACCTGCCCAACCTGTTCCCCGCCGGCGCAACGCCTCTTGCCGGGCTAAATTATGCCCAGGTGCTGGGTGCCTTTGGCAAACCGCCAATGGAATCAGAGCTTGATTTCAATCGCCAGGCAAACTCGCCTGAATTCAGCGACAGTGAAATGAGCAACGTAACACTCAATATTGATTATCAACTTGGGGAGAACACTTTGACCTTTGTCACCGGCCATCTGGAATACGATTTCCTGGAGACGGGTGATTTCGATTACGTCCCTGCCAGCGTTTTCTATGGTGACCTGCTGGAAGATTATGAACAGTTCAGCCAGGAGATCCGCCTGGCCTCGCCAACCGGCGGCACAGTGGAATGGATCGCCGGTGCCTATTACCAGTCAACCGAGATGGACTCTGTAGAGCGTATCGTGCTGCCGCCTGATTCCCTGTTTAACATCCTGGCAGCTACCTCCACTGATCCCAGTACGCAGGCCCTGGCCCTGATACCCGGAACCAATGCCACTCGACTTAATGACCAGGATAGCGATGCCTGGGCCCTGTTTGCCCAGGGTACCTGGAACCTCGCTGATGACTGGCGGCTGACTGTTGGCGGTCGTTATACCGAGGAAGACAAGGACGCCAATCGCAACATGAATATCATCAGCAATGCCAGCGGCAGTCCGGTGACCAATCCCCAGGTGGCACTGGTCTATTTCGGCGCCTTTGACATTTATACCGAGCAAACCGAGGGTATTCCCGTCGCGCCCGGCGTGGTCTTGCCCGGCCACAATGTGACCGGCTCACGCTCAGAGTCGATGTTTACTCCGGTAATCAGCCTGCAGTGGGATGTCACTCCCAGCAATATGCTGTATGCCAGCTATACCACCGGCTTCAAGGCAGGCGGCTTTGATGCCAGGGCCAACAATCCCTTCTCCTTTGAATTCGAGGATGAGGAAGTCACTTCACTGGAATTCGGTGCCAAGAACACACTTGCCGGTGGCGCACTGGAGCTCAACGCCGCCCTCTTCTTCACTGACTACGAAGACCTGCAGATTTCCCAGTTTGACGGCACACTGGGATTCAACGTGGGTAATGCGAAGGAAACCGAGCTCTGGGGACTGGAAGTAGATGGTCGCTGGGCCCTGACTGACAGCCTGACCATGAATTATGCCTATGCCTACCTGGATTATGAGTACACGGATTTCCGCAACGGCAACTGCTACGAACGCCAGGTGCCCGATGGCGATGTTGTCAATGGTATTCCCCTGTGTGATTACACGGGGCAGGACGGGCGCTACACACCTGAACACAATTTCAGCGTATCCTTTGATTACGCCCGGCCACTGAACAATGGCATGGATGTGGTGGCCAACCTGAATTTCAATTACGTAGATGACCAGAATGTTCACGAAAACCTGGACCCCGCCTTTCGCATTGATAGCTATACCAAGATCAATGCCCGGCTTGGCCTTCTGGCGGACAACTGGTCAGTCATGCTGATTGGTAAAAACCTGGGTGACGAAGAAGTGCTTACCTATGTGGGCAACACACCTCTGGCCGGCAGCACGTTTGGCACCAATACCTATTACGGGTTTGTCGATAGGCCACGGCAGGTGGCGGTTGAGCTGGGGTATAGATTCTAGAAAAAGGGAAAAATATTTGTGCACCCGGATTACCCGTCAATCCTTTTCCCAGACAAGGACGTTTTCGTAGGTCGGCATTACCCTGAAGAGCATAAAAGCGCAGCTTTTGCTGACGATTAAATGCAATGTCCTGTATATCACCATGTCGGGAAACGGCGCTTCGCGCCTATCCCGACCTACGACATCGCATGATTTCTTTTCAGCACAACGAGTCTTCCCCCTTTTTCCCTTTTTCCTTTATTCCCTTGTTCCTGTCCTAAGACCTTAGTCTACTGCTCGTATATATCCTTAATCTTCCCGTCCCGACTCAACATAATGGCAATGGGACGGGTCTGTGGCACGTGGGAGAATACGATCATGGAGATCACCAGCAAGGGCACGCACAGGAACATGCCGGGGATGCCCCAGATCAAGCCCCACAGGGACAGGTTCAGCAGGATGATCAGCGGACTGAGGTTCAGGGAGTTGCCCATAAGCCTGGGTTCCAGGATATTGCCGACACAGACCTGGATGGCAGTGACTCCGCCGAGCACAACGAAAAACGGCGTGTAAGTATCAAACTGCACCAGGGTAATCAGGGAGGGAAATATCGTTGCCACGATTGAGCCAATCGTCGGAATGAAGTTAAGCAGGAATATCAGCAGCGCCCAGAACTCCGCAAAATCCACGCCGACCACTTTCATGAAAATATAACTGAGTATGCCGGTAGTGGAACTGGTCAGCATCTTGATGCTGATGTACTTCTGCACATCCTCGTTGATCTTTTTGATCAACAACCTCACCCGCTGTTCCTTTTCCGGGCTCTTGGCCAGTGAAGCTACTTTGCCACTGAAGTTGCCCTGTTCAAGGAGCAGAAAGATCACATAGATGATGATAATACCCATGTTGGCAGCAATATTGGTCAGTGATGCCGCCAGGCCGGTAATAATCTGGCTGAGGTTAAACAGTTCAGTCAACTGGCTGAGCGTGGGTTCCTGCTCAATCCTGAGCAACGCCAGGATACTATCCCAGCGGTTTTCCAGGTTCGCCTGGTAAATGGGTGCAACACGTACCACGCCGGCAATATTGCTCGCAATCAGCTCGACAATACCCCAGATGATGGCAAAGAAGGTGAGAAAAGACAGGCTGTACCTGACTGGCTTGGACAGCGGGTTACTACCGACACTGATTCTGCCAAAGCCCTCGGACAGCAGGTTAATCAGGTACCAGAAGACAATGGCTATCACCAGCGGCAGCAAGATGGTCTGGCCTAAAACCAGCAGGTAAAACACCAGCGTCACCAGAATGGCTGCCATGACAAAATTCTGTAGCTTCAGCTTATTGTTGCTTTCCATTTCATCCATATCCCGGCCCGCTTTTCATCCCGCCTTCCCTGACAGTGATGTATTGGTTTGTGTCTACTGTAATTCAGTTTCAGGTTTTCAGCTAGCTATTGCAACTGGTCCAGCAGCAGGTAACTGAGCGTGCTGATAATCAGGCCACCGGCAAGATTAAGCACCAGGCCTGTCCGTGCCATCTGGCCAATACTGATCTGGCGGCTGGCAAAAACAATGGCATTGGGTGGCGTTGCCACGGGCAGCATGAAGGCCATGGAAGCACCCAGGGCAGCGGGTACCATCAGTGCGAATGGATGCAGGTCCATGGAAATGGCCAGGGCTCCCATGACAGGAATAAACAGTGTCGCTGTCGCTGCATTGGAGGTCATTTCAGTCAGGAAGGTGACAAACAAAACCACAACAATGATCAGGACAAAGAAGTGAATGCCCTGGAGAATGGTCAACTGGTTGGCCAGCCATTCAGTGAGGCCTGACTCGCTGAATCCGGCAGCCAGCGCAAAACCGCCGCCCATGAGAATGATGATGTCCCAGGGAATGGTCTTGGCCGTGTCCCAGTCCAGGATGAAGCCCCCCTTGTCCTTGCCGGCCGGCATAATAAAGAGCAGGAAGGCACCCGCCATGGCAATGGCAGGATCGGACACAAAGTCCAGCCAGGCTGGTGTAAACAGGCCACGCAGTATCCAGCTCATGGCCACGAAAAAGAACAGTAAGGCGACTTTCTTTTCCTCACTGCTCATTGGCCCCATGGCGTCCAGTTGCTGCCGGATATGCTGTCCGGCCTGTTCACTGGCAGCGTCTGCGTCATCCATGCGGTACATGACCTTGGTCAGCACGACCCAGACCAATATCAGCATGCAGATGGAAACCGGCAGTCCGAGCTTCATCCAGTCAACAAAACTGATCTCGTAACCATAGACGGTATCAATAATACCAATCAGGATCGCGTTGGGCGGTGTACCCACCAGGGTAGAAACGCCGCCTGCAGAAGACGAATAGGCAATACCCAGCATCAGGGCCGTGCCAAAATTATAGTGCTCCCCTATCTGCTTGTGTCGCTCAAGTCGTGTTTGTTCAACCACGGCAATGGCTACCGGTGTCATCATGACGCACGTAGCCGTGTTGCTGATCCACATGGACAACAATGCCGTGGCCAGCATGAAACCCATTACCAGGCGGTTGGGACTGCTGCCAACCTTGTCGATCACAGACAGTGCGATTCTTCGATGCAGATTCCATTTCTGCATGGCCACTGCAATCAGGAAACCCCCCATGAACAAAAACAGTATTTCATTGCCATAGGCTAGTGTCGTGGTCCCGGTGGGCATGATGTCCAGGAGCGGAAACAGGAATATCGGCAACATGGCAGTCGCAGGAATCGGGACGGTTTCTGCCATCCAGAAACAGGCCATCAGCAAGGCGATTGCAGCAACCCGGGAGGACTCAACACTCATGCCCTCAGGCTGGGGCATGATTAATACAGCGATGAACAGCAGCGGGCCTGCAACCAACCCGACTGTCTGTCGTATTGAGAACGAAGACAACATGGTGCCCGATTCTATTATCCTCACCGGGTAATGACCATCATTTCCTGTGACAGTAACTACAGCAAGAAACGGATTTTCTTTTTCGGCGAAACGCTCTACCTTTGTTGTCATGAACGCGAATACAGATATTGCTGGAAAATCCATGTACACCATCATGGAAAAAGCCCTGCATATCCTGGTCGCACGTCACGACGATCCCCCTTCCCTGCAGGAGCTGGCCAACAGTTGCGGGCTCAGCGAATATCACTTCCAGAAACAGTTTTCGCGCTGGGTGGGGATCAGTCCCAAACGTTTCAGCCAGTACCTGAGCAAGGAGCATGTCAAAAGCCTGCTGGACCAGGGTCTGCCGCCGCTTGAAGCCGGTTACCAGGCTGGCCTGTCAGGACCAGGACGCCTGCATGACCTGTTTATCAATACCGAGGCCATGACCCCGGCCCAGTACCGCAAACAGGGCCAGGGCCTGGCTATAAACTATGGCATCCATGATTCCCCGTTTGGCCCCTACCTGCTGGCCGTCACGGACCGGGGAATTTGCCACCTGGCATTCATTGTCGATGGGGAACCTGCTGCCGTGGCACAGCTTGAAAGTCTCTGGCCGCTGTCTGCTATCAGCCGTAACGATGACATCACACAAGCGACTCATGACAAGCTTTTTGGCGCCACTCCTGGCGCTTTACACAGCAATAACAGGCCAATCAGCCTGCTGCTCAAGGGCACCAATTTCCAGATCCAGGTCTGGCAGGCATTATTGAAAATTCCCTATGGACGGGTCAGCTCCTATGAAAACCTGGCCTCCCTTGCCGGCAAGCCTGCCGCGACCCGTGCCAGTGCTTCTGCCATCGCCCGCAACCAGATTGCCTGGCTGATCCCCTGCCACCGCGTGGTAAGGAAAATAGGCGAAACCGGTCAGTATCGCTGGGGGAAAGACAGAAAACAGGTCATCCTTGGCTATGAAGCGGCTTCCCTGGATCTCATCAGGCCATAGGCAATATCTATTGTTGCGATAGAAACATTATATTTCATCTATCCTGAACCAACCTCTATTTTACCCACCATAGCAACGAGCAATGAGATTTGCTCCCCAGCAGGTCATGAGCGTTGCATCGAACACAAACATTGTTCCTTATGGAGGATTACATGCAAACAAGAGTACCTGAAGTCACTTTCAAGACACGTGTCCGTGATGAAAGCATCGGCGGCGACAACCCTTTTCGCTGGCAGGATGTGACCACCGAGGACATCTTTAAAGGCAAGCGCGTCGTGGTTTTTGCCCTGCCAGGTGCTTTTACTCCCACTTGCAGCAGCACTCACCTGCCTGGCTATGAAAAGCACTACGAAGACCTGAAGAAACTGGGCATTGACGAAGTCTACTGCCTGAGCGTCAACGATGCCTTCTCCATGTTCCAGTGGGGCAAACAGCTGGGTGTGAAAAATGTGAAACTGCTGCCGGACGGCAACGCAGAATTCACCAGCGGCATGGACATGCTGGTGAAGAAGGAAAACCTGGGCTTCGGTGTGCGCTCATGGCGCTACTCCATGATTGTCGATGACGGCAATATTGAAAAGGTATTTACCGAGCCGGGTATGTGCGACAACCACGAAGAAGACCCCTTCACCTGCAGTGATGTGGACACCATGATGAAGTACCTGCGTGGAGAGGAAAAGCAAGCCAGCTGATATCGCAGGCTGTAACACCCTTGCCTGGTGAACATCACCAGGCAAGTGACGAACCAATCCCCGATGATATATCCCCTCCGATATATCTCTTTTATGGCCGGTCATCCATGACCGGCCTTTTTTTATCCTGGCATTCCTGCAATTCCTGGTAATAACTCTTTGCGTTTCAGAAATAACGCAGTAGCTCAACAATAAATCCCCGATAAAAATAAGGCTGCTCAGGACTCAGCGGGAAACGATCCAAGTGGCGCTGGCAGAATTAGTCGATAACGATATCCTGCTGGTATTTGGCATCATGCTTTACATAGCGAACATGCTCGCTCTCAGGTAGAGTATCCAGAACAGGAATAAGCCAACTGGAGACAAAAATGACCGCACTGGTCCAGATCAATTTTCCCTACACAGAAAGCCAGGCAGACCTGGAAACCCACTCGGAAGACGCCGCACCACGCTTTGTGGATGTGGACGGCCTGCTCTGGAAAATCTGGCTCGTGGATGAAAGCAGCAAGACTGCTGGTGGCATCTACCTGTTTGAATCCCGGGACAAGGCACAGGCTTATGCTGCCGGCCCCCTGGTGGCACACCTGAAGACTGCGCGTGAGGGAGTGACGGTCAGCGTCTTCGATACCATCGCAGGAGCTGGACGAATTACAAAAGCTCCTGTGGCCTAGGAAAAGGAATACACGGTGGTAGGTCGGCATTACCCTGAAGGTCATAAAAGCGAAGCGTTTGCCGACAACGAATATTTCGCATAAGGTAAATCCCTACGTCGGGAAACGACGCTTCGCGTCTATCCCGACCTACAACGCCCCGTAAATTGGTTAAAGCCCAACGTGTCGTTCCTTGTTCCTTGCCCCTTGCCCCTTGTCCCTCTCAGTTCAGGTCCGGTGTCTGTAATGCCGGCATGTGCCAGTACTTGTTCCTCACGTGCATGCGCCGGCTGATACGCCAGCCTTCATCGGTTTTCACGTAGGTATCTTCGTATCCCCCGTGCCGGTCCACTGAACCGGGACCACGCATACCCAACTGCACCAGGTAGACCCTTCCCCGGGCACCTTCCGGTGTTCCGGTAATTTCATGATTGAGCATGAGATGACTCCAGTCAGTCCAGGGTAAGGCCGTCTCACACCCCCTGGAACCGCCACCGACCAGCTCTGCCAACGCCTCCCTGCCCCGAGCCAGTTCACGACCACCGGCAGCAAAACCGGCATCAGAATTGTTGTCTATGAACACGCCGTCTTCAGTAAACAGGTTGGCATAGTCATAGCCATTATTGCCGCAGGTATCGATGCCATAGGCATACCGGTTTATCAGCTGGAGTATTTCAAACTTGTCTTCGGCAGTCAGTGTGCCGCCCTGCGCCAGTGCCGGCGCACTGAAATCAGACACCCTGCCAGCAACAAAGGCCAGCCCGATCAGCAAAGCAATGAGACATAGCTGGTTTTTATTTTTCATGAAGATTCCCCCGGGAAAGTGACAGATTCAGTCACTGTTTTTATTGTTTTATTCTTCTATTGTTTTTGTCTTTCGTTTCAGATCGTCGGCAAACGGACCTGCGGCCCTATGCCGACCTACGATTTTATGGTTTTATCC
>CAZROW010000035.1:0-22834 GCA_964601805.1 uncultured Enterobacteriaceae bacterium
AAGGGCTCAAAGAAATGAGCGTATTAACTCTGCGCCAGCTTTTACATTGGTAGGAACTAGCCGTTTTGGTGATAACTATGTAGCGTCATTAAAATCCAGAGATGGAAATTCTGTAATTGTTGAATGGGAGAAGGACTTAATTAAAGAAATCCAGGGTTTTAGTGGATACGGTTTGGTTAATGTTCAAAGTCGTAAGGTGGCAATACGCTTACCAGAAGATGATCCATGCATACCAGCTAAAGACAAAGGAGTTCAATGCAATGGTGAACTTGCAATACTCACTTTAAGTAACGCACAACCTACTGAACCGACTATGGAATCTGAAACATCAGTTGTAGAGCCAACAGATAATGATGTTTCCGGCTCAGATGAAAATGAGGTAATTGACAATGATCAGAACGAAACAATTACTTTTACCAATCCATTTACCGGGGAAGAAGAGGAAAGGCCTGCATTAACACCTGAAGAGCAAGCTGAAAGGGAAGCTCGTCGACAAAGGCGTGCAGAACAATTCAGGAATTTTGAAATAGTACGCATACCAGACAATGAAATTCCTGAAGGAATGCAAAGAATCAGAACACCTTTTGGCGATCGTCTAGAGCCTGTAGAAGAGTAATATAGAGTTTGTTAAGTATTTCTATTGTTACTTATAAAACAGAAATAGAAACAATTGCACGCTTAATAGATTCCCTGAAAGTAGCAATTGGAATATTACCTACCAATTATAAAGTCGATAAGATTTCATTTGTTGAAAATAGTTCGTCAAATAAAATAACTAGTAATAAGTTTTCAACTGTTCTCGAAAATCTCGACCAATCTGAATTAATATTTACGGGGTCTAACCTGGGCTATGGTGCTGCGCATAATATAGCTATACATCAATCCAACTCCAAATATCACCTTTTAATGAACCCTGATGTGATAGTAAATAAATACTGCTTGTTAAATGGCATAGAATATTTGGAACAAAATAAAAACGTGGTTGCCTTGTCTCCTGAAGTCAGGAATGAACAAGGAGAGGTTCAGGGCACAACCAAATCTTATCCTTCTGTATTTGATTTGGTTCTTAGGGGAATAGATAGCAATAAACTTAATAAAATGTATGCTGATCGACTCTCAGTATATGAAAACCGCGCTATTCACAATATGAAGAAGATAAATGATGTTGTATTGATTAGTGGTTGCTTTATGTTTTGCAGGGCTGACATTTTGAAACAAGCTGGAGGTTTTGATAAACGATATTTTTTATATTTCGAAGATTATTCCCTGTCACTTGAATTGAAAAAATATGGATTTCTGCGTTATTTACCTACAATGGAAATTGCTCATTCTGGTGGAAATGCTGCAAAAAAAGGTTTGAAACATATATTTTACTTCGTTTCTTCTGCAATAAAGTTTTTTAATCAGTATGGCTGGAAAATACGCTAATGAAGGTCCTAATCACTGGCGGCGCTGGGTATATTGGATCTAACTTGCTGAGAAGAATTAGTTATTTGAAACATTCAGTTAAAACTGTAGATAGATATGAAAGTATTTCAAAGCCAGCCAACTGTTCTGAAATAATTGTAGGTGATCTGACCGATGCGAATTTGACAAAAAATATATGTGAGAATGTCGATTGCATTATACATCTCGCAGGTGAAGCTAATGTGCGTTCCAGTAATACCATATTACAAAAAAATAATTTAGAAGCCAGCACACTATTAATAAAATCTGCGATTGCCCAGGGAGTAAAAAAGATAATTTATATATCTACGGTTAAAAACGATATTAATAATGAATACGCCAGATCGAAGATAGATGTTGAAAATATATTAAAAGCTAACAATGAAAATCATAAATTATCTTTTACCATTCTTCAAAGTGCTTCTGTGTATGGTAAAGGTATGAAAAATGGTTTAGCCACATGGCTGAAGATGTATAAAGGTAAGTATTTTCCTCGGCTGCCAAATAGCGACTCTCAAATTGAGATGATTGGCGTTAATGATCTTTGCGAAATAATATTAAAGTGTGTTGAAAGTCCGATTACTGATAACAAGACATACAGGGTTAATGATTGCCATTTATATACCATAAATGAGATAGATCATGCTTGTATGAAAGAATTGGGTAGAGACAATAATGGTATAAAAGCCCCTAGATTATTATTATTTCTTTTCGCATTAATAGGGGGGTGTTTGAAGTACATTGGTGTTAGTTTTTTCTACAATCTTGCTACACATAATCAGCTTTTTCATGGTGTGGCTACCATTGATAATACTTTATACGATGATTTGGGTTATTGCCCAAAAGAAACGTTTTATATGCAATTGAAAGAAATATTGAATTAATAATGACGACAAAAGGAATAATTCTCGCTGGTGGAACTGGAACCAGACTTCATCCGGCCACTCTTTCAGTCAGTAAGCAGTTATTGCCGGTCTATGACAAGCCTTTGATTTATTACCCGCTTGCCACATTGATCCAAAGCAAGATCACCGAAATATTGATAATTACAACGCCTGAAGATTCCCAGTCATTTCGTGATTTGTTGGGGGACGGCTCCCAGTGGGGTGTGAATATATCTTTTGAGGTTCAGCCAAGTCCCGATGGTTTGGCACAGGCTTTTATTATTGGTGAGAAGTTTATCGGGAATGACAATGTTTGCCTGATTTTAGGTGATAACATATTTTATGGAAGTGATATCCAAACCCAGTTTTTAACAGCAAAGGATAAGAATAAGGGTGCTACTGTATTTGCCTATTTTGTTACTGACCCTGAACGTTATGGCGTAGTTTCATTTGATGAATACGGTAAGGCCATTGAACTTGAAGAAAAACCGGATAATCCCAAATCCAGTTTTGCAATTACTGGGCTGTATATGTACGACAATAGTGTGATTGATATAGCTAAATCCATCAAGCCATCTCCCCGCGGTGAACTGGAAATAACTGATGTCAATCGGGAATATCTTAAAAACAATGCCCTGGATGTAGAGGTCCTTGACCGTGGCACCGCCTGGCTGGATACAGGAACTTTTAATTCTCTGCTGGATGCTGCCAATTTTATTCGTGTCCTTGAAGAACGGCAGGGACTGAAGATAGCGTGTATAGAAGAAATTGCCTATCACGAGGGTTATATAGATGCTGAACAACTTAAAGCGTTGGCTCAACCGTTGGCCAAAAGTGGTTATGGCGATTATCTGCTCCAACTTCTTAAATAAAATAAGTAATGAATATAATAAACACGCGAATTCCTGATGTATTGGTGTTTGAACCAAAAGTATTTGGTGATCATCGTGGCTTTTTCATGGAAACCTGGCGTAAGGAATGGTTTTTAAATATTGGCGTCAATTATGATTTTGTTCAGGATAACCAGAGTAAGTCAGTACAAGGGACATTAAGGGGATTGCATTACCAGACACAACATTCACAAGGTAAGTACATCCGTGTATTGAAAGGTGAAATATATGATGTGGTCGTCGATCTGAGAGAATCCTCAAAAACCTTTGGCCAATGGCTGGGAGAAACGTTATCTGAAGAGAACAAGAAAGGGTTATGGGTGCCTCCAGGCTTTGCCCATGGCTTTTATGTGGTCTCGGAAGACGCTGAAATCAGCTATAAATGCACTGATTATTATGCCGCTGAATATGAAAGAACACTGCTTTGGAATGATCCGGCTTTGGGTATAGATTGGCCACTAGTCGACAATGATGTCGTCCTTTCACAAAAAGACGCAAAAGGGTGTTTGTTCAGTGATTGTGAGTATTATCCCTGAGCATGAAGAGAGTCGTGTTATTGGGGGGCAGCGGGCAGCTGGGCAAAGCTGTTACAGAGATTGTTCCTGAAGATTTTCAGCTGGTCTCGCCTCCAAGTGAAGAGCTGGACTTGTCCAATGCCAGCCAGATTCAACAATTTCTGGAAAAACATAATCCTGAGGCCGTCATCAATTGCGCAGCATATACGGCAGTTGATGCTGCAGAAGAAAATTCCGAACAAGCTTTTGCCATTAATGCTCAAGGAATTGGCAACCTGGCAAGAATTACGCCTGATAAAACAAAACTGATTCATATATCTACGGATTTTGTTTTCAGCAAGCAATCGCCGGTTCCTTATACATCCGCAGACGAAACCGCACCCATCTCCGTTTATGGTAGAAGTAAACTTGAAGGGGAAAAGCTTTTGATGGCCAATCATCCTGAAAACTCAGTGATTGTCCGTACATCCTGGCTCTACTCCGCTGTGGGGAAGAATTTTGTCCTTACCATGCTGGAGTTAATGGAAACCAGGAGTAGCCTGAATGTCGTTAATGACCAGCTGGGTTCACCAACATCAGTGTATTCACTTGCTGAAATCATCTGGAAGTTTGCACTTAAGGAGGACGCAAGCGGCATTTTTCATTGGAGTGATCGTGGGATAATCTCCTGGTACGATTTTGCGGTTGAAATCTATGAGCAGGCAAGGGCAATGGGCTTACTGAAGCAGGATGTCATCATCAGGCCAATACCATCGGAAGAGTATCCAACACCTGCTCGACGGCCTGAATATTCTGCCCTTGATAGCACTGAAACAGAAAATATTCTTGGCATGAAAACATCTCCCTGGCAGGAAGAACTGGCCAAGGTATTAACAAGAATCAAGGAGACCAGAGCCTGACATGAAAAATTTACTGGTAACAGGTGGTGCAGGATTCATTGGGGCAAATTTCGTCAATTACCTGATTGACGGACAGCGATCAGCCAACATCGTGGTGCTTGATGCGCTGACTTATGCAGGTAACCTGAATAATTTGGCACAGGTGAGTTCGCATCCGGACTTTCATTTCTATAAGGGTGATATTTGTGACCAGGAGCTGGTGGAAAAGATTCTCGAAGAGCACGCTATTGATACGGTTGTACATTTTGCGGCAGAAAGCCATGTGGACCGGTCGATTACGGGTCCGGATGCTTTTATCCAGTCAAATATCGTGGGCACACATAACCTGCTCAAGGCAGCAAAAAGTGTATGGGAGAAAAATGGTGGTTTTGAAAATCGCTTGTTTCACCATGTATCCACAGATGAAGTCTATGGCAGCCTGGGCCCCGATGATCCGGCGTTTACCGAGATGACACCCTACGCCCCGAACTCTCCCTATGCTGCAAGCAAGGCGAGTTCCGACCACCTGGTCCGGGCTTACCACCATACTTACGGCCTGCCTGTCACTACCAGCAACTGCTCCAACAATTACGGGCCTTTCCAGTTTCCGGAAAAGCTGCTGCCGTTGTGTCTGCTCAACATCCTGTCCGGCAAGCCCTTGCCAATTTACGGCGATGGCAAGCAGGTCAGGGACTGGCTGCACGTGGATGATCACAGCCGGGGAATTGAACTAATTATTGAAGGTGGCAGGCAGGGGGAAACATACAATATCGGGGGCAACAATGAATGGACCAATATTGATACTGTGACCCTGTTATGCGAAATCGTGGATGAGATAGTCCAGAATGATACTGCCTTATCTGATCATTTCCCGGGCAGTCCTGCGAGTCAGGGAGGGTTCAGCAAAAGCCTGATAACCTTTGTTACTGACAGGCCGGGACATGATGTACGTTATGCCATAGATGCCGGTAAAATAACGGAAGAACTGGGCTACAAGCCGAAACACAGCTTCAGGGAAGGCCTGGCCGCGACGGTAAAATGGTATCTGGACAATGAAGCCTGGTGGCAATCTGTCCTTGATGGCAGCTATCGAAAAATTAATCCCTGACGGGTTCCTGTATGAAAACAACACTATTGAAACTGGCCATTGCAGCCTTGCTGTCCTTGCCAATTTTCCCCTTGCAAGCCACAACCATTCAAAAGCTGACATTTGAAGAAATGGTCAAGGCGGCTGAGCTGATCATCGAGGGCGAAGTCGATAATATCACCATGGTTGAAATCAATGAGGCTCCCTATACCCGTGTTTTGCTCAAAGTCCATGATGTATTAAAAGGCGATGATCCGGGTGAATTTATCGAGCTGGACTTCCTGGGCGGCAATCTGGCCGAAAAATCTGTCCGGGTTTCTGGGCAGGATATTCCCGAAGAAGGCGAGAAGGGCTTTTACTTTATCGAAAGACCGTCTTCCAGGCAGGTTAACCCTCTTATTGGCTGGTCGCAGGGACACTTCCGCATACGCTCTGACCTGAAGGGTAATGAATACCTGGAAACCGATATAAAGCAGGAAACGCTCTCTATCACAGATAATAAAAATGCAGCCATGGCGGCCAAACTGGAAAACATGAAATTTTCCAAAAAGCTTGTGGAGAAAGCCTATTTTTCGCCTGTGACTCCGGATGAGTTGCGCGATGCCGTGAGTGCGTATTTACCCTAGCCCTTAATCCATAGTGATCTTTTGCATACAGTGAAAAGACTTTAATGGTGATGTGAAACAGTGCCTGGACCAGCAAAAATCAAAACTCCAATGAGCAAGCGCCAGTGTGCACTGGCTATTGGCTCCCTGTTGCTACCAGGCGCCATCCTTGCCTACAACCTGGACGGGAATCGTTGGCCGAACAGTGAAGCCACTTTTAATGTCGGCATTCCCGGTTTAGCTCCTTCGGGTATCACCTGGAATGATGCGTTTGAAGATGCACTGGCCCAATGGAGCGATGAAACCGAGTTTACCTTCCGGATTAACGACACCTATGCCGATCCCTGTGAAGGTTTTACCGGAAATGGTGAGACAGACGGGTTTCCCGATGGCGATGGCGATGGCCTGAATGGGGTCGATTTTAGTGCTGATGTCTGTGGTAACGAGTTCGGTGACAGCGTCCTGGCCCTGACGCTGACCTATGCCTTGCCCGGCAACCTGGGTTTTGCCCTGATCGACCAGACCGACATCATCTTCAACAATGCCTTCACCTGGGATATCTATAGCGGTCCCAGGCGCCCCGAAGTGGACTTCAGGCGAGTTGCCCTGCATGAGCTCGGCCATGCCATCGGACTTGATCATGAAGATAGTGAAATTGCCATGATGGCGTCTTCCATCGGTGATCTGGATTCACTGCAAAGTGATGATATCGAAGGGGCGAACGTACTTTATGGTGGTCCCGGAGACTGCGAGATCACGTCCTTGCATATCAATAGTGTGGTGGATGAATTGCTGCAGGAGGGTGATTGCTCGGTACTGGAGCTTTATGGCGGCGGGATCGACACCAGTTTTGTCGACACTTACGAGTTGAACCTGGACCAGGAAACGACCCTGAGCATCCTGATGGAGTCCGCCACACTGGATTCAGCACTGTTCATTACCGATGACAAGCTCACTGGCATAGATTTCGATGATGACTCGGCGGGTCAGTGCGATTCCCTGATCAATACCACGCTGCCTGCAGGAAAATACCTGGTACTGGCCAATACCTATGCTGAACCCTTCAAATGTGCCGGTAACACCGGGAGTTACAAGCTCAGCATATCGACCAATACCTTGCCCATACTGAACAAGGCCAGTTCAGCCTCTGGCGCATCCTCGAAAAGCATATTCCATGGTGGTGCAACCTCCGATGGCGGACTGACCTACAAGAGCTCCTTCCTGTCTTCGGAAGTGTTGAGTGTTTCAGCCAGTATCCAGCCTGATCCGTCCCATATTGGGCAAGCGGCGTCTTTTTACATGGTGGCCCAGCTCAGCACAGGCCAGAAATTTGCCCGAAACAGCAGTGGCAAGTTCCAGCAGATAGCCAAGCTGTCGAGTATTCCGGCTTTCCGGCAAACCTCGGGCCTGGGTCTCCTGCCAGAGGAAACGTTTTCTATATTCAAGAGCCTGCAGGGCGATGCCCTGGGCGTGAGCAACCTGTCTGCCAGCATTTTCGTGGGCTATTCGCTGGATGCCAACCCGGGTGAGATCTATTTCAACGGCAAACCCATCTTTTTCGCCATAGATTAGCCTCTTCAGGGGCCTTCAGGCGGTCAGCCGGTATCGAAAAACCCCCAAATACGGGTATAATTGCGCCTCTAATTTATCCGGCTGGCCTTTTTGTCGGTGAAAAGTTACCGGTAAATCCGCACACCTGACAGGCCAGCTGAATTGCTCACGCAAGAACACTCATAGAGGAAAAAAAGTGGCACGACAAATCACAACATTTTCGGGCAAATGGCTCATTGCCGTACTGGTACTTTTCTCAGGTGCCCTGTTTGCTGCCTCGGATGACGATATCGCAGAACGTATCGCCCCGCCGGGGTCCGTCTGCCTGATTGGCGACTCCTGTGCTAGTGGCGTCACCGTGGCTTCCAGCGGAGGCGGTAGTGGTCCTTCTGATCCCCAGGAAATTTACAATACCTACTGCGTTGCCTGCCATGGCAGTGGCGCCAATAATTCACCCATACTGGGTGATGCTGCAGCCTGGGAGCCACGCATTGAGAAAGGCATTGAGACGCTTTACGAAAATGCCATTAACGGTTTCAACAATAATGCAATGCCGGCCAAGGGGCTTTGCATGGCCTGTTCTGATGATGCCGTGATGGCCACCGTCGATTTCATGCTTGACGCCGTAGAGTAAGTCCCGGCATCCAGCCTTGATCTGAAACCGGCCTGTGTCGCTGACGCAGGCCGGTTTTTTATTGCCTGTACTTTTATCTTCAGGTGACAACAAGTTGGAAAAAGTTCCGGGTATGCACTATCTATAAAGCAGGCAACACAAACCGATCTTCGTTATTCCGACCATCAGCTCAGGGAGTGAGCCATGTCGCTTGCGGTGGTACTGACACGCGCCAACATTGGTATCCAGGCTCCTCTTGTCAGGGTAGAGGCCCACCTGTCCAATGGCCTGCCCTGTTTTTCCATCGTGGGCCTGCCCGAGGCGGCCGTCAAGGAAAGCAAGGAGCGCGTTCGCAGTGCCATTCTCAACTCACAGCTGGATTTTCCGGACAAACGCATCACCATCAACCTGGCGCCCGCCGACCTGCCAAAAAGCGGTGGTCGATATGATCTGGCCATTGCCATGGGCATCCTGGCGGCATCGGGCCAGTTGCCTGCCGGCAGCCTTGCGGATTATGAGTTTCTGGGAGAACTGGCCCTGTCCGGAGAAATTCGCCAGGTCGCGGCAGTGCTGCCGGCGATCATGGCAACGCGCAAACTTGGCCACAGGGTTGTTATTCCCCATGACAACAGCAAGGAAGCCGGTCTGATCAGACAGGCGCCATGTCTTCCCGCCAGCCACCTGTTACAGGTGATAGCTCATTTCAGTGGTGACAAACCATTGGCGAACGTACAGCAATGCGGGTCACCGCAACCCTGCTGGGATCATGACATGGCCGATATTGTGGGGCAATTTGCCGCCCGCCGGGCCCTGACCGTAGCCGCAGCAGGCGGTCATAACCTGCTTATGCAGGGGCCGCCGGGCACCGGTAAAACCATGCTGGCCAGCAGGGTAAGTTCCATCCTGCCGGTGCTGGATGAACAAAGCGCACTGGAAGTCGCTTCCATCAGGTCTATTGCGACTCTCGATTTTGATACAGATACCTGGCGCCTGCCCCCGTTCAGGGCACCTCATCACACGGCATCGGCCGTGGCACTGGTCGGCGGAGGCAGCACTCTCAAGGTAGGAGAAATATCACTGGCGCATCACGGGGTGTTGTTCCTTGACGAGTTACCCGAGTTCAGCCCGAAGGTGCTTGAGGTGTTGCGTGAACCGCTGGAGTCAGGCCATATCTCCATTGCCCGGGCCAGTTACCAGGTACGCCTGCCCGCCGCGTTCCAGTTGATTGCAGCCATGAATCCCTGTCCCTGTGGCTACCTGGGAGATCCTGAAAGGCGGTGCCGCTGCAGCCCTGACCGAATCAGGCAATACCAGTCCAGGGTGTCAGGGCCATTGCTGGACCGAATTGACTTGCATGTGCAGGTGCCGCGACTGAGTGATCGCGACAGGAAAAAGTTGTTAACCAGCAAGCAGAGGGGAGGGTGTGAAACCAGCCAGCTACTCAGGGAGCAGGTCACACAGGCAAGAAACCGGCAAATGCACCGGGCCGGCAAGGTCAATGCCAGGCTTGTGCAGAAAGAAATTCAGCAGTACTGCCAGTTGCGGCAGGAGGACGAGCACTACCTTGAGCAGGCCATGCGGAAAACTGGATTTTCGACACGGGCATTTTTCAGGATATTGAAAATGGCGCGCACCATAGCAGACCTGGATGCTGCCGAGCACATCAGCAGGGCACACCTGATGGAAGCAGTCAGTCTGCGCCTGCCTCACCAGGAGCATTAGCCTGCCGGCCCTTTTCCAGGGCTTCAATTTTTTCTTCCAGGCGGGCAATGGTCTGCTCGGCGCGTTCCAGCACTTTAAGTTGTGCTTCAAACTCTTCACGGGTGACCAGGTTAAGGCGTGCAAATGCCCCTTCCAGGGTCTGCTGCACATTTTTTTTCACCTCATCACGCGCCTCGGAAGCCATTGGTAAAAGGCGGGTGATTTGATTACTCAGGTCTTGTAGGAACTCATTGTTTAACATGGATTTTTCCGAAGTCAGGCCCACTGAAATCAGGTTCAGTGGGGAATCGTAATTTTAATTTAAGTAGCTTATACTCGGGCTATGCAATGGCAATTATGCCTGTTTTCAAGCATTGCGTGAGGATAACAAATATGAAAATGATCACAGCTGTTATTAAGCCATTCAAACTGGATGATGTGCGCGAAGCTCTGTCCGGTGTGGGTGTCCAGGGGATAACTGTGACTGAAGTGAAAGGTTTCGGTCGTCAGAAGGGCCATACAGAGCTGTACCGCGGTGCAGAGTATGTCGTGGACTTTCTGCCCAAGGTTCGCCTCGAGATTGCTGTGGAGGATTCAATGACCGAACAGGTCATCGAAGTCCTGAGCAAGGCTGCCAATACTGGCAAGATAGGTGACGGCAAGATTTTTGTCAGTAACCTGGAGCAGGTCATCAGGATTCGCACAGGTGAGTCCGGTGCTGATGCCCTGTAAAAGGCTTGCGAAATGAAATAACGTTTCAGTTGCCCCACAGGTACTGAAACAGGCTCAAGGCAGCCACCGGTGCCGTCTCGGTCCTCAGGACCCGGGCACCAAGATTCAGACCGATAAAGCCCTTGCCCAGTGCAAGGGCTTTTTCATTGTTCGTCAGCCCACCTTCAGGGCCAATCAACAAGGCAATCCCGCTTGGCTTGATCGTCTGGTCAAGGGAGCCAGGTTGCTCCTGGTCGAGTAAAAAGCAGGTGACACCCGCCAGTGAGTTGATCCAGTCATCCAGCGTCGCCGGCATATTTACTTGGGGAGGTAATACCCTGCCGCTTTGTTCACTGGCACTGATGGCCACCTGCTGCCAGTGTGACCGCCTTTTTTCTGCCCGCCTGGCATCCAGTTTGACTTCGCAGTGTTCGGTGAACAGTGGCTGGATATGGTTCACGCCCAGCTCTGTGCTTTTCTGGACCACATAATCCATGCGCTCGCCACGCGAGATGCCGATGCCCAGCACGGTATTCAGGGAGGACTCGGTATTCGGCGTTACGCTTTGGCTAAAGCGGGCAACACCAGACTTTTTGCTGAGTTCTTCGAGCGTGCCATGAAACTCCTGGCCAGAGCCATCAAAGGCAACCAGGGACATGCCTGGTTTCATCCGCAGCACGGATGTCAGGTAATGCACATTACCGGCATCCAGAGTTACCTCGGTATCGATGGACAAAGGCTGGTCAAGATAGATTCTTGGAATTCGCACGGGCAGTATTCTTTAACGTTTGTGAGGTGTGATTGTCCGTAAATTTGTTCCGGGATGAAATAGTTTCTCCCTGCTAATAACTCTTGTTATGATCATTTTCCCCTTGGATTTGCAGGCATGAAATGAATAAAGTCGTTATTCCGCTGGTCGCAGGCCTGGGCGTCTTGTCGCTCATCATGCTTTATCTGGCTGGCACGGGTTACAAAAGCGGTACCTACGAGCTTGGCCAGGCATTTACCATCATGCGCTATTGTGCCTACGGGGGTATTACCAGCGTCGGGCTGGCGATATTCACCATGGTCTGGCAGCGTCCGTCAGGTCCGCCATTGCTGGCGTTGTTCCTGTCGGCACTGGCTGGTATGACGGCATTTTACCTGCCCTACCGGCAACAGCAGATAGCCACCCAGGTGCCTCCCATCCACGATATCACCACCAATATTGATAATCCCCCCGAGTTCGTCGCAGTAGCTCCCCTGAGAGCTTCAGCGCCCAATCCGGTGGCATACGCCGGGCCGGAAACCGCTGCACTTCAGCACGAGTTCTACCCGGATATCATGACCCGTGTTTACGTGCAGCCAATGGACGAGGTGTTTGCTGCCGTGACAGAGGTGGTCACCGAGATGGGCTGGGAAGTCGTGGACGCCAACCTGGATGACGGCAGGGTGGAGGCCACCGATACCACACGGTGGTTCGGCTTCAAGGATGACGTGGTAATCAGGTTGGAATCCGGCCTGGCTGACTCGACCGTTCTGGACATGCGCAGCAAGTCTCGCGTTGGGCGCAGCGACATTGGCGTGAATGCCAATCGCATTCGCACCTTCACAGCCGCGTTGAATGAAAAACTGATGGTCGAGGATTGAGCGGGTAGCGGACTAGTGAGGGATATGACCCAGCTTGCTGCGCTTGGTCGCCAGGTAAGCTTCGTTGTGCGAGTTCTCTCCGGTGATGATGGGAGTACGGCTCACTGTAAGACCCAGTTTTTCCAGGGCAGTCACTTTTTCCGGGTTGTTGGTCATCAACTCTATTTCTGACACACCCAGTTCCTTGAGCATGGGCAGGCACATGTCGTATTGCCGCTCATCGGCATCAAACCCCAGCGCCTGGTTGGCTTCTACGGTGTCTGCTCCGTCATCCTGCAGGTGATACGCCCTGATTTTATTACCCAGGCCAATATTTCGGCCTTCCTGTCGCAGGTAGAGAATCACACCGCTGCCACGGGTAGCAATCCTGTGCATGGCTTCACGCAGCTGTGAGCCGCAGTCACAGCGCAGGCTGAACAGGGCGTCGCCGGTAAGGCATTCGGAATGCACCCGGCACAGGGCTTTCTCATTGGCTGCCAGTTCGCCAAAGACCAGGGCTATGTGTTCCTTGTTGTCCCTGGAGTCTTCGAATGCGTGAATGACAAACTCACCAAACTCGGTGGGCAATTGCGAGGAGGAGATAAATTTAACGGTCACTTGAAGCAGTCTTTAGTATCTGTCGCGAGGCGTGCACTTTACCAGAAATCGGCCTTTAGCGGTTAATTTATGTCCGGGAATACCGCATAATCGCTAACCCCGAACCGGAAAACTGATGACTGAAAACAACCCGAATATTGATGTGGATATTGCTATCGCCGGCGGCGGCCCGACGGGGCTTGCCATGGCCTGTGCCCTGGCAGGAACCGGGTTGCGCATTCTGCTTGTCGATGCCAGTAAGGAAGTCATCACATTCACGGAATTGGCCGAACAGGTGGCTCTGCCGCCCTTTGATCCTCGTGTCAGTGCGCTGACAGTGACCAGTCAGGCACTACTTGATGACCTGGGTGTCTGGGAGTCAATCCGGGCAGCCCGGGTGTGCCCCTATCATGAAATGCATGTCTGGGATGGCGAGGGCACTGGCAGTATTCATTTCTCTGCCGCGGAAATCCATGCGGATAGCCTGGGCTATATCGTCGAGAACAATCTTGTGTCAGCGGCCCTGCTGCAGCAGGCCCGGCTAAGCGAGAACCTGACGCTGGTCCAGGAGGACAAGGTCGCCTCGGTGGAAAGAGCTTTATCGGAACAGCCTGCTGAGGGAGCAGGTGGACAAAACCGCAAGGAAAGCGACTTGATCAGCCTGACGCTGGAAAGCGGCACGGTGGTGTCGGCCCGTCTACTGATCGGTGCCGATGGTGGCAACTCCTTTGTGCGGGAACAGGCAGGCTTCAGCATCAGGGAATGGGATTACGGCCACCAGGCCATTGTTACCACGGTAAAAACCGAAAAAGCCCATGATTACACGGCCTGGCAACGCTTTACGCGCAGCGGCCCACTGGCCTTCCTGCCCCTGTATCTGCCCGGTCAGGCGCCCGCCGACCAGTGTTTCAGCTCCATTGTCTGGTCCTGTGTCACCCAGGAGGCAGAAGGTCTTCTTGCCCTCGAAGACGAGGCGTTCCGGCGCCAGTTGTCGGAAGCATTCGAGTACCGGCTTGGCAATGTGGTGGAATCAGACCGACGCTACAGCTTTCCCCTGTGGCAGCGTCATGCTACAGATTACGTCCAGGACCAGATAGCCCTGATTGGCGACGCCGCGCACACCATTCATCCCCTGGCGGGACAGGGCGTGAACCTGGGCTTTGCCGATGTCAGGGTGCTCAGCGACGTCATTACGGCTGCCATGGCCAAAGGCGAGGACTTTGCCTCCCACCAGGTCCTGAGCCGTTACCAGCGCCGCCGCAAGGGGCCCAACCTGGGCATGATGGCGGCGATGGAAGGCTTTCGGCACTTGTTCGGCAGCGACAACCTGGCACTGAAATGGCTGCGCAACAATGGCCTCAAAATGACTGATAAACTGCCGGTGGTGAAACAGCAACTCATACGCCAGGCCATGGGCTTATGACACCGGGTTTGACCCACCTCATTCCGTACCCGTCAGTAATTTGGAAATAATGCGAATTCAGCACCCCGGGCTTGCGCTTACAAATGATAATAATTATCATTTGCGCCCGTTTATAGGAGTTTGAAATGATCCGGGTCAGATCCCACCGTTACCTGTTACTGGCGTTGTTCGTCCTTGCGGGCTGTTCCGAACAGTCGACAACGTCCGATGCCAGCGGCGAAATGACGCAGGCTGCCAGTGCCGCCTCCCCGGAGGCCAGCCCGGCGCTGAGTGAAGCAGCAGAAATTACCGGCCCGGTGGTCGTGTATTCCTCGCGGCAGGAGCACCTGATCAAACCGCTGTTTGACCAGTTCACCGCGGAGACCGGTATCCAGGTGCAGTCGCAAACCGGTGAGGATGGCCCGCTGATCGCCAGGCTCCAGGCCGAAGGCGAGCAGACCTTTGCAGACATTCTCTACACCGTCGATGCCGGCAACCTGTGGTCGGCAGCACAAAAGGGATTACTGGCGCCTATCGAGTCCGACATCCTGGAACGCAATATCCCCGCACACCTGCAGGATCCGGAAAACCGCTGGTTTGGCCTGTCTGTACGGGCACGCACCATCGCCTATTCCACCGAGCGCGTGAATCCCGCCGAGCTGGATACCTACGCCGGCCTGGCGGATGCTAAATGGCAAGGCCGCCTGTGCCTGCGTACATCCCGCAAGGTTTACAACATGTCCCTCGTGGCCACGATGATTGAACGATTAGGCGAGGAGCAGACCCAGAAGATTGTCGAAGGCTGGGTGGACAACCTGGCAACCCGCGTGTTCAGCAGCGATGCCCTGTTGATCGAGGCCATCGCCGCAGGCCAGTGCGATGTGGGCATTGTGAATACCTATTACCTGGGCCAGCTGCAGGCTGAAAACCCGGATGTTCCCGTGGCCCTGTTCTGGGCCAACCAGGACAGCAGCGGCGTGCATGTGAATATCTCCGGCGCCGGCGTCACCAGACATGCGAAAAACCCGGCTGCTGCGCAGAAGCTGATTGAATGGCTGTCTACCGCCGAGCCCCAGCACATGTTTTCCGAGCTGAACCTGGAATACCCGGCCAACCCGGGTATTGCCCCGGTCGACCTGGTCGCCAGCTGGGGTGAGTTCAAGCAGGATCAGCTTAACGTGGAAACCGCCGGACGCCTGCAGGCCGACGCGGTGAAGCTGATGGACCGTGCGGATTACCGTTAATCTGCCTCAATGAAAAACTCCCTGGTAACCAGTGGCTGGCTCTGGCGCGGACCTGCTTTCGTGGCCGCGGCCATTGTTATCTTTCCCATCCTGATCATTCTCCTGCAGTGGGGAACTGTTGGCACCGGTGAGCAGGAAATCTGGCAACACCTGTTTGCGACCAAGCTCGATCGTCTTGCCCTGAATACCTTGTTGCTCGTGCTCGGCGTGGGGCTTGGTGTCACCCTGCTGGGCGTCAGCCTGGCCTGGCTGACCACCCTGTGTGATTTTCCTGGCCGCCGAATCTTTGAATGGGCATTGATGTTGCCCCTGGCCATTCCCGGCTACGTCATGGCCTTTGTCTTTCTCGGCATCATGAACTATGCCGGTCCGGTCCAGACCTTCCTGCGCAACCGCTTTGGCAACGATGCCTGGTTTCCCGATGTCCAGGGTGTGATGGGTGTGATCACCATTCTCAGCCTGGTGTTGTATCCCTACGTCTACATGCTGGCCCGCAGTGCCTTTCTCAACCAGGGGCGCAAGCTGATGGATGCCGGGCAGCTGCTGGGCCTGTCCCGGCGCCAGGCCTTTTTTCGCGTGGCCATTCCGGTGGCACGTCCGGCCATCGTCGCGGGCCTGGCCCTGGCGCTGATGGAGACCCTGGCGGATTTCGGCGCGGTCAAAGTTTTCAACTACGATACCTTCACCACGGCTATCTACGATGCCTGGTACGGGCTGTTCAATCTCACCGTGGCGGCCCAGCTGGCGTCCCTGTTGCTACTGTTTGTGGGTGTGACACTGGTGCTGGAAAAGCAGTCCCGCGACAAGGCCCGGTACACCCAGGAAGGGGGCGCCCAGAGCCGATCCAGTTATCGTTTGCAGGGCGGCCAGGCAGTGGCTGCGACTGTTTTCTGTACCCTGGTCCTTGTTACTGCATTCCTGATTCCGCTGGGCCAGTTGCTGATATGGCTGTTTGAAGCCGGCTTCGGGGAACTGGATGAACGCTACCTGGGCTTTCTCGGCCATACCCTGAGCCTGGGCGCCATGGCGGGTTTGCTGGCCGTGGGTATTGCCCTGCTGATGGCCTTCGTCAAGCGCCTGCCCGGTACTCCCGTGGCAAAACGCTGGACGAGCCTTTCCATCCGCCTGTCTACCCTGGGCTACGCCCTGCCGGGGTCGGTACTGGCGGTGGGTATCATGCTTGGTTTCAACCTGCTGGAGATGGGCTCACTCATCAGCAACTCGGTCATTGCCCTGGTGGTGGCCTATTGCTGTCGTTTCCTGGCAGTGGCCTATGCCCCGGTGGATTCCGGCGTGGAGCAGGTCAAACCCTCCGTGATCGATGCCGCCCGCAGCCTTGGCGCCGGTCCGGGCCGCCTGTTACGGGATATCTACCTGCCCCTGCTGCGCCCGGGACTGATTACGGCTTTTACCATCGTGCTGGTGGATGTCATGAAAGAGATGCCTGCCACCCTTATGATGCGCCCTTTTGGCTGGGATACGCTCGCCGTGCGTATCTATACCATGACCGCTGAAGGGCAGTGGGAACGCGCCGCCCTCCCAGCGGTGACCCTCATCCTGATCGGGCTGGTGCCGGTTTACCTGCTGATCCGCGCTGCCAGGAATCGCCCCAGCTGACACTCGGCTTGCCCAGCCTGGAGGCCTCAAGCGCATTACCGGCCATAGCCCCCGGGGCATGATTTCCGTCTTGCAGGAAGCCGGAATCAAACATAATATGAGTCCATGTCATCTTGCCGGCCAGCCTGAAAACGGGCCACTGTCGGCAGTCAGAACCTGGTGCATAGCGCCAGTGATCAAGAGGAATTGAAAGTGAGTGATACACCAGAAGAGCTGTATTACGCCGCTTCCCACGAATGGGTCAAACCCGGGGAAGATGGCATTGCTACTGTTGGAATCAGTGATTTTGCCCAGAGTGAACTGGGTGATGTTGTGTTTGTTGAGTTGCCTGAAGCCGGTATCCAGGTGACAGCACGCGACGAAGTCAGTGTAGTTGAATCCGTCAAGACCGCTTCGGATCTCTATGCGCCGGTTTCCGGCGAAATAGTAGCCGTCAACGAGTTGCTCGAAGACAGTCCGGAGACCATCAATTCCTCGCCTTATGACGATGGCTGGATTTTCAAAATCCGCATGAATAATGAAGAGGAGCTCAAGGAGCTTCTCAGTGCCGAGGAGTACAGGGAAAAAAGCAGCGCCTGAAACGGGTGTGCAGCGCCTGCCAGGGCGCCCCTGATACTGGAAAACTTTGATTGTATGGTGAACAGGAGTGTCGTATTGCGCCTGTAGCCAGGATGGTAGTGAGCGGACGTGATTGATTCAGATGGCTTCAGGCCAAACGTGGGCATCATTATCTTTAATGGAAAAGGTAAGTTGCTCTGGGCCAAGCGGATTGGGCAGGATGCGTGGCAGTTTCCCCAGGGAGGCGTGCAGATGCACGAGTCCCCGGAAGATGCAGCCCTGCGTGAGCTGAACGAAGAAGTCGGCCTGGAACCACATGACGTGGAAATTGTGGCGTGCACCGAGAAGTGGTTGCGCTACCGATTGCCCAAGCACCTGATCCGGCAAAACTCACACCCGGTCTGTATCGGACAGAAACAAAAATGGTACCTGATGCGACTGGTGTCGGGGACAGAAAAGATTCGTTTTGACCAGGGCGATAAACCTGAATTTGATCACTGGCGCTGGGTCAGTTACTGGTACCCGGTGAACCAGGTGGTCTCCTTCAAACGCAAGGTATACAGGAAAGCGCTGGCAGAGTTGAACCGGCATTTCAAAAGCGCCCTGGATGATAATAACAACAGGCAAGGGGAAGCGGCCTCGTAGCATGTACTCATTCTCCACCTCATCAATGGGCTTGTTCCCATGGCAGTCCTTTGCTCCGCTGAAGATGTGCGGCGCCGTCGTGCCGTGGTCGCTCATCCTGTCCGGATACAATCCTGTGATTGGTGAGGTTCCATGTTAGAGACCTTGCGCAGCATCATCCAGGAAGTGAACGAGGCCAAGGACCTGACGGCCTCGCTGGAAATCATTGTCCGGCGTGTACAGAAGGCCATGGACGTGAAGGTCTGCTCTGCCTACCTGCTGGACCACAACATGGGCCGCTATGTCCTGATGGCCACCAAGGGCCTGGATCCCAACTCCGTGGGCAAGGCGAGCCTGGCCCCCGAAGAGGGTCTGGTGGGCCTGGTAGCCCAGCGCGCCGAGCCGGTCAACCTGGAACATGCCTCCTCCCATCCCCGTTATTTCTATATTCCGGAAACCCGTGAGGAAGAATTTGAATCCTTCCTCGGGGTGCCCGTTATCCATCATCGTGAAGTGCTCGGCGTCCTGGTTGTCCAGCAGGCCGAAGTGCGCGCCTTTGATGCCGAGGAAGAGGCCTTCCTGATTACGCTGTCGGCCCAGCTTGCCGGCATCATCGCCAACGAGGAAGCACGCGGCGCCATTACCGGTTTCAGTCCCACGGGCATGAAAACCACGGACGCCGTTTTTGACGGTGTACCCGGTGCACCCGGCGTGGTGATTGCCGAGGCCGTCACCGTATTCCCACCGGCTGACCTGGGCGCCATTCCCAGCCGCAAGGTGGAAGATATCCAGGGCGAAATCGACTTCTTCAATGAATGTCTCAATACCGTGCGCATCGATATCAGCGAACTGAAGCTGAAGATCAAGAGCCAGTTGCGCCCGGAAGAGCGTGAACTCTTCGATGCCTACCTGCACATGCTCAGTGACAACGCCCTGGGCGCCGAAGTGATTGCCCACATCAAGGAAGGCAACTGGGCCCAGGGTGCCCTGGCCAAGGTGGCGCGCGATCATGTGCGCAACCTGGAAAGCATGGATGACGATTACCTGCGTGAACGCGCCACCGACATCAAGGACCTGTGTTCCCGCGTGCTGTTCTACCTGCAGGACCAGGAGCAGAAAAACCGCAAGTATCCTGACAACTGCGTACTGGTCAGCGAAGACCTGTCCGCTGCCATGCTGGCCGAAGTGCCCAAGGAAAACCTGGTCGGCATCGTGTCCTCAAAAGGCTCGGGCCATTCCCACGTGGCTATTTTGTCCCGCGCCATGGGCATACCGGCGGCCATGGGTATCCAGGACCTGCCGTTTTCCGAGCTCGACGGCAAGGAAATCATTGTCGACGGTTACAACGGCCGGGTTTACCTGAATCCTTCCGATGAACTGCGCGACCGCTTCCTGGAAATCGTGCGCGAGGAAGAACAGCTTTCCGAGGGCCTGGAATCCATCAAGGATCTGCCTTGCGAAACCCTGGACGGTCACCGCGTGGAATTGTGGGTCAACACCGGCCTGATGACCGATGTCCTGCGCTCCCGCGAACGCGGTGCCGAGGGCATTGGCCTGTTCCGTACGGAAGTGCCGTTCCTGTTACGGGACCGCTTTCCCACGGAACGTGAGCAAACCGAAATCTATCGCCAGCAACTGGAAGCCTTCAAGCCCAAAATGGTTACCATGCGCACGCTGGATATCGGGGGTGACAAGCCACTGCCGTATTTTCCCATCAAGGAAGAAAATCCCTTCCTGGGCTGGCGCGGTATTCGTGTCAGCATGGACCACCCTGAAATTTTCATTGGCCAGGTGCGCGCCATGATGAAAGCCAGTGTCGGGCTCAATAACCTGCAAATCATGCTGCCCATGATCAGCAACATGAACGAGGTGGATTATTCCACCAGGCTCATCAAGCGCGCCCACCAGGAACTGCTGGAGGAAGGGCTGCAGGTGGTCAAGCCGAATATTGGCGTGATGATCGAGATTCCCGCGCTCATGTACCAGGTCAAATCCCTGGCCACCCGGGTCGATTTCATCTCCGTGGGCACCAATGACCTGAGCCAGTACCTGCTGGCTATCGACCGTAACAATCCCCGGGTATCGGCCCTGTATTCCACCATGCATCCCTCCGTGCTGCGCGCCTTGAAAATACTGGCTGACGAGGTGCACGAGTCCAGCCTGCGGGTCAGTGTCTGCGGTGAAATGGCAGGCAATCCCGGAGCCGCCGTGCTGCTCATGGCCATGGGTTATGACGTGCTGTCGATGAATGCCACGAGCCTGCTGAAAGTTAAATCGGTGGTTCGCAATGTCACCTTCCAGCAGGCCCGCGACCTGCTGGAGAAAGTGCTGGCCGAGGAGGATACCGAGGCGGTCAAGGCGCTGGTGGACATCGAGCTGTACAACGCCGGTGTGGATCGCCTGCTGCGGACTTCCCGCAACAGCTAACCATCGTTCACGGCCAAGGCCGTTCCTGTAAGTAGAGAATTACACTGAATCCCTGTAGGCCGGAAATTGCGCAGCAATCTCCGGCAAACCCAATTTATGGTGAACGTTCATGCCGGAGATGGCCCTCAGGGCCATTTCCGGCCTACAGCCGTGAAGAAAAACCTGCCGCAACCAACACCACAATCTTTCCCGTTTCCCCGCTCAAAAAAGTTATACTTGAACCCATAAAACAACACTGGCTCATCCCGCTTTTATGCTGCAATTCCCCCAAATCGATCCGGTTGCCATCTCAATCGGGCCGCTGGAAATTCACTGGTATGCACTGACCTACGTCGGCGGTTTTGCCGCCGCCTGGTTTCTGGGTTGCAAGCGGGCTGATAAAAAGGATTCCGGCTGGACCCGCACCCAGGTCTCTGACCTGGTGGTCAATTCTGCCCTGGGGGTAATACTTGGCGGGCGCATTGGTTACATGCTGTTCTACCAGTTCGGTCGCCTGCTGGAAAACCCGCTGGACCTGTTCAAGCTGTGGCAGGGCGGCATGTCATTTCACGGCGGTTTCCTGGGCGTGTGCGTGGCGGTGTGGCTGTTTGCCCGCAGCACGAAGAAATCCCTGTACCAGGTCGCCGATTTCGTGGCGCCACTGGCGCCGCTGGGCCTGGCCTTTGGCCGCCTGGGCAACTTCATCAACGGCGAGCTCTGGGGCAGGGCGGCCGAGGTGCCCTGGGCCACTGTCTTTCCCGGCGACCTGGACCGTATTCCGCGACACCCGTCCCAGCTCTACCAGTTTGCGCTGGAAGGACTTAGCCTGTTTGTTATCCTCTGGTTATATTCAGCCAAACCCCGGCCAACTTTCGCCGTCACCGGTGCCTTCTGCCTGGGCTATGGCGTGTTTCGCACCACGGCGGAGTTTTTCCGGGAGCCCGATGCCCACCTGGGTTTCGTGGCCCTGGACTGGGTCACCCGCGGCCAGCAGTTGTCCATTCCCATGGTCATCGCCGGCCTGGTGATTCTGTACGGGGCATATACGCAGGACTGGTTTAACACAGGGACAAGACACAAGTCGTAGGCCGGAAGAGGCCCAAAGGGCCGTCATCCGGCATGGCGAACACCGTTCGCCCGGTTACAATAACCACCATTAACAGGACGACCAAAACACCATGAAACAATACCTGGACTTGATGCAGCACATCCTCGACAACGGCGCGGAAAAAACCGATCGCACGGGTACCGGTACCCTGTCGGTTTTCGGACACCAGATGCGCTTCAACCTGCAGGAAGGTTTTCCGCTGTTAACCACCAAGAAGCTGCACATCCGCTCCATCATCATCGAGCTGCTGTGGTTTTTAAACGGTGATACCAATATCAAGTACCTGAAAGACAACAAGGTGCGCATCTGGGACGAATGGGCCGATGAAAACGGCGAGCTGGGACCGGTCTATGGTTTCCAGTGGCGCTCCTGGCCGGGCAAGGACGGTGAATCTGTTGACCAGATCGCCAATGTCCTGAACAGCATCAAGACCAATCCCGATTCACGCCGGCACATGGTGGTGGCCTACAACCCGGCCTACGTGGATGAAATGGCGCTGCCACCGTGCCACTCCCTGTTCCAGTTCTACGTCGCCAATGGCAAGCTGTCCTGCCAGTTGTACCAGCGCTCCTGCGATACTTTCCTGGGCGTACCTTTCAACATCGCTTCCTATTCCCTGCTAACCCACATGATGGCCCAGCAATGTGATCTTGAAGTGGGCGATTTCGTCTGGACCGGTGGTGACGTCCACCTGTACAAGGATCACCTGGAGCAGGCCCGCGAACAAATTACCCGCACGCCCACTGCGCTGCCCCAGCTGAACATCAAGCGGCGTCCGCCCAGCCTGTA
>CAZROW010000035.1:22934-31010 GCA_964601805.1 uncultured Enterobacteriaceae bacterium
GCACGCCCACTGCGCTGCCCCAGCTGAACATCAAGCGGCGTCCGCCCAGCCTGTACGAATACGAGTACGAGGATTTCGAAATCCTCAACTACGAAGCCCAGCCTCACATTGCCGCGCCGATCTCGGTCTAGGAACTAACATGAAGTTATCGCTGGTCTGGGCCATGGCGCAAAACCGGGTAATCGGGCGTAATAATTCCCTGCCCTGGTATTTGCCCGAGGACCTGAAATATTTCAAACGCATCACCCTGGGCAAGCCCATCATCATGGGTCGCAAGACCTACGAGTCCATTGGCAAGCCCCTGCCGGGGCGCACCAACATCGTGGTCACACGCAACCCGGATTTCAGCGTCGAGGGTGTCAGGACCGTGAGCTCCCTGGAAGCGGCCCGGGATCTGTGCGAAAGCATTGGCGAGGTTGACGGGTCTGAAGAGGCAATGATTATTGGCGGTGCCGAAATTTACCGCCAGTCGCTGGAGCTGGCCGACAGACTCTACCTCACCGAGGTGCATGCCGAGGTGGATGGCGATACGTATTTTCCCGAGTTTGACCGCTCAGCCTGGCAGGAAGTGGCCCGGGAAGATTTCAAGGCCGAGGGCCCGAACCCTTACGATTACAGTTTCCTGGTCCTGGACCGAAAGCATGCTGAATAAACCGTTGAAAATCATTGCCGGCATCGTGCTGCTGATCCTGGTGCTTATCCTGGCGCTGGGCATGGTCCTGTCCCAGGGCAAGCCCCTGCAGGATGTGCATGTGCCGTCCTCATTTAACGAGCCCTTTGACTACGACAGCGCCAGTTTCGCCGACTACATTGCCTGGAACGAACGCCGCGTGCGTGCTTCCCGTGCCGATGGCGCGCCCGATGACATCCTGCCCAATCTCCTGCCCTTTGAACTGATGCCCGACAGCGACTGCCCACTGAATCCCGATGGGCGTTACCCGAACGGCATCGTGCTGGTCCATGGCCTGATTGCGTCTCCCTACAGCATGAAAGACCTGGGCGAATATTTTCAGTCGCGCTGTTTTTACGTGCTGGGCGTCTTGATGCCGGGTCACGGTACGCGCCCCGGCGACATCCTGGCAACAACCTGGGAGCAGTGGCAGCAGGATGTGTCCTTTGCCACGGAAAAGCTGGCCGAAAAAACCGACCGGGTGTTCCTGTCAGGCCATTCCGCCGGCGGCACCATGGCCGTGCTGGAAGCCAGCCGCAACCCGCGGGTAGATGCCCTGGTGCTGTTTGCCCCGGCCATGGCCGTGGATCCGGCGTCCGCCTATGCCATCTACGTGAGCACCCTGGGCAAACTGTTCCCCGCGGCCGCCTGGTTTGAACTGGAACCGGAGGATGCCATCTACCGCTATGAATCCTTTCCCTACAGTGCTGCTGCCGAAACCTGGGAGCTGATCAACGCCACACAGCAAAGCCTGCAGTTGAACCCGTTAATGATTCCCGTGATGACCGTGGCCTCGGCCCAGGACACCACGGTGGATGTCCAGGCCACTTTCGATTTCATGCAGGCCCAGGAACATCCACTGAGCTTCACGTTGTTGTATGCCCAGTACGATCTGCCACCCTATGAACGCACCCGGGTCGTGAACAGCAACCTGCCGGAAGAAGGCATCATCAGCATGGGCCACCTGGGCCTGATGACGCCGCCGACGCATCCCCACTACGGCATGAATGGTGACTACCGCTACTGCGGCCAGTACTACGGTGAACCCAACGACAATTTCGAGCGCTGCAAGGCCGGCGAGCGTGACTTTTACGGTGAAGCCACCGCAGACAATCGCGCAGCTGGACTGATCGAGCGCATTGCCTTCAATCCTTTCTACGATGAGCTGCTGGAAGAAATAGAACTGTTCATTGACCAGGTCACCATGGACACCCGCGGGCTGCCGTTGCAGCCGGAAGTGGACCCTCTTGATCTCGACCAGTGACCGTGTCTTCCAAGGTTTCACCGATGGTAGGTCGGATAAGGCCGTAAGGCCGCCATCCGACATGTTGCATAGACGGTAATAAAGAGATCGAATGATTGGTGATTGCCATGTCGGATGGCGCTTCGCTTATCCGACCTACAAAAATCTGTCACCCGTAGGTCGGCATAGGCGCGAAGCGCCGTTTGCCGACAAAGAGAAATATACAAAGGCAGACCGGCTAAGACCTTCCACGGCCGCCATTCAAAAAAAGAAATAACACCAAAAAGCGCGCAAAAAAAAGCGCAGGGAAAAAATCCCTGCGCTTTGTTGTTTCAGGCTTACCTTATTCTTCGGCCATGCAAACAGCAACGATCTTGTTGCCGACATGGTCGCGCAGGTAAGCGGCATAGGCATTGGGGGCAAAGTCACGAGGACCCGGCGCACCTTCATCGGTACCGCCATTGGCCATGCCTGCAGCGTGGAATGCATCCACAGCAGCGCGGGATTCTGCATTGAAGCCGATAGTACCGCCATTGGCATGGGTGGCAGGCTCACCATTGGCCGGACGCAGCACGAAAAACTCCGGGCCTTCCTTGCCGAACATGATAGTACGGCCTGGAATTTCACCGATGACCTTGCTGCCCAGTGGCTCAAGGACGGCTTTGTAAAAGGCGGAAGCTTTTTCCAGGTCGTCGGTGCCAACGGTAGTGTGGTGTAACAGTCTCATACAGTTTCCTCTTGTGTGTTTTTATAAGGATTGAAGGGAGTGCCATGCTAGCCTTTTTTCCCGCTGCGGGAAATGGGGCTGCACGTTGTTTACGGGAGTCTTTTCAGGGGAGTTTTCTTATTGCTTTTGCCCACTCCAGGGAAATTGCTGCTCGGCATCGGTATCGGTCCAGTAGCCGGTAAAAGCCGAATAGTCGCTGTTGAATTCAAACCAGGCAAATCCCTCACCAAAACGGTCGGTCCATTCCAGGGAAAAGGTCCGGTCGCCTTCCTGCACCAGGCCTGACAGGCGGCCTTCAAATTCCTGTATTTCATCTTCCACGTAATAGGAGCCATTGAAGCGGCCCTGGCTGTCAAAGGACAGTACGGTGGTCACCGGGTCCATATTGGCGCCGTTGTAGGCGGTACCCGAATAGCGACCGGCAATGGCCGCCACGCTGTCGGGCACTGCCGCGTGCAGTGATGATGACAGGGGAGTGAGCAGGAATAACAGAACAATCAGTGTGCGCATGAAAATTGAATCAGCCTATTTGTTTGACTTTGACCGAGGTGCCGGCCACTTCCATGAAGGAGCCGACCGGTGAATGATAAATCAGCACCTCTGGCATGTATTTGACCACGTATTTGGTGGTGTATTTCGCCTGCTGCCAGGTTTGCCCGTTGATGAGCCGGTAGGTGCTCTTGCCGGTCCAGCCGGTGAACTTGCCCTGGATACGGCTTTCAATCACGCCATGCACCGGGTGCACGAGCACCATACCATCTATGCCGTCCACTTGCAGGAAGTGGCCATCATCCAGCGCCCTGATTTCGGCTGCCGGGTTTACCGCATGATGCAGCACGGCCTGGTGGCCGGCCTGCAGCCAGTAACTTTCATCACTGAGTTTATACAGGGCGCCGGGCCTGAAGCCGCGAAACACGCCGAGGATGGTGATGGTTGGTGACATCAGTTGCCGTGAAAGGCACTTTCCAGCGCCGCGATATCAAACTTCTTCTGGGTCAAAGCCACGCGCATCATGCGATCGACCTGCGCCTGGCTGCCTGTGTACAGCATCTCGTGCATCACCGCCGGCACGATCTGCCAGGAGACGCCGTATTGGTCCTTGAGCCAGCCGCACTGGCCGCCATCGGGAGTGGCATTGAGTGCCTGCCAGTAATGATCCACTTCTGCCTGGTCCTGGCAGTACACCATGAAAGATACCGCCTCGTTGAAATTGAAGTCATGGATGTTCGGGCTGTCCATCATGGCAATCCAGGTACCGTCCAGGGCCAGGTCACTGAACATGACCGTGCCTTCCTCGTTGGGTTCCATGCCCGGGCCAAAATGACGTAGTCCACCGGCCTTGCTGTGGCGAAACACTTCCAGGTAAAACGTCCTGGCGGCTTCGGCTTTTCGGAAATTGGGCCCGGTAAACATCATGGCCGGCACAATCCCGGGACGCGGATCACCCTCGGGCCGTGTCAGAATCAGTTGCCATGACACGCCGTACTTGTCCTGCACCCAGCCGTATTTTTCACAGAAAGGGTAGGTATCCAGCGGCATCATGATCTGTCCGCCCTCAATAAGTTTGGCCCACACCGTTTCAAGTGTTTCCGTTGCTGCTGTCTTGGCCGAGTCGCAGGCACCGAACATCAGCGGATCAAAATTCACGATAAAGGAGATGGACGGATTGATACTGAAATGCGGCCCGCCGCTGATGGCCTCGAACTTTTCGCCCCACACGGTAAACGACACCAGCTCGCAATCACCACCCGGCGTATCGCGCAGTGTGCAGGTACCAGTCACCCTGGAGTCAGGAAACACATCGGCATAAAAACTGGCTGCTTCAACGGCCTAGGTGTCGAACCAGAGGTGGGGAACGATCATGTGACAATCCATTTATCTTCAGGACACACGGAATGATACACAATGTCCCACATCAGGACAGCCGGGTCAGGACAACACCAGCCAGATCGCAATCGCCACCATCAGGACGGCGGAAATGCGGTTCAGCCAGTGTCCCAGGTCGCGCCGGACCAGCATGTCCCTCAGGGCGCGGCCGCCGCTGGCATAGATAAGCAGGCTGATGAATTCGATAAGTATCATCAGCGGCAGCATGATCGCCGCCTGGGGAAAGAGTGAGCGCTCCGGATCAATGAACGCCGGCAGCAGGGCGGCCAGGAATATCCAGCCCTTGGGGTTGGAGGTGGCGGTGATGTATCCCTGCATGATGAGCTGGCGTCCGGTCAGTGTCGCGGCTTTACCCGCGCTATTGATATCGGTGGGTGCGCGCCAGGTGCGCTGGGCTGTCCATAGCAGGAAGGCTGCCGCGGCGAAGCGGGCCACGGTAAACACCTGCGGGTAATTCAGCATCAGGGCAGTTACCCCCGCAAAGGAGGCAATGGCCACCGTGGCAACTCCGGCCAGTTCCCCGCCCATCATCCATAGTGTGCGACGCACACCGATGCTGATGCTCAGTGTCATGGACAACGACATGCACAGGCCCGGGCTGAGCGCGATCAGGAAATAGCTGAGAATAAAGGCAAGAAGCGTCGCGGCGTCCATGGATAGAGCAGGTCAGTATGGGGTCAGGGATTAACCATCACAGGAAGGCTTTCCCAATGAGGTTGGTGTTCGCCATTATAGGAATGCCGGGGCGGATAACCAACAGTGCTTTTCTTCAGGCAGCTTTTTCAGCGGCGCCGGAAGATGCCCCTGACCAGGCGCACCTGTCCCTGTTCAAGACACAGGCGTGCGTTGGTGGCTTTTTCGCCGAGGTTGTCCACGAACACGAACAGCCCAAGCGCACCCGCCTTGGCCGGCGTGGCATTGGCGGCGGTCCGGGTCGAGCCCGGCGGCGCGAATGCCGTCAAGCAGGCGGGTTTCGATATCGTTGGCGGAATAGTGGGTGGCAAGTGTCGACATGGCTAGCTCCAGGCAATAGCTTCTTTTTTTGCCACGATACGCCTGATGAGCAAATGTATACAGCTTTATAGTTCATTCGGGATCAAGTGGCTCTGATCCCTTTGATATTTTGACTGTTCGAGGCTCCACCCAGTGACGGGGAAACCAGTGTCGCGGCATGAGCTTCTCCCAGAAACGCGGGTGATCGACAATCAGTTCGCTCAGGGCAGCGAAGGGGATAGAAACCAGGAGCACGATCAGGATGACTTGCGGCTCAAGTTCGGCGTCCGTTGCCAGCACAATCGCCAGCAAGTCCTCGACGAGGCCCATCGCCACGCCGATCACCATAAATTCCAGGAAACGGATCAGTCGTTGTCGTTTGGTCAGGGACATGGGATCTCCTTGGGTTCAGTCTTGCTAAAGCAGCAAATCAAAGTATATGGCAAAGGGTGCAGGGTCATTTGATCTAAAATAACCGTGCCCCCTTTGCTTATGCGTAGCGCAGGGGCTAGTCAGGTTTCACCAGGTGCGTTTGGCCACGGTCTATTTCATTCATCACAGGGCCAGGCATTATGGCGCTTGGGCCGGTCAGGTTATCCCGGCTCATTATTTCCGTAATCCGGACCCTGGTCAGCAGGCCTTCCTGCTCAATAAGCTCCATCACCCCGCTGCCGGTTACCAGCGCTTTGCGCGCGATATCGGACGCATTTTCATACCCGATGTAGGGCGTGAATACCGTGATAACCCCAATGCTGTTCTGCACGTTATTTTCACAGAGATCGACATTGGCTGTTATACCGGTGATACAACGTTCCCTGAGCATGGTAATGGCCGAAGTTAACATGCGGATGGAGCCCATCAGGTTATGGATAATGAGGGGTTCAAACGGATTCAACTGAAGTTGCCCGCCTTCGGCAGCCATCGTTACCGCGAAATCATTGGCAATCACCTGGAAAGCGGCCTGGTTCATTGCCTCTGGAATTACCGGATTGACTTTACCTGGCATGATGGAAGATCCGGGCTGCATGGCGGGAAGATTAATTTCATTCATCCCGGTGCGAGGCCCACTGGACAGCAGGCGCAGATCATTCGCAATTTTGGACAGCTTGGTCGCCATGCGTTTCAACATGCTGGAAAACATGACAAAAGCACCCACGTCTGATGTGGCTTCCACCAGGTTTTCTGCCAGAACAAAATCTATGCCGGTATCCTGGGCCAGGTGTTTGACGGCGAGTTCGGCGTAATGCGGGTGGGTATTGATACCAGTACCAATGGCAGTGCCGCCCAGGTTAACTTCCCTGAACAGGTTTGCCATTTCACCCATTCGCGCGATGTCTTCACTTAACGTATAGGCCCAGCCAAGAAATTCCTGCCCAAGCGTCATGGGAACAGCATCCTGTAATTGAGTACGGCCCATTTTGAGAATGTCAGAAAACTCCCGGCCCTTATCTTCCAGGGCAAGCTGCAATTCGGCGACAGCTGTAATCAGAGGATCATCACCCAGAATAACGGCCAAACGGGCAGCAGTGGGGTACACATCATTGGTGGACTGGGACATATTCACATCGTTGTTGGGGTGTAAATACTGGTATTCGCCTTTTTTATACCCCATTAATTCTAGGGCCCGGTTGGTGATGACTTCATTGGCATTCATGTTGGTGGACGTGCCGGCATCACCCTGGATCAGATCGACCACGAAATGCTCATGCAAATCCCCGCCAATAATTTCCTGGCAGGCGGCACTGATGGCCTGGCATTTGGCCTGATCGAGCAGGCCAAGATCAGCATTGGCCCTGGCACAAGCTTGCTTGACGTAAGCCAGCGCAATGATCAATTGGGGGTGGTGACTGATGGGAACACCGGTGATCTGGAAATTCTGGACAGCGCGCTGGGTTCGAATGCCGTAATAGGCATCGAAGGGCACTTCCTCGTCACCAAGGAGGTCATGCTCCATGCGGGATTTGTTGTTTGTAGTCATTTGAATACCTGTTAGCCGAATGAACAGGTATTCAGGTTGTCACAAGCGATAAGGGAGGAGATTTCGATTTGGCTGAATTGGAAGCAGGGAGCCCGGTTGATGGATGTTTCTATCGGCTTGAGGGATCAAGTGGTTCTCACCCCTTTGATTCACGCCAATGATTTTTGTTGTTAAAAGTAGGGTTCATCTTTCTCTTCAACTTCCCATGTATGGATCAAATTAGCCCATGCTTTCTCGTGGAAAGAATTCAAAAAACTTTTTCTATCTGATTCAGATGAGCCGGTTTGCAAAATGAGTGTTTCTCGTAAAGGGTGATGACTGGATATAAGAAACTCATTTCTTCTGTGTAGTCGTTCAAGTAACCTGATAGTTGGCACACTTGCAAATTTTCCACCTTCACCTCGATTGCAATCTTTGCAAGAAAGAACCAGGTTCCACACGCCGTCTATAATGACATCAAAGCCGTGCTGCTTGAGTGTATGAGGGAAAAAATGATCGACATCTGGATATTCATAACGACTACTATCCTCGATGTAAATATCGGAGAAACAATAGAAACACTTACCTTTCTGGTATCC
>CAZROW010000036.1:0-17216 GCA_964601805.1 uncultured Enterobacteriaceae bacterium
TTTTTGACGTTTTTTACCTTATCCAGTCCCGCTCACCAAATCATCCTCACACATACACCGTCACATCTTCAACGCCGGCATCCATAAAGCCTTTTTTGCGTAGCCGGCAGCTGTCACATCGCCCGCATGCCCTGCCCCTGGCATCTGCCTGGTAACAGGACACGGTTTTGCTGTAATCCACCCCCAATGCGGTCCCTTTACTGATGATTTCCGCCTTGGTCAGGTGAATCAGCGGGGTTTCCACCTCGATAATATTCCCTTCCACACCGCGCTTGGTGGCCAAATTCGCCAGGGTCTGGAAGGCACTGATGAAATCGGGCCGGCAATCCGGGTAACCGGAATAATCCAGTGCATTAACGCCGATAAAAATGGAATCAGCCTCCAGGACCTCAGCCCAGCCCAGGGCATAGGCAAGAAAGACGGTATTGCGTGCTGGCACGTAGGTGACCGGAATTCCCTCACCGGCCTGTTCAGGCACCGCAATGGACTCATCGGTCAGCGCTGAGCTGCCGATTCCACGCATATCCACCGGAATCACCTTGTAATCAGCCAGGCCTGCCGCATCAGCAAGCCTGGCGGCTGCTTCCAGTTCGCTGCGGTGACGCTGTCCGTAATCAAAGCTGAGACCATAACACTCGAAACCCTGGTCCATGGCAATGGCCAGGCAGGTGGCTGAATCCAGTCCACCGGAGAGCAGCACAACGGCTTTTCCTGTTCGTTTGCTACCCATGTTCAGTGTCCCGGCCTGTTGCCCCACAGGTACTTGTGAAGTTGTACCTGCATTCTGACATTGAGCTGGTCTGCCAGTATCCATTCGGCCAGTTCACTGGCCTCCAGTTCCTCATTGCTTGGCGAAAAAAGGACATCTGCCACCTTTTTCCCGAGATCATATTCTTCCACCCTGGCTCTCGCCCACAGGTAGTCCTCATGATTGCAAATGACAAACTTCACCTGGTCGTGGGCATTGAGATACCCGATATTGCTTTCCAGGTTTCTGTCCATTTCCAGGGAACCAGGGGTTTTCAGGTCCATGACCTTGACGACCCTGGCATCGACCTTACTGACATCCATGGCACCGGCTGTTTCCAGGGAGACTTCATACCCCAGGTCACAGAGTGCCGTCAGTAGAGGTATGCAATTGACCTGCGCCAGTGGCTCACCACCGGTTACCGTCACGTAACGGGTTTTGTAGCCTTTGACCTCCTGAATCACCTGCTCCAGGTCATAGATGACACCGCCACTGAAAGCATAGGCTGTATCGCAGTACTGGCAACGCAGGGGGCAACCGGTCAGGCGCACAAATACCGTGGGACAACCAACAGTACGGGCTTCTCCCTGCAGGGAATAAAATATCTCGGTAATACGCAGCGTCGTTGCGCTCATCAGGAATGTGCCACGGTCAGTCTGTAATCAGCGACCGGATCCGTTCAGGTATTCGTTGGCCAGCTCAATCTCGGAAGTGCTGGTGGGATAAACCTGGCTGATCCGTGTCCAGTATTCCACGGCTCGCGCCCTGTTCCCCATTTCATTGAACACGGTGCCCAGCCTCAGCATCGCCGTTGGTGCCTTGGGGTCCTGGGGAAATTCATCCAGCAGGCGTTGCAGGACAGAGATGGACTGGGTGTAATTTTCCAGCAGGTGCAACGCTGCACCCTGCCAGTACAAGGAATTGGTCAGGTAGCGCCCCTGGGGGTAGGTATCAATGTATTGCTGGAACAGGTTGGCGGAATCCTGGAAATTCTCTTCTTCCAGCAACTGGTTCAAGGCCAGGCGATACAGTTCCTGCTCATTCATGGGGCTTGCCGGCGCAGCACCTGTTTGAACACCCGTTGTTGTCACACCCTCGGGATTCACCGAAGCAGTATTGCCCGGCACGGCCAGGCCAGGCTGCTGTGGAACAGGAGTATTGCCTGCACCTGTTGCCGGCGTTGTCTGGTTGCCGGCATTAACCGCGCCCTGGGGAGGCTGTTGGCCGGAATGGTAGGAAAACAGCTCACTGAGCCGGGAGTCGGTGTCCAGGTAACGATCACGCTGTTCTGTTTGCATGCGCCGGATCTCGTAGGACTGCTCTTCTACCAGGCCCCTGAGGTTCTGGATTTCATTTTGCAGGGCTTCAAGGCGCAGGTACATCTCGACCATGATCTCGTTCTGGGAATTGTTGCCTCCAGCGGGTTGGGTGCTGGCCGCGCTATTGCGTGAACTGCCGGCATCGACCACTTCAGCCTGGGCAAGAACCTGGTGGCAGGTTCCTGACAGGCAAAGGATCATTGCCGTTGCTGACAGGGTTTTGCTGCGTAGATTGTGGATTCCCATATTCGCGTTCCAGAAAAAAATAAGCCGGGCGAACCCGGCTTAGTTTTCGTTCAGATCGATTCTAGTGAATTTCAACCCGGCGGTTTCTGGCGTAAGCGGCTTCTGTGGTACCGCGATCAACCGGATTTTCCTCACCGTAGCTGATGGTTTCAAGCTGGTTGGAAGAAACCCCCTGTACCTGCAGGTAACGCTCGATGGCCTGGGCACGACGCTCACCAAGGGCCAGGTTGTACTCACGCGTGCCACGCTCATCGGCATGACCTTCCAGGCGATAACGCGCTGAAGGATTGTCCTTGAGGTAGTTGGCATGATGTACCAGCGCTGAGCGGGCTTCTGCGCTCAGGTCGGAGCGGTCAAACTCAAAATAGAAAACAGTCGTCGCCAAGGCGTTGTCACGCTCCATTTGTTGTGCGCGAGTCAGTCCGTTGCTATCGGCCCCGGAAGTCTGGGCTGAACCGGAGTTGCTGCCCATGGATGAGGAGTCTGATCCCCCCATGTCTTCGTCGGGCATTTCTTCAGTATCGCTGGATGCACAGGCCGCCAGGGTCAATGTCAGGATGACAGCCATACCGAATTTGAATACGTTCTGAGTTTGCATACCTACTCCTTTTTTCACTATGCGTTCAACTGCTGGGGGTTAAGCACTCTAATTTTCTTAAATTTTTCCCACTATAACAACATCTTTTAACGATATTGTGCAATTAATCAAAAAATGGGGACCACGCAGGCTCTCTGACATCACCCTGATTCGATGGTAGCTGGAATTTTACACGACCGTCAATGGACACGGCGTTAAGAATTCCGCGGTTTCCGGCCTTGGAGGCATAGATCACCATGCTGGCATTGGGCGCCACACTCGGCGATTCGTCCAGGGAGGTAGTGGTCAGCACACGAATGGTGCCACGATCAATATTCTGTATGGCCAGGTGATATTCATCCTGGGTGTTTTCCCGGTGCACCATGAGCAGGTTTGACCCGTCAGGCAGCATCGCCCCCTTGGAATTGTAGGTGCCCTGGAATGTCAGCCTTTCGACCCAGCCACTATCCAGGTCTACCTGGTAGATCTGGGGCCGGCTGTTGCCACCCCGCTCCGAGGTAAAAATCAGGGACTGGCCATCCGGCGTCCAGCTTGGTTCGGTATCAATGGCAAAATGGTTGGTAATCCTTCTCAGGTCGCGGGTTCGCAGGTCAAGCACGTAGATATCCGGGTTACCGTCCTTGGAGAGCACCATGGCCAATTTTGACCCATCAGGTGAAAAAACCGGAGAGCTGTTGATACCGGGAAAGTCTGTCACTTGCTGGCGATTACCGGAACTCAACTCCTGGATATAGATACGGGGCCGGGTTGATTCAAATGACACATAGGCAATGCGGCTGCCATCCGGGGCCCAGGAAGGTGACATGATCGGTTCCTGGGAGGTCAGCAGCACCTGGGGGCGTCCGCCATCGGCATCGGACAGGTTTAACTGGTAGTTGGTCAGGTCCGGCCCGACATCCTGTGATGTGATATAAAGTAGCTTGGTGGAGAATGCGCCCCTGACGCCGGTGACTTCCTCGAAAATCTTGTCACTGATCTTGTGGGCCACATCCCGAAGCTGGGTGCGGCTGGCAGTAAGCACTTCACCCAGCAGGCGCTGCTCACTCAGGACATCGAAGAATTCATACTGCACCTGGAGAGCACCACCGCTGGTTTCCGTGATCTTACCTACCAGCAGGTAATCCGCACTTAAAAAGCGCCAGTCCCGGAAAAACACCTCGTTTTCCTCATGGGGCGTGCTGAGCATGTTTTCCTCGGCAATCGGGGCAAACTCGCCGCTGTTGCGCAAATTGGCGTTGATTATGCCGGTCACGCTCTCCGGTAACTGGCCAAAGCCGGTCCATTCAAACGGGACAATGGCGATATCGACCGGATTATCAACACCCTGGGTAATGACAATCTGCAACTGGGCGTGGGCAACGGCAGACACCAGCATGGTTGCCAACAAGGCAGGAGCCAGCATAAATGTCCGGAATAATGTCCTTGCCTTGTCTTTCATCGCAATAAATCCTCTGGTCTGAATACTAATGTAAAGGTTCTGAAATTCCGGTCAAACAGACCTCTATCAAGGTCCTGCAATTCCGGAAAGCGATCAGCCCTGGCCACGGCCTGCATAACGGAACGGTCAAATACCGCGTCTCCGCTGGATTGTATGATAGTTGTCCCTACCACTTCACCCGTTGGCACCAGGCGCAGCTCCACGGTTGCCACCATACCATTGCGGGCACCGGGGGGAATCTGCCAGTTCTGGCTGATAATGCGCTTGATGATGGAGGCATATTCAGCCACTACCATGTTTTCACTGGCCAGCTGGTTGGCCTGGGCTTCGCGTGCAGCCTGTTCCTGGGCCAGGCGTTGCTGTTCCCGACGCTGTTCTTCGGCTGCGGCCTCGGCGGCACGCCTGCGAGCATCTTCAGCCTGTCGCTGTCTTTCTGCTTCGGCCTCGGCCAGGCGTTGCCGCTCGGCTTCTGCCTGCCGACGCTGTTCGGCTTCGGCCTGCTCCCGGGCCTGCCGGGCTTCTCGTACCTGTCTTTCCCGCTGCTCCTGCTCGCGCCTGGCACGTTCCTGTTCCTGCTGGCGTCGCTGTGCAGCAGCTGCCTCCTCCTGCTCAATGCGTTCCAGCCGGCGCAGGCGCTGGGGATTCACATCCACGGCGGTAGCCGTCACGATGACCGGGTCTTCAATAGTGACATAATCCGATGGGCTCACATTCCGGCCCAGGACGAATAACAACAAAACCAGATGCATGAGCACGGAAGCCACGACTGCCGGGGGATAACCCTCGAATTTCAGCAAAATGGCCATTGGTCTGAATTTACTCATGCGCTTGTCTGCACTGCCCTGGCATCAATTATCCGCTGATGGCGGCTGGGTAATCAGCCTGACATTCTGGGCGCCGGCACTGCCCAGGGTAGAAAGAAGTGCTGTCACCAGCTCATAACTGATTGAACCATCGCCTTCAACAAAGACCGGCACACCCGGGTTCTGGTTCAAAATCTTGGTGACATCCTCCTGGATACTTTCCAGGGCCACCGGCTCGGGATTGTCCTCTGCCCCCAAGCTGATGAAGTAATTGCCCTCTTCATTGATGGACACCACCAGCGTCACCTCGTCGCTGTTTTCCACCGGTTCGGCATCAGCCTGCGGCAGGTCCACCTTGATGCCCTGGGTAATCAGGGGTGCTGTAATCATGAAAACAATCAGCAATACCAGCATCACGTCGATCAGGGGAACGACATTGATTTCTGCCATCTGTTTGCGTCGGCGTGGCCTGTTGTCCATGGAATTTACTCCTGCACCCTTCTGGTATGGGCCTGACGGTGCAGGATGCTGGAAAATTCATCGGTAAACGTCATGTAGCTGTGCATGACAGAATCCACTTTCGAGGCATAGCGGTTATAGGCAATAGCGGCAGGAATCGCGGCAAACAGCCCCATTTCGGTGGCCAGCAGGGCATCGGCAATACCGGGTGCCACAACCGCCAGGCTGGCCTGGCTCTGGTTGGCCAGGCTGACGAAGGTGTTCATGATGCCCCACACGGTTCCAAACAGGCCCAGGTAAACGGATACCGAGGCCACGGTGGATAATATCGGCAGATGCCGCTCCAGGACTTTCTCTTCCCGTGCCATGGCAACACGCATGGCGCGCTGGGAGCCTTCCATCACGGCATCGGAATCAATGCCGGGTTGCTGGCGCAAACGGGTGAACTCCTTGAAACCGGAGCGAAACAGGTTTTCCATGCCGATCACACTGGTGTTTTTCTGCTTGCTGGTACCGTCGCGGTACAGCTGACTCAGGTCCATACCTGACCAGAACCGTTTTTCAAAATTGAACACTTCTTTTTCCGCATCACTCAGGATGATCCATTTCTGGACGATAATGATCCAGGACATGATCGAAATCAGGAACAGGCTGAGCATTACCAGCTGGGCAAGCCAGCTTGCACTGATGATCAGGTTCCATAAACTCAGCGATTCATTCATTTGCTACCTCTTGATAAAACGTCAAACTGATTGCGAATTACACAATCAGTCACTCATGCCTTGCCATCACTGCCGGGCTCGGGCACGTCAAACAGGTCCGCCGGCGCCGCTTTCGGGTTCAGGCCGAAGTGACGATAGGCAAACTGGGTGACGACTCTTCCCCTTGGAGTGCGCTGGATAAAACCCTGCTGTATCAGGTAGGGCTCCAGGATATCTTCCACGGTGCCCCGCTCTTCACTGATTGCCGCAGCAATACTGTCGATGCCCACCGGTCCGCCATCAAATTTTTCTATCATGGTCATCAGCAACCGGCGGTCCATGTGATCAAACCCGTTTTTGTCGATACTGAGCATATCCAGCGCCGTGGCCGCTATGTCACCGGTAATGATGCCGTCTGCTTTTACCTGGGCAAAGTCACGCACCCTACGTAATAGACGGTTTGCAATTCGTGGAGTTCCGCGTGAACGGCGGGCAATTTCAACGGCGCCCTTATCATCGCTTTCTATTTCCATGATTGCCGCCGAACGTTTCACAATATCGGCCAGCTCATTCATGGAATAAAACTCAAGACGCTGCACGATACCAAAGCGGTCACGCAAGGGTGAGGTCAGCAGTCCTGCCCGGGTGGTCGCACCTACCAGAGTAAACGGCGGTAACTCGAGTTTCAGTGAACGGGCGGAGGGTCCTTCCCCGATCATGATATCGAGTTGGTAATCTTCCATCGCCGGATAAAGGATTTCCTCGATAGCCGGGTTCAGCCTGTGAATTTCATCGATAAACAGGACATCACCCTGTTCCAGGTTGGTCAGCATGGCAGCAAGATCACCGGCCTTTTCCAGAACCGGACCGGCGGTGCTTTTCATGGATACACCCATTTCATTGGCAATGATATGGGACAGCGTGGTCTTGCCCAGGCCGGGCGGCCCGAACACCAGCACATGGTCCAGTGCCTCACCACGTTTACGGGCAGCACTGATGAAGATGTCCATCTGGTCCTTGACAGTCTGCTGGCCGATATAGTCCTTGAGCTTGGCGGGACGGATAGCGTTATCCTGGAATTCATCCACGGATTTGTCGCTGGCTGAAATGATTCTGTCTTCTTCTCGCATCAGGTAACCGGTCTCATCAGGACATATTTCTCAGGGCTGTCCTGATCAGGCTTTCACTATCAGGCACCTGCCCTGATTCTTCAAGTATTTTTGCAGCGGAGACTACCGCCTTGCCCGCATCCTGCGGTTTGTAACCCAGGTTGATCAGGGCAGTTTCGGCTTCCTCGAGGCTGCCATTCTTGCTGCCTGCTTGTGCAGGCTCGCCAGACGGACTGACAGGCTGGTCATCCCATTCCGTGAGCTTGTCCTTGACCTCGATGATGAGGCGCTCGGCCGTCTTTTTACCGATACCGGGGAGCTTGACCAGGGCATTGACGTCATCCTGCTGGACGCAACGAACAAAATCGGCCACTTCCATACCGGACAACATGGCCAGAGCAAGCCTGGGCCCGACACCATTGATCCGGATCAGGATGCGAAACAGCGCCCTTTCCTGGCCTTCCAGGAAACCGAACAGCAGCTGGGCATCCTCGCGCACAACAAAATGGGTAAACAACGTGACCGGCTCACCCGGCTGCGGCAGGCCGAAAAACGTGCTCAGGGGCACATCGACTTCATAAGCCACACCCTGGACGTCAATCAAGGCCTGTTGATTGTCCTTCTCAAGTAATACCCCAGTAATCCTGCCTATCATGTTTTTACGATATTCCTCTGGTATTCCCGGCCGACTCAGCGAACCTGGAGCCTGCCACGGCGCCCGGACCTGGCCCCGGCCATTCTGATCAACGTGTTTTCTGTATTGGCATGGCAAAAGGCTACTGCCAGCGCGTCCGCGGCATCTTCCGGCGGCACCTTGGACAAGCCCAGCACCGACTTGATCATTTGCTGTACCTGCGCTTTTTCCGCCTGCCCCTTGCCCACCAGGGCCTGCTTGACCCTTCGGGCTGCATATTCTGCTACCGGTACCTTGTGATGGGTACAGGCGACAATGGCAGCCCCCCTGGCCTGGCCCAGCTTCAATGCCGATGAGGCATTCTTGCCCATGAAGACTTCTTCCACGGCGGCAGCATCGGGCTGGTACTCGGTGATAATCTCGGACAAGTCAGTGAAGATGGTGTGAAGACGTTCCGGAAAGGAAATGGTGCCCATGCGAATGACCCCGCTGGACAAATATTCGAGGGAGTTGCCCCGTGCCCTGATCAGGCCATAACCGCAAACGCGCGAACCGGGGTCAATCCCAAGAATGACACTCATTATTCAGCCTGTTCCCCTCTCCTGGTAGGCGCGCCTGACCGGCACGCTGGAGTGTAGTGTCCTGTCATTATAAAGCAGGATGGGGTCAGGATGCCTCATTCAGTTGCTGCATGACCTCATCGGAGAAATTGGCATTGGAATAGACATTCTGGACATCATCGAGATCTTCCAGTTGCTCTACCAGGCGCATCAGTTTTTCAGCACTTTCAAAGTCCAGGTCCACTTCCGTGCTGGCCAGCATGGTGACCTCGGCATTGGAGGATTTCAGCCCGGCATTGTCCAGGGCATCCTTGACCGCACCGAAATTTTCAAAGGCGGTATGAACATCGACCGAACCGTCACTATTGTTCACGATATCCTCGGCGCCGGCTTCCAGCGCCACTTCCATCAGTTTCAGCTCATCGACCCCCTTGTCATAGGAAATCACGCCAGTCCTGTTAAACAGGTAGGCCACAGAGCCGTTGGATCCCAGGTTGCCGCCAAACTTGGAGAATCCGTGCCTGACTTCTGCCACGGTGCGATTCTTGTTGTCAGTCAATGTCTCCAGCAGGATGGCAACGCCGTTGGGACCATACCCTTCGTAAATCAGCTCTTCCAGGTTATCGTTTTCAGCGGTGCCCGCACCGCGTTCGATGGCACGCTCGATCGTATCCTTGGTCATGTTGGCGCTGAGCGCCTTGTCCACCACGCTGCGCAATTTCGGGTTGTCGGCTATATTGCCGCCACCCTGGCGTGCCGCGACGGTCAGCTCGCGGATGATCTTGGTAAAAATCTTGCCGCGCTTGGCGTCCTGCCCTGCCTTGCGGTGCTTGATATTCGCCCATTTACTGTGGCCTGCCATAGTTCTCCTCGTTAAGCGCTGGTTTGCCTGAAAGGTGTCGCTATACCCTAACCAAAGGATGGATGGGAAACAAATCTCCCGTGTCCCTGAATCAAGCTGCTCCTGAAGAGTCCGCAGACCCTGCTGAACCGTCGCTTGCCTGCTCGTCTTTTTTAGGCTGTTCGCGCAACCGTATATTCAGTTCACGCAACTGCTGGTTGTTGACTGTACCGGGAGCATCGGTGAGCAGGCAACTGGCAGACTGTGTTTTGGGGAAGGCAATCACATCACGAATGGATTGCGATCCGGTCATCATCATGACCAGGCGATCCAGGCCAAAGGCAATACCGCCATGGGGAGGACAGCCATAGCGCAGGGCATTAAGCAGGAAGCCGAATTTTTCCTCGGCTTCTTCCGGGCCGATACCCAGCACCCTGAAAACAGCCTGCTGCATATCTGCCTTGTTGATACGGATGGAGCCACCGCCCAGCTCGGTGCCATTCATGACCATGTCATAGGCCCGTGACAGGGCCTGGCCTGGATTGGCTTCGAGTTCTTTCGGTGTACATGACGGCGAAGTAAAAGGATGGTGCACGGAATTGTAGCTGTCTTCCTTGTCGTCATAATCGAACATCGGGAAATCGACAACCCACAAGGGGGCCCATTCACTTTGCAGCATATCCAGGTCGATACCGACCCGAACACGCAGCGCGCCCATCGCTTCGTTCACGATACCGGCCTTGTCGGCACCAAAAAACAGGATATCCCCTGTCGCCGCACCGCTGCGCTCCAGCACATTGTTCACCACGTCCTCTGGCATGAATTTCAGGATCGGCGACTGCAGCCCGTCCAGGCCGGCATTGATGTCGTTCACCTTGATCCAAGCGAGGCCGCGGGCACCATAAATACCGACAAAATCCGTGTAATCGTCAATTTGCTTGCGACTGAGTTCACCACCGCCGGTAACCTTGAGTACCACGACCCGGCTGGCCGGGTCATTGGCCGGTGCATTGAACACCTTGAATTCCACGTCTTTCATCAGGTCGGCAATATCCACCAGTTCCAGGGGTATGCGCAGGTCCGGGCGGTCAATACCAAAGCGCCTGACGGCTTCTTCATGGGTCATGCGGGGAAATTCTGGCAGGTCGACATCCAGGTGGGTTTTGAAGATCTCACGGATCATGTTTTCCGAAATGGCCATGATCTCGTCTTCATCCAGGAAGGAGGTTTCGATATCGATCTGGGTAAACTCCGGCTGGCGATCAGCGCGAAGGTCCTCGTCACGGAAACACTTGGCAATCTGGTAATAACGGTCCATGCCGGACACCATCAGCAGCTGCTTGAACAACTGGGGCGACTGCGGCAGGGCAAAGAATTCACCCGGATGGGTGCGGCTGGGTACCAGGTAGTCCCTGGCTCCCTCAGGTGTTGCACGGGTAAGGATCGGCGTTTCAATATCCAGGAAACCATGATCATCCAGGTAGCGCCTGACACTGCTGCTGATGCGGGAACGCATGCGCATGCGATTAAGCATTTCCGGTCGACGCAAATCAATGAAGCGGTTACGCAGTCTCACATCCTCGGACACTGCGGTATGTTCGTCCAGCTGGAACGGCGGTGTGTCAGCAGCATTGAGAATTTCCAGCTCCTTGCCCAGCACCTCGATTTTACCGGTCGACATGTCACTGTTTTCCGTACCTGCCGGACGCGCACGCACCCTGCCCTGGACCCTGACCACAAATTCGTTACGCACCTGCTCTGCGGTGGCGAAGCTTTCTACCGTATCCGGGTCGTAGACCACCTGGGTAATGCCGTCCCTGTCACGCAGGTCGAGAAAAATGACGCCGCCATGGTCGCGACGTCGGTGAACCCACCCGCAAAGGGAAATGGTCTGGTCTATGTGGCTTTCGTTCAACTCACCACAATAATGAGTACGCATAATGTGTCCTGTTTTCGGTGCTTGTTACTGCTTTATATATGACTGGCGATCATAGCCGGCAACAAATAAGTATGGCTATGACCGGATATTGTTCAATCGGTACCTGAAGACCCGGCAGCAGACGTCTTGCTACTACTTTTATCGGAATTGCCGGCTTTCTCCGTTTTACCTTTGTCACCACCTTTACTGCCATCAACAGGCTTTTTCTTGTTCTTGAAGTCGGTTTCATACCAACCTGAACCCTTTAGCCTGAAGCTGCTGGCCGAAACCAGTTTTTTCAAAGTGGATTTTCCGCAGGCGGGACAATCCGTTAGTACCGGATCACTGAACTTCTGGATCTTTTCAAGTTCCTGCCCGCATGACTCACAGCGATATTCGTATATAGGCATATTCTTTTACTCACAATACCCACAGGTTGAGGAACCTCTGAATCGAGCCACAAAAAACCGCGTATTGTAACTCAATTCGGTTTCATCTGGCATTATTAATCAGCGGCTGATTTACGTTCCGACACTTCGGGAGAAGCGTTTTGACGCTGTGCCAAAATGGTGCCGATTCCTGATTTTCCAAGTGCATTTTTCCCGTGAAATTTAATCAGGAAAATTTTACCCGGTTTTTGCCGTGAAATAGGCAAAAGTTCGCAGAAAGCCCTTGCCCGTCTAGAGTGATTCCGCTATAAATAGCACCTCGTTCAGTACGATATTTCCGGATAATAATCTGCACTGAATACCAGTAAATTTTAAGCTTCCGACTTTGATGTTTTTCATCCCGTTGACTGCAGAAAATGAGAAAAATAATTCGCAGAAATAAACGGGTTTGCAATGCATTGAACAAGAAATTAAAAAACAATCGCTGCGTATCGCACTGTAATTAACCGAAGTTCCCGGCTCTGCCGGGGTAACAATAACCAGTAAACGCGAACCTAAGAGAGAACAAAGTATGGCTGCAAAAAAACCTGCTGCTAAAAAAGCACCCGCAAAAAAGAACGCATCAGCAATCCAGGATAAATACACCAAAACCCAGATCCTCAACACCATCTCTGAAAATACCGGCCTGACACGCAAGCAGGTATCTTCTGTTCTGGACGAACTGGATACCCTGATCGAACGCCATATCAAGAAAAGAGGCGTTGGTGAGTTCACTCTTCCCGGTCTGCTGAAAATCAAGGCTGTAAAACGCCCTGCACGCCCGGCCCGCAAGAATGTTCCGAACCCCTTCCGTCCAGGCGAGTTCATGGATATTCCCAAGAAACCGGCAACTACACGCGTCAAGGTTCTGCCGCTGAAGAAGCTGAAAGAATTTGCACTCTGATCATTGATTGAGAAGTAGCAAGTCGCCGCAGGCAGCGTTGTACAATACAGCTGTCGGCAGCAAACCATGAAAAGCAGCCTCAGGGCTGCTTTTCTGTTACTGGCCTGTCCATAATGGCCTTAACAGGCAAAACCGCCATTACAATAGAATTAGAACCCTATGCGCACATCCCGATACCTGATTGCTACAACCAAGGAAACCCCTGCTGACGCTGTTGTGATCAGCCACCAGCTCATGCTCAAGGCAGGCATGATCCGCAAGCTGGCTGCAGGCCTGTACAACTGGCTGCCTGTGGGCCTGCGCGTGTTGCACAAGGTGTCCCGCATCATTCGTGAAGAAATGGATGCCGCCGGTGCCCTTGAGGTTTCGATGCCCGTCGTGCAGCCTGCCGAACTCTGGCAGGAATCAGGCCGCTGGGATGTCATGGGTGATGAACTGCAACGCCTGAAGGACCGTCATCAGCGTGACTTCTGCCTGGGCCCCACTCACGAAGAAGTTATTACCGATATCGTGCGCAACGAAATCAGCAGTTACAAACAACTGCCGATGAATATTTACCAGATTCAGACCAAGTTCCGCGACGAACGGCGCCCGCGTTTCGGCGTCATGCGCTCGCGTGAATTCATCATGAAGGATGCCTACTCTTTCCATCTCAACCAGGAATCACTGGATGAGACCTATCAGCTCATGTACGACACCTACAGCAGGATCTTTACCCGTTTTGGTTTCAGTTTCCGGGCGGTTGTTGCCGATTCCGGCAATATCGGCGGTAACCAGTCCCACGAGTTTCACGTCCTGGCAGACTCGGGTGAAGACGAGATTGTATTCAGTGACCAGGGCGAATACGCCGCCAACCTGGAAATGGCCAGCGCCCGGGCGCCGCAGCACGAACGTGCCGCTCCGGCTGAAAAGCTGACTGAAGTGCCAACCCCCGATGTACGCACTATCGAGGATGCCAGCAGTTTTCTCGGGGTGTCTACAGACAGGACGGTTAAAACCCTGATTGTCCTGGGCGACAGCGAAGATGACACTGACACCCTGGTCGCCCTGGTCCTGCGCGGAGACCACCAGCTCAATGAAATCAAGGCAGGCAAAATAAAGGGTGTGGCCTCTCCCCTGGCCTTTGCCACCGATGAGCAGATTTCCAGCGCCCTGTCCTGTGAACCGGGCTCCATTGGACCAGTCAATGCTCCTGTTCGAGTCATCGTCGACCGGGATGCCGCCGTGCTGTCCGACTTTGTCTGCGGCGCCAACAAGGACGGTCACCACTTTACCGGCGTGAACTGGGAACGCGATGCGCGTATCGACAGCGTTGCAGATTTGCGCAACGTGGTAGAAGGTGATGCCAGTCCTGACGGCAACGGCACATTGTCCATCAAGCGCGGCATCGAAGTCGGGCATATTTTCCAGCTGGGCAACAAGTACAGCAAGGCTATGAACGCCACCGTGCTGGATGAAAATGGTAAAAGCGCCATTATGGAAATGGGTTGCTATGGCATTGGTGTGAGCCGAATCGTGGCTGCCGCTATCGAGCAGTGTCACGACGACCAGGGCATTATCTGGCCGGATAACATTGCCCCGTTCCATGTCGTGATCATTCCACTGAATGCCCACAAGTCTGAAAAGGTCACTGAAATCAGTGAGTCCCTTTATGCTGAATTACAGGCTGCCGGACTGGATGTCCTGCTGGATGATCGTGACAAGAAAACCAGCCCGGGTAAAAAGTTCGCGGACATGGAGCTCATCGGCATCCCCCATCGCCTGGTCGTTTCAGACCGGGGACTGGAGAATGGCCAGGTGGAGTACAAGAAACGGGGTGAAGAAGACTCTGTCGATGTGCCGGTAGACCAGATTGTCACCTACATCAGGGACAGGGTCGTCATTAACTAGGAAGCCTGTTGGCTGCCCTTCTGGCCCCGTTTGAAGTAATCGGAAAGACTCTCGGCGAAGGTGGATGCCGAAAGCTTTTCCACTTCCTCGAAATTCGCACGCAAGGTGTCAAAGTCAGGTAAATGGCCCGATACCGGTTCCGGTATATCCCCCTCCAGGTCTTTCGTTTCCGGCATGCCCCAGGGCAGTGAGGACTGCAGGTCCCACAGGCTCAGGCTGTCCAGGTCACGATTGAGAATATATTCGCCTTCTCCACAGTTCCTGATGATACGGCGCTCCTGCAGCAGGCTCATACAACGACCGAGCAAGTCATTCTGGAAAGCCCAGTCGTGCTCGAGCAATTCCCGGATATTCACCGTCGTCCCCTCCAGGTGGTGATGCCAGAACTTGTTGAGCAAACCCAGGGTCAACAACGTGGGATGCACCTGCTTGGTAATAATTCTCAGGCGGTATATGGGGATTGCCCTGACGAGATTGGCTCCCAGCAAAATAACCACCCAGCACAGGAAAACCCACATCAGGAAGATAGGCATTACCGCAAAAGTGCCATAAACCAGCTCATAGCTGGCCATGGTAATAAACTTGGCAAACACCCACTTGACGACAATAAACAACAGGGCAACAACCAGGCCGCCAATCAGGGCATGTTTCAGGCGTACACCACAATTAGGTACGGCAACATATAACAGGGTGAAGGCAGAGGTCGTCAGGATCGTCGGGAATATTCCCAGCACCAGCGTGCGGGCACTAACGTTCTCTGACACTTCAGCAAATCGTTCAAACAATGTCAGGGACGTGACATAGGAACTGATGGCAAATCCAAGGCCCAGAAGCAAGGGGCTCAGGCTCAGCACACTCCAGTAGAGCAGAAAACTGGAAATGCCCTTGCGCAACTCTGCCACATCCCAGATACGATTGAAGCTTTGCTCGATATTGATCAGCATGAAGTATGCGGTAGCCAGCAACATCACCGCACCAATCCACGTCAGGTTCCTGGCCTGGCCGGAAAAGTTTTCCAGGTATTGTTCCAGCTGACTGCTGGATGATGGCAACAGGCGGGCAAATATCATGTCCTGGATCTGGCCACCAAAGACCTGGAAGGAAGGAAAAGCGGACAGAATCGATACCACCAGGGTCATCAGTGGAACGACGGCAAACAATGACATATAGGTCAGTGACTTGGCGTTTTCCAGGCCATTGTTGGCCAGGAACTCCCTGAAGACGAATTTCATGAAATGCCAGATCCTGTCAGGATAAAGCCAGTCGTTAAAACGTCTTATATTTTCGGTATTACTGCTCATAGTGTCCTGCGTTATCAGGGGAGCCCCAGGTTAATTCCAGCCTGTCTTTCTGGGAATCCGGGAGGCTCCCTTGTTTAAAATTTCCCGTGTGACTACCATAGTGCCCTTTTCGAGCAGGACCCTACTATGACCGACGTCACCATTTATCACAATCCACGTTGTTCAAAGTCCAGGCAAACACTGGAATTATTGCAGGAAAATAACATTTCACCAGAAATTATTCTTTATCTTGAAAAGTCGCCCTCAAAAGCCGAGTTGACCGCCTTGCTGGAAAAACTGGGCATGACAGCCAGGGAACTGGTGAGAACGTCGGAAGATGCCTACAAACAACTGGGCCTTGCCGACCCCAATATTGATGAGACGCAACTGATCGACGCCATGTGTAACCACCCCAAACTGATCCAGCGGCCCATCGTTGTCGCCGGTAACAAGGCCGTGCTTGGCAGACCAGCGGAAAACGTACTTACCCTTCTCTGAACAGGTAACCCAACCATGTCTTCTCCCTATATTCTTGTCCTGTATTACTCTCGCCATGGCGCGGTGGCGGAAATGGCCGCCCATGTTGCCCGTGGCGTGGAAAGTGTTAACGGCATCAGCGCTGTCGTGCGGACAGTGCCCGCTGTATCTTCAGTGGCAGAAGCCACTGAACCGGAAATACCGGCAGATGGCGCGGTATACTGCTCTGAAGAAGACCTTGCGAACTGTGCCGGCCTGGCACTGGGCAGCCCCACCCGCTTCGGCAACATGGCAGCTGCCTTGAAATATTTCCTCGATGGTACCGCTGCACAATGGCTCAGCGGCTCACTGGTCGACAAGCCTGCCGGTGCCTTTTCCTCTACGGCCAGCCTGCATGGCGGACAGGAAAGCACCTTGCTGACCATGCTGCTGCCCCTGCTTCACCATGGCATGATTTATTGCGGATTGCCCTATACAGAATCTGCTCTCAATGAGACCAGTACGGGTGGCACGCCTTATGGTCCAAGCCACGTGGCAGGCCCCAAGGGGGAATTGCCCCTGTCCGAACATGAAATCATCCTCTGCCAGGCACTGGGCAAACGACTGGCTACCCTGACCCTGAAGCTGGGCTGATGGCGATCACCTCAACCGCGCAGATCCCTGGCAAAGTCGCCCTGGCCGGCACCCTCCTGTTGATATTACTCATCGTGATCATCAACATAGCCGGGCCTGCTTTCAATATCCTGCTCCTGCTGGCCCAGTTACTGCCGCTGGCACTGACAATCAATGGACAACTTCGTGGAAACCCGAAAACCTACCAGTGGCTGTGTTTTGCTGACCTGTTCTACATGACCCAGGGCATA
>CAZROW010000036.1:17316-29692 GCA_964601805.1 uncultured Enterobacteriaceae bacterium
TGGCATCCCTGGTAGGACAGCCTCCGGTCATCGTGCAAAGGGGCAGTGCCCTGCTGCTTAATCCGAACGGCATCCTTGTGGACCAACTGACCTATGTCGATCCATTAAGCGCACTCATGGCTGATTCACTCGATGCGAATACTCCCAGTGAAGTGCTGTTGCAGGATGTACTGGATGCTATTTCCCATGCCGCCACTGATGATGATATTTCAGCCATCGTGCTGGTCCCCGACAGTCTTCAGGCTTCGGGTTTCAGCAAGTTACAGGAAATCGGGCAGGCGCTGACCCGCTTTCGGGAAAGCGGGAAAAAAGTCTACGCCTATGGGGACAACTTTTCCCAGGGACAGTATTACCTGGCGGCCCATGCCGATGAAATCATTCTCAACGGTATGGGCGGAGTCAACCTGGAGGGCTTCAGCAGCTACCAGTATTACTTCGCCGATGCCCTGGAAAAACTGGGTATCAACGTCCATATCTTTCGTGTTGGCGAGTACAAGTCTGCCGTTGAACCTTTTGAACGCATGGATATGTCCACCGAGGCACGGGAAGCCAACACCGAATGGCTCGGTGATCTCTGGCAGCATTATGTCAATGATGTGTCCGCCGCCCGGAACCTTGATCCCGCCTTTATTCCCACGTTTATAAACACCCTGGACACCCAGCTGGCCGAATTTGGCGGTAATGCCACCTCGCTTGCCCTGGAGCGGGGACTGGTGGACCTGTCCATGAGCCGCACAGAGACCAACGAATACCTGAAGCAGGTAATAGGAACGGGACCCAATAGTATCGATTTTCTCAACATTGATTACCGCAGTTACCTGGCAGCCCGGGCACCTGATGTCGCCAGCCTGCAAACCAGCAATGACGAGATCGGCATTATTGTCGCCAGCGGCACAATCTATGACGGCACCCGCGAGGCAGGTGAAATTGGTGGCGACAGCCTGCAGCGCCTGATTCGCCAGGCCCGTGATGATGAGAATATCAAGGCCGTGGTATTGCGCATTGACAGTGGTGGTGGCAGCGCATTTGCCTCGGAAATCATCCGCACTGCCCTGCTTGACCTGAAAAACGCCGGCAAACCCCTGGTGGTTTCCATGGGCAGTGTTGCCGCTTCCGGGGGTTACTGGATCGCAACACCCGCAGATGAAATCTGGGCCAGTTCCACCACGATTACCGGCTCAATCGGAATTTTCGGTTTGTATCCAACCTTCGAGGAAAGTTTTAACAAGCTCGGTCTGAACGCTGATGGCGTGGGAACCACTGACCTGGCCGGTGCACTGACCCCGGGTCGGGAGCTACCGCCTCTTGCTGCCAATGTGCTGCAACTGCAATTGCAGGATGGCTACAACCGTTTTATCAACCTGGTTGCCGACGCCAGGAATATGCCTTTTGACGAAGTGGATAGGATAGCCCGGGGACGGGTGTGGTCAGGTGAGGATGCCTTCGACCTGGGATTGGTGGACAAACTGGGCAATCTGAATGATGCCATTGATGCGGCGGCAGTCCTGGCAGGTCTCGGTGATTTCAATACCCGTATCATTGAACAACCCCTGTCCCCAGGCCAGCAATTACTCCAGGACCTGACCGGCAGCGCCATGGTGAAATCCTGGATCAGCCAACCGGCCTCGACTGTCACAACTGCCAATGTGCTAGGCAGTTTTTACCGGACCCTGAACCGGGATTTACAGGGATTACTGAAATTCAATGACCCGGACGGCTTGTACCTGCAATGCCAGGAATGCCGGCCAGCGCTTTCGCCCTGACAAATAGCCTACTGCCACCCCATGACCTGCCTGACAAAGGGCACGGTCAGTCTTCGCTTCTCTGCCAGGGATAACTGGTCAAGGGTATCCATGACATCCAGCAGGCTGTGCAGTTCACGCGAATGGCGGTTGAAAATATAATTGAGCACATCGGCAGACATCGTCAGCTGCTTTTCAATGGCACGCTGGGCCAGGGCGGCCATTTTTTCCTCATCATTGAGTTCATGCAGCTGGTATGTCACTCCCCAGGACATTCTTGACGCCAGGTCAGGCAGCGCAAACTCAAGTCCCCGCGGTGGCGCATCGGCAGCCACCAGCAGCCTGACGCCAGCATCCCGACTGCGATTGAAAAACTCGAACAAGGCCTCTTCCCACTCAGGCTGGCCCACTATGCACTGCAAGTCATCAATACAGACCAGGTCCATGTGGTGAAGGCTGTTGAAGACTTCAGTGCCATACACGTGGATTTTTTTCATAGGCAGGTAAAGTGGCTGTATGACGCCACGCGATTCCTGGTCAACACATACCGCTTGCAACAGGTGACTCTTCCCGACTCCCTCAATGCCCCAGATGAAAGCCACTGCTTCCCGGTAAGCGCCAAAGTCTTTTAATAATGTCACCAGTTCCGCATTACTGCTGGAGGCAAGAAAATTGTCGAAGGTGTATTTTTCCGAGATGGAAAAATCAAAGGGTAATTGCGGGGAGAATTTCATACGGGGGATGCTGCTATTTTTGCCACTGGTAACTCATGTAGACCTGGTTATCATCGCGCACAAGATCTCCGGCCGGCTGCAGGTTGCGGTTCAGGGCGATCGTCTCCACCAGCTGGCGCAACTGGCCACCTGTGCCCAGCTTGAGCTCGATGGTTTCCTCCTTCACCCTGGCAATACGAAAAGAATTCACATCCGTCAACTCACTCACGTAATCAAGCAAACCCGCGTAATCTTCGGCATTACTGATACCACTGACCGTCAGGTTCACCTCCATTGTGCTCTCTGTACCTGACAAGCGCACTGCATAGTATGCGGCCAGCTCATCAGCCGCCAGCCCGATACTGTCCCTGATAAATGTCTCGGCGGTTTGTTCGTAGGTCTCCATTTCAAACACCTGCCCCCTGAACAGGTAATTGCTTTTACCCAGGACCTCACCCGTCAGCGTTCTGAACAGCCGTACCACCAGGACGCTTTCACTCTGGTAGCGTGCGGAAGCAGCCAGCAGTTTTTCAGCATCCATTTCCCAGACATCATTTGCCGATACCGAGCGCAAATCTTCAAAATCCAGGATGGGCAACAGCAAGGGCAGGCCCCTGATCTGCGCTTCTGATTCCAGCTGCGCCTGGATGTCCCGGTGCACGGCAGTACTGCTACCAACCAGTTCACGACTGCCCAGCTCATTCTGGACCACAAGCCAGACCAGCGTGTAGGGCCGGTTGCGTGGCCATAAGGGAATGTCAGCGGTTTCCAGCAAACTGAGTACCTCGGACTGGAAAAATGACACGCTGAGTTCGATACCCGTTTCAGTTTGTTCCCCGTTATCCGGTGCAGGCAGTGTGACGGTTCGGTATGACCAGGTGTCCACATAATTATCGGCATTGACCAGCGCACGGCGAACCATGGGTTGGCTATAGATACTGCTGTTGCCGGTGACCTTCAGCAAAACCTGGCGCAGGGCTTCGGTAAATGCCCTTTCACGTTCCCGGACATCGTCCCGGGACTCCACGTTCACCACTCCCTGGTAGAGCCCCTGGATCTCGATAGCCAGAACAGGTGTGCTCCCAAGGACAAACACCAGGGTCAACACCAGGCCTGCTAAGGTCCTGTTAAGGCTGCTCAAAACAGGATTTTTCGCTGAAAAATCAAGGGTCTTCATGGGCGCAATCATAACTGATAACTGGACGAACAACCATTGAATCAATACCATTGGCGTTTTCCAGGGAACCTACAGATTCATTGTTTTCTAATCCAGTATGGAATATCCGAAATTACTGCAAAAGGCAAAAAATCTCCCGGGTGGCATTGTCGCCACCCTGGTGGTGAGCCTGTCGGTAATAGTCACTGCCGCTGCAGCAGACCCCTCCCCTTTTACGGCTGAGTACCAGGCACGATACGGCGGTTTCAAGGCCAGTGCCGAGCGTTCACTTGAACATGTCGAAGATGGCAGTCTGCAAATGTTCACTACGCTGCAATTGAAATTCTTCGGCAAAACCATCAGCAGGATTCGGGAGTCCAGCATCCTGGAGAACGATACTGACACCGGCGAATGGCGTCCTCTGGCCTATAACTTTGAACAAAGTGGCATCGGCAGTCGCAAACGCAATATCACTTTCGACTGGGAAAACACCACGGCCACCACGGTGATTGGCAGGAATGAAAATGTCATCGCCCTTGAGGGTACCGCCATGGATAACCTGTCCGGTTACCTGGCCCTGAGGGAGCAATTGCTTGCAGGCAAACAGGAAGTGTTATTCCAGGGTATCGACAAGGGAGAACTGAAGGAATTTCGTTATCGGGTGATTGGCGAGGAACCACTGGAAACAGATGCCGGCAACTTCAATGCCCTGAAACTGGAAAGAGTCAGGGATGCCACCAGTCGGCGCACTACTGAAATCTGGCTGGCGCCGCATTGGGACTACCTGCTGCTCAAGCTGGTCCAGAAAGAACCGGGTTCCAATACCATCAGCCTGGAACTCACCTCGGCAACTGTGGCCGGCCAGACTGTTAAGCCGGGCAAAAACGGTTGACCTGTCGCGGGCTACCGCATCTTCAGCCTATACCCAGTCATCCAACCCGTATTCCCGGGATACAAGCTCGGCATGGGTCACCAGGTCCCGGGGCTCATCGATATCAGGCATTGCAGGGAGTTCTGACCAGGTCAGCCCTGCTTGTACAAGTGCGCTACGCGTCTGTTCAAGTACCCTTGAGGTGCCCCAGTCCATGCTCTGGAAAAGACTTGCCTGTGGCTGCCGTAACCCAATCAACACATAGCCACCATCACTGGCCGGTCCCAGTACGGCATCATGCCCGGATTCCAGAGCCTTGAATGCTGACTCCAGGGTGCTGGCGTCTATACCCGGGCTGTCACAACCAATCAATACGGCACAGTCACTCGACGTCAGTGCCTGCGCCAGGGCATGCTCCATGCGCTCCCCGATATCAGCGCCCTGCTGCCTGTAACGGCTGCCTTCAAAGGGCTGCAGCACCGGATGATTGTCATTACCTTCCACCCAACACTGACGATTGATACCAGGCATGGCGTTCACCAGCCTGACCTGTCGCTGGACCATACGTTGGTACAGGTCATAAACACGTGCATCTCCCAACTGTGATGCGAGCCGGGTTTTCACCTTGCCCAGTTCAGGTGACCTGGAGAACAGGATAAGACTGCGCGCATTACTCATCGCCAGTTTCCGGGTAGTACTGTTGTACCAGGTCCTCCGGGTCGGCACCGAGAAAATACGCAAGGCGCAATCGCCACATCAGCCATATGGTGCTGAACACGCCATGTTCCTGCCAGCGCCTGGCGGAAGTCGTGATCCTGGCTGACAGGCAAACCGGACGGGAATGGGACCTGAGGGTTTTACTCAGGGCAATATCCTCCATCAGGGGGATGGCCCTGAAACCGCCCACTTCATGGAACAACTGTTTTTTGACGAAAATACCCTGGTCACCGGTAGCTACACCCGAGAGACGACTGCGCAGGTTCATCATGGCTGCAATCAGGCGATATACGGGACCCCGGGCATCAAGCGCCACATCAAAACGCCCCCAGTGCCGCCCTGAATTCGTCAGCGCCTTGTGAATGCAGGCAGGAGCCCCGGGGGGCAGTTCGGAATCTGCATGCAGGAATAACAACAGCTCATGCCGGGCATTCTCGGCCCCGAGATTCATCTGCCGGCCTCGACCTGTCCCTGTCATGAGGACCCTGTCTGCCAGGGAGCGGGCACAGGTCATGCTGCCATCATTGCTGCCGCCATCCACCACGAGCACCTCGTGGCCCTCGGCACGACAGGGTTGCAGGGCATCCAGGAGTGATTGCAGGGAGTCCCTGTCATTGAGAACCGGGATAACGATGGAAACCTTGCCCTCGATCACACTCATGTCGGCAAAGGGGCTCACTCAGTCGTTCAGTGCGCCGCCACAGCTGCTGCCCTGACCGGCAGTACAGCCATAACAATGTTCGCCAACGGCGATGAGTCTGCCGTCAAGATTGTCGTCCAGCAGGTCCCTGAGATGGGGTTTGGGTTTGTCGGAAGCCAGCAAGGGCATTTTCAGCATCTGGTTGAAATCACAATCATAAACATAGCCCTGGTAATCAACGCTGATCAAGGTCCGGCACATGACCGTGGCCAGGTTGGATTCGGCATAGTTGTCTTTCAGGATATCCATGTACTTGTTGTACAGCCCCTTGGACAGCAGCATGCCGCCAAAACGGCTGATGGGCATATTCGTGATCGTGAAAAGCTGGTTGAAGACGATGCCGTACTTGTCATCCAGCTCGCGCTTGTAATCGGCTTCCAGGCCTGCCTGTGCCGGTGGCAAATTGAGGTCGACCGGGTTATAGACCAGGTTCAGTTGCAAGGACTCCTGGCGGCCATAACCAAGCTGGTTAAGTTTCTGCAGAGCTTCGATACTGCCCTCGAAGATGCCTTTGCCGCGCTGCTTTTCCACATTGGCCTCGGAATAACAGGGCAAGGATGCCGTGATGGTCACGCCGTTATCAGCCAGGAATGTGCCCAGGTCTTCGTAGCCGGGCTCCAGCAGGATCATGAGATTACAACGGTCGATTACCTCAACCTTCATGGCTCTGGCCTGCTCGACCAGGTACCTGAAGTGCGGGTTCATTTCCGGCGCACCACCGGTCAGGTCAAGGATGCGGATGTTTTTTCTGCGGATATAGTCCAGTACCAGGTCCACCACTTCCCGGCTCATCAATTCCTTGCGCCTGGGACCGGCATTGACATGGCAGTGCGTGCAGCTGAGATTGCACAGGTAGCCCAGGTTGACCTGCAAGGTATCGAGCTGTCCCCGTGTGATCAGGGGAAAATCGGAATCCAGCAGTAAGGGTCTGGTATCAAGCATGGTGTGACTATCGTGATAAGTAAGAACCGGGAAAACAGGTTTGAAAACCGTTTTATAATTACTGGCTTAAACCATCAAGACCCGTTTGCATGGCAATAATTTCTTTGTTTTGCGTGTCTTTCTATTGTACGGGAATGCCCGAGACCATGATAGCAAGCCACGGCTGCATTTCGTTCCTGTTGGCAGCCACGTTAGAATAATCTCCCTATGAATACCGCAATGAACCTGAAAAAGCTCGATGCTCTTGAAATCAGCGCCGATTTCATCAATGCCCTGCCCGGCGATCCCATCAGTGAAAACTATACCCGGCAGGTGCCCAAGGCCTGTTACTCACTTGTCCAGCCAGTGGCCTTTCCCAAGGCCCAGCTGGTTGCCTTTTCAGCGGACATGGCAGCTACGCTCGGACTGGATCCTGCCGAGTGCCAGACAGCCCTTTTTACCCGGGTGTTCAGTGGCACCGATTTACTCGAGAACATGACACCCTACGCCTGTTGCTACGGAGGGCACCAGTTCGGTAACTGGGCAGGACAACTGGGCGATGGACGTGCCATCAACCTGGGTGAAATCAGGGCGCCTGACCGACAGCACTGGGCCTTGCAGCTCAAGGGCGCCGGCCCAACCCCTTATTCCCGCTCTGCCGACGGCCTGGCGGTATTGCGCTCTTCCATTCGGGAATTTCTGTGCAGTGAAGCCATGCACCACCTGGGCATACCGACCACCCGGGCATTGAGCCTGGTCACTACCGGTGAATCCGTCGTCAGGGACATGTTTTATGACGGCCATCCGCAACGGGAGCCCGGCGCCGTCGTGTGCAGGGTGGCCCCCACCTTTGTCCGCTTCGGCAGTTTTGAAATTTTCACTTCACGCCAGGAACTCGATATTCTCAAACAAATGGCAGATCATACGATCCGGCGTGATTTTCCCCACCTCGGAGAACCCGGCAAAGACACGTATATCAGCTGGTTCAGGGAAGTCTGCCTGAGAACGGCAGACCTGATCGTGCACTGGATGCGGGTCGGCTTTGTCCATGGCGTCATGAACACCGACAACATGTCTATCACCGGATTGACCATCGACTACGGTCCCTATGGCTGGCTGGAAAACTATGACCCGGACTGGACCCCCAATACCACCGATGCCGAAGGCCGGCGCTACCGCTTCGGCAACCAGCCCATGGTAGCCCTCTGGAACCTGGTGCAACTGGCCAACGCCATTCATCCCCTGATCGGCGAAACTGCCCCCCTGGAAAACATTCTCCAGGAGTACAAGGCCCATTACGAACGGGAATGGCTGGATATGATGCGCAGCAAGCTGGGGCTCGAGAATAAAAACGACAATGATGAAACCCTGGTACTGGCACTGATCAGTACCTTCAAGCTGGCAGAAACCGACATGACATTGTTCTTTCGGCACCTGGCTCGCCTGTCCAGCGAAGACAGCCCGGAGCAGGCATTGAAGAAAGTATCCCCTGCTTTTTACGACAGCTCGCTCAGCCCGGAAGCCACAGAAGGCTTAATGGACTGGCTGCAACAGTACCTGGCACGGCTTGACCAGGAATCAGCCAGTGATGACGCCCGGGCTGAGGGCATGAATGCCGTGAATCCACTCTATGTCCTGCGCAACTATCTTGCCCAGCAGGCCATCGACAAGTCCGAGCAGGGAGATCACAGCATGGTCAATGAACTGCTGATGGTTCTGAAAACCCCCTATACCGAACAAGCCGGCAAGGAACATCTCACCCAAAAGCGCCCGGAATGGGCCAGAACCAAACCGGGATGTTCCATGCTTTCTTGTAGTTCCTGATCCCACCAGTAACTACAAATCCAATCTCCGGTAGTGGCTGTGTTTTACAATACTGTCACGCTCATTCGCGGCTAAATCCGCTTCCTACAGGGCGTCGATTTGGCAGAAGCAGCTTTAGCCGCGAAGAAACATAAACTGGGCTACACCACAATTTCCCCAGAGTTAGTCCTATTTTGCATCGTATAGACCAGTGCCCTTACCTTGCTCCGGTGGCACAGCTGGATAGGTTTATCCTCTCCAATTCCACTCATCTCCCCCGTTTCAAATATACTGCTTCACGCACCTGCCGGTTGTTGCGGAACTAATCCCCCTCAGGAGTGCGCAGCACTCCCAGGGTGTGATAAAATTTTGTTTCTTTAGACCCATGTGCCCTTTCCTGCTCCGGTGGCACAGCTGGATAGCGCGGCCCCCTCCTAAGGGGCAGGTCGCAGGTTCGAATCCTGCCCGGAGCGCCATTTCCATCTCAGCCCTGATTTTTCCGGCAATATCGTTGACGCGTGTCTTTTTTCAGCGGAAAACTGATTTTTGCCGGTAAATTTATTAATATCAGAACACAGATGTATTACTGATTATCTGATCATGTCTGCCACTATTCTTCCGTTTGAACTCCCCCGTAACGAGGCTGTGATGTCTGTCCACAGCGTGGTTCCCGAAACAGCAATGACTGCTGACTTTCTGGGCACCGAGCGGGAAAGCCATGCCATCCAGATCAGCCCGGACGGGCTGATGCTCACTGTGGGTTATTCCATTATGGAAGCCAGTGAAGTCTGGATATCCAATCGCCGCGGACAGACGGCAGAAGGCATCGTACTGGCCCAGGATTATGATTCGGGCATCGCCCTGATTCGGCCAACAAGCAGTCTCGGCAAGGCCTATCTTGATACTGACGGCGCCTCAACCGTGAACATCGGTGATCGCATTGAAATTGTCACCAGTGAAAGCACCAAGGCCATGGACGGTGTCATTTTTGCCAAGGAAGAATATGCGGGACGCTGGGAATATTTGCTTGAGGAAGCTTTTTACACGATTCCATTGTGCGAACACTGGTCAGGTGCCGGGCTGCTGAACAAGCAGGGCAAACTGGTGGGTATCGGCTCACTGGCCCTGGGACTGAAAGGCCCTACCGGTGACATCGTTCCGGGCAACCTGTTTATACCGACTGACCTGGTGATGCCCCACCTGGATCATTTGACAGCACATGGTCAGAAACCGGGCAAACTTCGGCCCTGGTTGGGCACCCTGGTCGAGGAGCATGAATCAGAGCTTTGCGTGGTAGGACTCTATCTTGGCGCGCCCGCTGCCCGTGCAGGCATTAAAACCGGGGATATCATCCTGTCAGTGGATGCACAACCCGTATCTTCCATGGCCGGCTTTTTTCGCACCCTGTGGCACTACGGGCCTGCAGGCAGTCGCATTCCGCTGACCCTCAAGGACGGTGACAGTACACGGGAAGTCGTCCTGGACACTATCGACCGTAACAGCTTTTTCGTTCAGCATTCCACGAACATGTTCAATTGAACATGGTCCGCTATTTTCATCATTTGCGTAACCGGTAAACATTTATGCGTCTACTTTCATGGAACGTCAATGGCATTCGTGCGGCTGTCGGCAAAGGCTTCGTTGATACCGTCAATGCCCTGGATTGTGACGTCATTTGCCTGCAGGAAACCAAGGCACAGGAAGACCAGGTACACACGGCCCTGGAAGGCCTGGACGGCTACCATATATACCCTAATTCAGCAGTGCGAAAGGGCTACTCCGGCACAGCTATTTTAAGTCGGATCAAGCCAGTTGAAGTGGTCCCCCATATCGGAATTGACGAGCATGACCAGGAAGGCCGGGTACTGTGCGCGGAATATCCTGATTATTTTCTCGTTACAGTCTATACACCCAACTCCGGGAACGGCTTGCGACGCCTGGAATACCGCCAGCACTGGGACCGTGAATTCCTGGTCTATCTGAAAAAACTGGAAAAAAGCAAGCCGGTGGTAGTTTGCGGTGACCTCAATGTAGCGCACAGGGAGATAGACCTGGCTCGACCAAAACCGAATTACAATAAAACTGCAGGCTATACCCAGGCCGAAATCGATGGCATGGACAACCTGATGTCCGCCAGTTTTATTGATACCTACAGGCACTTGCATCCTGACACGGTGAAATACAGCTGGTGGAGTTACAGGGCCGGTGCCCGCGGCAAGAATATCGGCTGGAGAATTGACTATTTCCTGGTGTCCGCCCAACTTTCAGACAAAATCCTGGCTGCGGAAATTCATGACCAGGTCATGGGCTCTGATCATTGCCCGGTATTTCTTGAACTTGAAGGCTGACCAAAGCGGCAATACCTGGTCCGTTTAGAAAACCTTCCGCCCATAAAAAAACACCCGGCAAAAGCCGGGTGTTTTCGTTTCCATCCAGACCAGGTTTATTCCGGAGTACCTTCAAGTAATCCCAACCCGCCCAGGGCTGATGCCCCATTGGTGAGTGAGAAGCCAGTGACAAAGCCATTGGTGTCACCTGCTCCGGTGAAGACACCGCCCAGGCTGCCCTCAATGCCCTGAGTGATGCCGTTCGGGCTAATCACTACGTCGTTACTGAAGTTATCCATGGCTGCCGAAGCACCATTGACGCTACCGGTAAAGTTCATGCTCCACTGCTCGGCACCGTAACCAACCGTGGCATCGAAATTACCATTGGAAATGGCGCCAGAGTTTAGGTCAACATCAAACCCCATCTCCAGGCCGGTCAGGGTGCCTGCCGTACCGGCACCGGTGAACTGGTTCGGTACAGAACTGTAACTCCAGTTGCCGGAAACCGATTTCAGGTCATCCATATTGGCCGGATCAACCACTGCCAGGTAGACACGCTGGAAGTCAGCACTACTGATTTCCTGGCTACCCTCAAGCAGCCCGGGGAGGCTCCAGTAGCCCCAGTCAACCGTCAGGTCACCTACCCTGCCACTGGATTCAACACCACCTTCAGCGTCGGCTGGTACTGCAGCAAACAGGACAGTAGTGTCACCAACTTCACTCACAGTGACTGCGCCTGCAGCATTGTTGATGTCTTCGCTGATACCAGTGATCAGGTTACGAATCTGGACTGAGCTATCCTGTTCCAGGTTGTTACTATTACCATTGCCGTTGCCGTTGTTATTGCCGTTACCGTTGCTGGTTTCATCGACCAACGTACAGTTTGCATCAGCAATACACTCTTCAATGGTCAGATCAGGATTGCTGGGTACCTGGTTTGTGCTGGTAGTTACATTGTTGCCATTATTGCCACCACCATTGCTGTTGTTATTACCGGAATTGCCATTGCCGGTGTTACCGGTATCGGTACCAGCTGTGTCAGTTCCACTGTTGTTACCGTTGCCGTTGTTGTTGCCGGAATTGCCATTGCCGGTGTTGCCAGTATCGGTACCTGCCGTGTCAGTGCCACCGTTGTTACCGTTGCCGTTGTTGTTCCCGGAATTACCATTGCCGGCAGTGTCGCTGCCACCGCTGTTGCCGTTGTTGTTCCCGGAATTACCGTTACCGGCAGTGTCGTTGCCACCGCTGTTGCCGTTGTTATTTCCGGAATTACCGTTACCGGCAGTGTCGTTGCCACCGCTGTTGCCGTTGTTATTTCCGGAATTACCGTTACCGGCAGTGTCGTTGCCACCGCTGTTGCCGTTGTTATTTCCGGAATTACCGTTACCGGCAGTGTCGTTGCCACCGCTGTTGCCGTTGTTATTTC
>CAZROW010000037.1:0-3615 GCA_964601805.1 uncultured Enterobacteriaceae bacterium
TTACACGCAGGTAGCATGGCGAACGCAGTTCGCCTGAATCACCGGTATAGATCCAGATTGAAACCAGACCTGTTAAAAGCCACCACCATCCCAATCGAAGCTCCTGCATATCGCCGAGAACTTACACACAGTCGGTAGGGAGACCGAAGGTCTCCTGAATCACAAGAGCCACGGAAGAAACCTGAACCCACTTGTCTGAATACCCACCAATCCTGATCGAAGCAAAACACACCCACTAACCAAAACCAGCAAACCAGCCACCTTCCACCTGCATGTAGAAAATCACCCCGAAAACATTACAATGTTTCCATGCCCTCCACCGACATGACTCATCGCCACTATCCTTTCCTGGCCACACTGGCAGCCCTTGTCCTGTCCTGCCTGGCCATCAATTCCTATGCAGAAGGCGCCGTCCGGGTGTTCTCCTGCAATCTGGAACGGGTATGCAACGAAGCCGGAATCTGTGAAACCGAAGCCGGTGAAGTGGAGTTTCGCCTGGAGCCGATGCAACTGGACGGTAATGGCGCTGGCAGCTACCGGCTTTCCTATGAAGACAAGGATGTCACCATGCAAGCCTATGCCGATGCCGGGCCGTTCACCTGGCGAATCGGCAGCGACCAGCATACCCTGCTGGTCAATTCGGAAACCGGCATGCTCTGGCACAGCCTGTCGCTGGCAGCCTCGCTGCAGTCGCGCAGTCATTACCTCGAGTGCACTTTGGCCGAGTAAGTCATAGAATGATCCCTCCCCGGCCCGGTCGGCCGGATAAAAAAACAACAGTGATCCAGGGGGATTTCATGAAACTTACAGCAGGCATCATTCTTTCCTCATGCTTTCTTGCGCTGTCCATGCACACGGTGCAGGCGCAACCCTTTGCCAATGCCGCGGACTCGCTGGCCGCCTACAGCCGCGCCGACTACACACCCGGCATGGCCTGCAGCGCCATTGCCAACATCACCCTGCCCGACCTGGTGGCGATCACCAGCGAGCAGATCGCGACCAGCGGCGATACGCCCGCCCACTGCCGGGTCAGCGGCATGCTGGATCCGGAAATCACCTTTGTCGTGGAACTGCCTGCCAACTGGAACGGGCGCTTTTTCATGGTTCGTAACGGCGGGCATGCCGGGCAACGCCCGGACAGCCCGGGGCAGATTGCTGGCCGCCGCGGTGCCCTGCAGCACGGTTTTGCCGCGGCCAGTACCAACACCGGCCATAATTCGGATGAAGAACCTGGTGCCACGTTTGTCATGAGCAACCCGCAGAAGGCCATCGACTATGCCTACCGCGCGGTGCACCTCACCGCCGTCACGTCAAAGACCATCGCCGCACGATACTATGCACGGCCGGTCGATTACGCTTACTGGAATTCTTGTTCCAATGGCGGCCGCCAGGGCATGCTGGAAGCCCAGTGCTACCCGACCGACTTTGACGGCATCGTGGCCAACGCTCCGTGGGTGCACCAGACGGGATTCAGCATGGGTGCCATCTGGAACCACCAGGCCGTGTCCGGCGTTGGCCTGACCGCTGGCAAACTGGCCCTGCTGGCGGAACGCGTCATGGCCAAGTGCGACGCCATCGACGGCCTGGAAGACGGGCTGATCGACGACCCCAGGCTTTGCCAGGTGAACGTGGCTCAGGACGTGCCCGCCTGCGCAAACGGCCGCGACACGGACGCCTGCCTGACACCTGCCCAGGCCGAAGCCATTCAGAAAGTCTATGACGGTCCCCGCACCAGTGACGGTCGTCAGATTTTTCCGGGATTCGAACCCGGCAGTGAACAACCTGTGGCCGGCCCCGGCGGCGCTATGGCCAGCCCTGGATGGGCCTGATTGTCCCCGCAGAGCCGGGCGGCATCACGGGTGACTTTGGTCTGGGCATCGGTACGCTCCAGTACCTGGCCTTCGACCCGCCACGCCCCGAATATGATTACCGGGATTTCGATTTCGACCGCGATACCGGGCTCTTCGATCGCTGGTCCCGCCTGGCGGATGCCCAGGATACCGATCTGAGCGAATTCAGGGCGCAAGGTGGCAAGGTCATCATGACTTATGGATGGTCCGACCAGATCCTCCAGCCCATGATGGGCGTGGATTACTACGAGCGGGCCTTGGCGGCCAATGGTCCTGACGCCAAAGACTTCATCCGCCTGTTCATGCTGCCCGGCATGACACACTGCGCCGGCGGTCTTGGTCCCGACCAGAATGACGCCGTGACCGCGGTCATCGACTGGGTGGAAGCCGGCGCGGCGCCGGACCGTCTCGAGGCACGCAAGATCATCAACGGGGAAGTCACCCGGTCACGGCCACTGTGTCCCTACCCTGAAGTGGCGCGCTACGACGGCAGCGGCAGCATCGACGCTGCATCGAATTTCAAGTGCACTTCCCCGGAATAACCCGGGTAAATTAATAACGTGAGATATGGCTATTTGATTACAATCACATAGGTGAAGTGTTTCAGCATTTAGCCATTATCACTGAATTCTTCGCGGCTGTTTATCCTTCAAAGTATGTCAGAAATCGAATTTACCCTTCTTTCTGGTACTTACCTGGAGGTATTTACGGAACTGTTCCGCTTCCTACAGGGGGGGCGAATTGCCGTGGGAAGCGGCTTTAGTCACGAATAAACTTAACAGCATATTCAGACTTGACCGTTACCCACAACGGCAGAGCACTATGGAAGTTTGGTAAGAGTTCAGAAAGGCGGATTCAGGGCCCGACGCGCTGCTGCAGTTCGCTGATACGGGACTGGATGGTATCCAGCGTCTGGTTCAGCTGCAGGCGATAGACATTGATGGATTCAATGTCCTGCTCAGTGGAATTGACGCGGCTGACCAGGCCGTTTTGCAGGGAAGCGACATTGGTCTTCACGCCATTGAGGTCGGTCAGAATACTCGACAGTTGCTGGTCCAGGTCATCCATGCCGGCAATATTGCTGGTGATGGTCTCAAGCCGGTTCTGCATGGTGGCCAGTTGGGCCGTTGCCTCATTGAGGCTTTTGCTGTGACCGGAAATCACCCCTTCGATTGAAGTAATCGTCCCCTTGGCGTCTTCCATGAACCGGTTGAGCTCTGCCAGGCTGGCAGTATGGTTCCGGTAATTGGCCCATAGCAGGTCGATCTGTTCAAAATTGCTGTCAACCCGCTCCAGCAGTCCCATGGATTGCTGTTCGGCGGACTCGTCCACCAGGTTCAAGCGGTTCTGTAACTGGAGTATGCGACCCTGCGCTGAATTCAGCTGGTCCTGCATCTGCAGGCCCTGGTCATAAAAGTAATACCCGGCACCTCCGGTCGCAAACAGGCCGAGGGTAAGGATAACCAGCATGAAGCGGACGCCGCCGGTAGTCCCGGGAACGACCTCTTCGACCACGGGAATGGAATTGCCCCGCTTCATCTTGCGATGCGAGGCCACCTCATCGCGCTCTGGCACGATGCTTGGAATATCATCAATCTGATCTTTTCTGGACATGCCCGGTATTATAGGGTTTTTTGGCGCAAGAAAAAAACATCCATTTCCCGGAAATACAGGTTTATTTTGCTGAGAAATTAGGCTGATAGCGCCCAAACTTTCAGCGGTTTCTATGAAATTCATTTCGATACAGGGAGGAAGGGAGGAAGGG
>CAZROW010000037.1:3715-28626 GCA_964601805.1 uncultured Enterobacteriaceae bacterium
AGGGAGGAAGGGAGGAAGGGCAAACAGTGTGGCGATTTTTTTAATTTTGGGTCATTGATTCATTTCAATGAATTTTCAGACCTGAAACCTTTCTTCCCCTAACAACCCGCTTTACCCCAGTATCAAGAGTTACCGGAATCCCCCCTCTCCCTTAACCGCTCGCCCTTTCTCCCTTTATCGAAAACCCCATCGAAGCCGTCGGATGGCGACACTACGTGTCTTATCCGACCTACCTCCCTTTATCCCTATATCCCTCTGCGAACCTGACAGGCACAAAAAACCCCGCAAAAGCGGGGTTTTTTGGGTATTACAAAGGGGCTGGCGTTACATCATGCCGCCCATGCCGCCCATGCCGCCCATACCGCCCATATCAGGCATTGGCGCAGCAGGTTTTTCTTCCGGCAGCTCACTGACCATTGCTTCGGTAGTGATCATCAGGCCAGCAACAGAGCCAGCAGCCTGCAGGGCGCTACGGGTTACCTTGGCAGGGTCGATAATGCCCCACTCCAGCATGTCACCGTATTCACCGGTACCAGCGTTGAAGCCGTTGTTGCCTTTACTCTGGCGAACCTTGTCCAGGACAACCGCACCGTCTTCACCAGCGTTGCTGGCGATCTGGCGCAGTGGCATGGTGAGGGCGCGCTGAAGAATCATCAGGCCGACATTCTGGTCTTCGTTATCGCCGCGCAGTTTTTCAACTTTCTGCAGGGCACGAACCAGGGCCACACCACCGCCGGGAACAACACCTTCTTCAACCGCAGCACGGGTTGAATGCAGGGCGTCTTCGACGCGGGCTTTCTTTTCCTTCATTTCAATTTCAGTGCCGGCACCAACCTTGATCACCGCAACACCGCCGGCCAGCTTGGCCACGCGTTCCTGCAGTTTTTCACGGTCATAGTCGGAGGAAGTTTCCTCGATCTGGGCACGGATCTGGGCAACACGACCTTCGATTTTCTTGCTGTCACCAGCACCGTCGATGATCGTGGTGTTGTCCTTGGTGATCTGGACACGCTTGGCGGAACCCAGGTCATCCAGGGTAGCGCCTTCAAGGCTCAGGCCAACTTCTTCAGCAATCACGGTACCACCGGACAGGATAGCCAGGTCTTCCAGCATGGCCTTGCGACGGTCACCGAAGCCAGGGGCCTTCACGGCAGCGACTTTCATGACGCCACGCATGTTGTTGACCACGAGAGTGGCCAGCGCTTCGCCTTCCACGTCTTCGGCAACAACCAGCAGCGGACGACCTGATTTGGCTACGCCTTCCAGTACCGGCAGCATGTCGCGAATGTTGGAGACTTTCTTTTCAACCAGCAGGATGTACGGGTCTTCCAGGTCAACCATCATGGTGTCCTGGTTATTGATGAAGTAGGCAGACAGGTAACCGCGGTCGAACTGCATACCTTCCACAACGTCCAGTTCGTTTTCCAGGCCGGAACCGTCTTCAACAGTAATAACGCCTTCCTTACCCACTTTTTCCATGGCTTCGGCAATGATGTCACCGACGCTGGTGTCAGAGTTGGCAGAAATAGAGCCAACCTGGGCAATGGCTTTGGATTCAGTACAAGGGGTGGCCATTTTGCCGATTTCTTTAACAACAGCAGCTACACCCTTGTCGATGCCGCGCTTCAGGTCCATCGGGTTCATACCGGCAGCAACTGATTTGAGACCTTCGTTAAGAATGGCCTGGGCCAGTACAGTGGCAGTAGTGGTACCGTCACCGGCCACATCGGAAGTCTGCGAAGCCACTTCCTTGACCATCTGGGCACCCATGTTTTCAAACTTGTCTTTCAGTTCGATTTCCTTGGCAACGGATACACCGTCTTTGGTGACGGTCGGCGCGCCGAAGGATTTGTCGAGAACCACGTTGCGGCCTTTGGGACCAAGAGTCACTTTCACTGCATCAGCCAGCAGGTTCACGCCCTTGAGCATTTTCTGGCGGGCGTTATCTCCAAATTTTACTTCTTTAGCCATGGTAATAATCCTATTCGTTAATTCTGTTTGATTTTATAAATTCGGTTTTGACTGATTGCCGTCTTATTTCTTTTTCTTGTTTTCAACGACGCCGAAGATTTCACTTTCATTCAGGATCAGCAATTCATCTTCGCCAATTTTGACGGTGTTACTGGCGTACTTGCCAAAAATTACAGTGTCACCAACTTTCACGTCTACTGGACGGATATCACCGTTTTCCAGCAAACGACCCGGACCTACGGCCACGACTTCACCCTGGGACGGTTTTTCTGTGGCTGAGCCAGGTAATACGATGCCGCCTGCAGATTTGGTTTCTTCTTCTTGTCGCTTCACAACAACGCGGTCTTGTAACGGACGAATGTTCATGCTTTTGGTCTCCAACACGCTTGGTTTTCTAATGGTATTCAGACAGAAGGCTTCTGCCCCCTGACTCCAGGGTAATCAGGACTTCCTGGCTCCCCAAAATTCCTTTGCAAATCAGGATTTAACTGGCTGATTTTTAGCGCAAATCATGATTTGAACCCTCAAGATGGGGCTGTTTGAATCAATTTCAATGGCGATTCCACAAAAAGATGAAAAAAAACCGCAATCCTTTGTTATCAGTGGCTTTCAGCGGTCTTCAGGGGTATCCAGGCGGGACTTTTCAGGCTTTTCCTCGGCATATTCCCCCTCGTAAACACCCGGCTCCTCCGTACGCTCCGAGTAGGAGGTGTAAGTGAAGCTGCTATTGCCGCCCCGACTGGTCAGTACCGTAATTTTTCCCGACTTGATGAGCCAGTGAACCAGTAACCTGCGGGTGGGCCCAATGAGGAAAAGAAACCCGAGCGTGTCCGTGATAAAGCCGGGCGTCAGCAGGAATGCCCCGCCTACGGCCAGGAACAGGCCTTCGAGAATCTCCTGGCCCGGGAGTTCACCACTATCCAGGCGTCTGCGAGCACGGGTAATGGTAGACAGACCCTGCTGCTTGAGGACCTGGATGCCTATGGCAGCAGTCAATACGACAAGACCGACAGTCTGCAGGCCACCGATATGATCAGCCACTTCAAACAGCAACAGCATCTCGGCAATGGGAACAGCGAGAAAAATAAGAAATAATGGCATCCGGTGCGCCTTTTTAGCATTTGCTCACCCATTAATGGGGACGGCAGTAGCAGAGATCAAGTCCGGTATGCATACATCCAACCTGAAAGAGGAAATCTGGCAGATTGTCGCCGCTATTCCTGAAGGCCATGTGGCCACCTATGGCCAGGTTGCCAGACTGGCCGGCTATCCTTCGCATGCCCGCTATGTGGGCACTACGCTGAAAAACCTGCCCCGAGGCTCTCGCCTGCCCTGGCACCGGGTCGTTAATGGCAAGGGCCAGCTGTCTTTTGCGCTCAACAGCGCTTCCTGGAAAAAACAAAAACAGTTGCTTGAAGCCGAAGGTGTTGTTTTTACAGGTTCGGGCTTTTCCTTGAAAACATACCAGTGGTCTGCCTGATTTTTCTGAACCAGGGGCTTGAAATTGGCGGTCTTCCACTCAAGGTCTGTAGGACGGACAAGGAATTCACCTTAATTCAGTAATAAAGGAGGCAAGATGTACAAGACACTACTTTCAAGCACATTACCCTTAGCCGCTGGCGCTCTCATGGCGGCCAGTGCCACCCTGCAGGCAGAGCCTGCTGTCTATAGAGACGGGAGCATGAAAGTCCCGCAGGCCGCGGTCATTGGAAGCAATGAAAACAGCTATTACACCGACGTCACCCTGGGATTTGGGAGTGATGGCACACTCCAGGTGACCGGTGCCACCCTGAATCATCTCGTTGGTGTCGACACAGTCGAGGCCCAGGTCACACAAACCCTGGCCACACAGGAGGTCAGCCTGGCCGTCAGCGGCAACCTGTCTGTACCATGCAAGCAATTGCTGGACCCCGCGATGTCTTTCCGGGATGACACTTTTACCGTGGTCCTGGCCGAATCAAACCTGGGACCGGCTGAGAGCTGCATCCAGGTGCTGGAGCCTTTTGATACCAGTATTGAACTGGATGTAGAGGACCTCGATGCGGGAACTTACAACGTCGATGTCAACGGCGTGATGACGCAATTTACCTTGTAATACAGGCGGCCTTGAGCCAGCCTGGCGAGGCCGGACAAATCAGCCTCCGGTGGTAGCAAGAGTGTCTTTCTTGCTAAAGCGCTCCCCGACCTTGTCGCCCAGTACCAGCATGGCCGGTGTCATGATCAGGGTCAGTATGGTGGCGAAAGCCAGGCCGAAGGTGATGGCAGAAGCCAGCTGGGTCCACCACTGGGTGGAAGGACCGCCGATCTGGATATGGCGATTGATCAGGTCGAAGTTCATACCCAGCGTCATCGGCATCAGGCCAAGAATAGTGGTCACTGTAGTCAGCAGTACCGGACGCAGGCGCTGGGAGCAGGTCAGGATGGCCGCTTCCACGGCTTCTGCCCCTTTCTTCTTGATCAGGTTATAGGTATCAATCAACACGATATTGTTGTTAACGACAATACCGGCAAGCGAGATGACCCCGATCCCGGACATCACGATGCTGAAAGGCTGGTCCATGATCAACAGGCCCAGCAAGACACCAATTGTGGAGAAAACCACTGCGGACAGAATCAGCAGCGCCTGGTAAAAGCTGTTGAACTGGGTGACCAGGATGATGGCCATCAGGAACAATGCAGCACCGAAGGCCTGTGATAGGAACTCCTCGGCTTCTTGCTGGTCTTCGTTCTCTCCCTTGAAATTGACCCGGACTTCAGGATCAAGATTACCTGCATCCAGCCATTGCTGGAGCTGATCCACCTTGTCATTGGGCAGCACGTCTTCTGGCACATCCGCGGCAATATTCAGGACGCGATTACCGTCGGTGCGCTGGATGTTACCAACACGGGGTGAGGCTTCCCGGGTCATGAAATTACTCACTGGCACATTACCCATCAGGGAGTTCACGGTGAGATGGTCCAGCATGCCGATATTGCGCATGGTTTCCGGAAAACGTACCCGGATATCGACCTCATCATCCGCATCATCCGGGCGATAATCTCCCAGCATGATGCCATTGGTAATAAGCTGAATGGCACTGCCGATCGTACTGATATCAGTACCAAAACGGGCTGCTTCCTGACGGTCCACTTCCATCTTCCAGTCAATCCCGGGCAGCGGCCTGGAGTCGGTCACATCGACAAACTCACCCAGTTCATTCATGCCGGATCGCAACTTTTCAACAGCATCCGGTAGCAGGTCGGTATTCGTGGCCGTCAGTTCCAACTGGATGGGTTTGCCCGAGGTAATACCTGACTCCTGTACCTGTGGCTCCACAATAATGCCGGGAATATCCTGTGTGCGCTCGCGCACCTCCGCCATAATCTGTGCCGCGGGGCGTCGCAGTTCCCAGTCCACCAGGCTGAGCTGGATACGGCCGATCACATCCTCATCGATATCATTCCCCAGGGAAATGCCGCTGCGGGTATAGATAGCTTCGAACTCTTCCATGTCCAGGATTCTGTTTTCCACTTCCTGCACCAGGGCATCGCGTTCAAAGACGGACAGGTCACCACGGGAATGAATATTCAGCACGGCAAATTCCGGTTCCACATCCGTGAAAAATTCCTGGCCGCGGCCAATAGTTCTGTAAAGCAGGATGCTACCGACCAGGAAGACAATTGCTGTTAACAACACCAGTAAAGGCCTGTGCAGGGCCTTGCGCAGGACCGCGATATACCCAGAGGTGAATGCATCCATGTCCCTGATGTTATCGCGTGCTTCTTCCAGGAAGTCCACTTCTGCGATCGATGTCATTTCCGACAGGTCGGGATTGGCATTCTTGTTGGTCAACAGGGAACCCACCGTGGGCACAAACAACAGCGCCATGAACAGGGAAGCGGCCAGGGTCACCAACAGGGTGATCGGCAGGTACTTCATGAACTCACCGATGAGTCCGGGCCAGAACAACAAGGGCATGAATACCGCCAGCGTCGTGGCAGTGGATGCGGTAATGGGCCAGGCCATCCGCTTGGCGGCTTCGGTAAAGGCCAGCTTGGGACTATACCCATTTTTCATGTTGCGCTCACTGAGCTCAACCACCACGATGGCCCCATCTACGAGCATGCCCACGGCCATGATCAGGGAGAACAGCACAACAATGTTCATGCTGTAACCCATCATGTAAATCACCAGGATGCCGGACAGGAATGCGCCGGGAATGGCCACACCCACCAGGCCTGCCGAACGCAGCCCCAGGGCACCCAGAATCACGATCATGACCAGGATCACGGCAATGGCCACGTTGTTGACCAGGTCGTTAAGCATAATACGGACCTGTTTCGAGTTATCGGAGGTATAGGTCACTTCCAGGTTTTCAGGCCAGTCTTCAAGCTGCATCGCCCCGTTGACCGTAGCTTTGACTGTATCCACCACTTCCAGAATATTGGCACCTGAACGCTTGGTAATTTCCAGGGCAATGGATTTTTCGCCATTGAGCCGGGCGAAACTGGTGGGATCCTTGAAGGTTCTGCGCACGGTGGCGACATCCTGGAAAGTCACGGTCTTCAAACCATCAGTTTTCACCGGCAGGTTCAGGAGGTCGTTGAGATCTTCAATCACACCAGGGACTTTCACCGAGAACCTGCCCTCGCCGCTGTCCAGGGCGCCGGCGGCCACCAGGCGGTTATTGCGACTGACATAACTCACCAGGTCAGCGTAATTCAGGTTATAGCTTTCCAGTGCCACCGGGTCCACGATCACTTCGAGTAATTCTTCCCGATCGCCGCCGACATCAGCCGACAGCACACCCGGAATGGACTCCAGCTCATCACGCAATTGCCGGCCAATAGTGACCAGGGTGCGTTCCGGGACCGGGCCATGCAGCATGACGGTAATCACGGGAATCAGCGACGTATTGATTTCCTGGACGAAAGGCTCCTCAGAGTCAGCAGGCAATTCGTTACGTGCCAGGTCAACCTTTTCACGAACATCGGCCAGGGCCTGGTCGGCATCAAAGCCTGCGTCGAATTCGAGGATGATCACACCTGAGCCTTCGGAACCGGTGGCGCGCAGTTCCTTGAGACCTTCAATGGATCGCAATTCGGTTTCCATGGGCCTGAGCAGAAGGCGCTCGGCGTCTTCCGGTGAAATACCCTCGTGGATGATATTGACGTAAATCTGGGGAATATCGATATCCGGCTCTGCTTCCTTGGGCACGGAGATATAACTGACTATACCGGCAAGGATAAGCAGGGCCAGGATCATGATGACCGGCCTGGGACGGTTTATAAAAGCACTAATCAGCGAGTTCATAGTCCTAGTTACTCTGCCTTCTTTCCTCCATGGCTGTTTCCATGGGGGCTGAGTTTGCTACAGGATCAACTTGCTGGCCGACTGTCACAAAACCCTGGCCAACGGTGATGACAGTGACCCGATCAGGCAATCCCGTAACCAGTATGCCGTTATCGGAAGACCCGGCGATTTCGATGGGGTAAAAATCCACGCGGTTGTTGCTGCTCACTGTCTTGACGCCCACGGTACCGTCATCAGCCAGGGTCAGCAGAGAAGGCGAAATATCGTGGGCGGTAATACGGTTACCTAATAATTCGAGTTCTGCCGTGAGCCCGGCACGGATGCCATTGGGATTGGGCACCTCCAGTTCGACACGGAAAGTACGGGTATTCTCATCTGCTACCGGCGCCAGGTAGCGCACTACCCCGTTCAGCCGTGTGCCATCGACCAGTACTGCAGATCCACGCCCACCCACATACAGTTCAGTGACTTCCTTGCCATTGATTTCGCCGGCAATAATCAGGGGATCGATATCGACAATATCCAGGACATCATCACCGGCGCGCACGTAATCACCTATTTCGACATTACGTTCCTGCACGATGCCGTCAAAGGGAGCTTTGATACTGGTGTTTTTGATTTCCAGGGCAATGCGGGCCCTGGCCGCCCTGGCACTTTCCAGGCGGGCATTGGCTTCAGCGATTTCCACCTGGGAGACAAATTCGCGGCTGCGCAGGCTCTGTCGCGCTTCCAGTTCCAGTTCGCGCTGGGCAATCAGGGCTTGTGCTTCAGACAGGCGCTCATTGCGGTCACGGATATCCAGTTCAACGATGGCCTCGCCCTCGGAAATCGGACTGCCGCGCTCAACACCAAGCCCGACGACCGTGCCATCGGTTTCAGCCTTGATACTGACGAAACGATTCGGCTCGGTGCGTGCACTAAGGGTGATTTCCCGGGTAATTTCGCTGGCACGAATAGACTCCACGCGCACGCGCATGGATTCACCGTTGCCACGGTTTACCTCGGCATTACCACTGAAATCCACGGGACTGCTGCCCAGTCCGGTGAGCATCCATGCTGTCACGGCAACGGCAACACCCAACGCCATGAGGATTGAGTTTCGTCTGTTTTTATTCATTAAAAGTATTTTTTGAGTAGCCCTACTCGCGGAAGGCGCAGATTATCACAGGATTTACAGTGGATTGCGAGAGATATGACCGGCCAGTCAGGTAAAAAAACACACCGTTTTCGGAAATATTTCAGTGTTTTACCCCGGAAAAGACTAACCGGGGTAGCCGGGCTAATCCCTGAAGTTATTGAATTGCAACGGTAAGCCATAGTTCTCATCCTTGAGTAAGGCAATAACTGCCTGTAAATCATCCCTTTTTTTGCCAGTCACACGAAGCTTGTCGCCCTGGATCGCCACCTGGACCTTCATTTTCTGCTCTTTCACTTTCTTGACGATCTTGCGCGCTATTTCAGACTCAATACCCTGCTGGATGGTAACTGGCATGATGGCTTTCTGCCCCACCATTTCCACATCCTTGGTCTGCAGGCTGCTGATATCAATGCCACGCTTGACCATCTTGTTCTGCAGAATATCCAGCATCTGGTCAATCTGAAACTCCACTTCGGCTGTCAGGGTCACAAGATTGTCCTTGAGCTCAAAAGCCGCATCCACTCCCTTGAAATCAAAACGATTGCCAATCTCACGCGACGCCTGGTCCACGGCATTGGTCATTTCGTGCATATCAACTTCGGAGACTATGTCGAAGGAAGGCATGGGGAATCCTAAAAATTGGGTATTTTAGCAGGTTTTGCTTGAAGGTAATTTATGGGGTTATCGATAAAACGATAAAGCGATAAACCGATAAAGGGCTTGTTCAGGTAGACGCAGAGTTCACGAGAAAAATTTGCACGCCTGGATACAATAGTTCAAGGCATGTACTCACATGCTCGAACTTTACGTCAACTCCGCTTTATCGTTTTATCGTTTTATCGTCTTTTTGTTTATCGTTTATCGAGCGCACTCCGTGCGCCTCAAAGCGCCAACAGCCTGATGTCATTCAACAGCGTGGATAAGGTGTTGCAAAACATTCCCCCATCAACCCCGTTCACTGCACGGTGGTCATAGGACAGGGCGAACGGCAGCATCTTGCGTGGTTCGAATGCCTTGTTGATGTAGACCGGTTTGATGGTGGTCTTGGAGACGCCAAGGATAGCCACTTCTGGCGCATTGACGATGGGTGTGAATCCGGTGCCGCCCAGGTTGCCGAGGCTGGATACCGTGAAGCAGGCACCCTGCATGTCATCCTTGGACAGTTTCCGGTTCTTGGCTTTCTCACCGAGTTCAGCAATTTCCGCGGCAATCTCCCAGATGGTCTTGCGATCCACGTTTTTTACCACGGGGACCATGAGGCCAGCCGGTGTCGCTACCGCCACACCGATATGCACATACTTTTTCTGGATAATTTTCGTGCCGGAAGAATGCAGTGAGACATTGAACTGCGGATGTTCCTGCAAAGCCCGGGCACAGGCTTTCACGATAAACGGCAGCGGGGTCAGCTTGATGCCTTTTTTCTCGGCCAGGGCTTTCTGCTCGCTGCGGAACTCTTCCAGTTCGGTGACATCGGCTTCATCAAACTGGGTCACATGCGGCACATTGAGCCAGTTCTTCGACATGTTCTGCGCCGTTACACGGTGCAGTTTTGACATTTCCACTTCTTCGATTTCACCGAACTGGCTGAAATCAATATCCTCGATGCCCGGCAGGCCTGCGCCTGCAGCTGGTGCTGCTGCCCCACCCTGGAGTATGCCTTTCACGTAGGCATCAACATCTTCTTTTACAATCCTGCCACGGGAACCGGTACCTGTGACTTTGCCCAGGTCCACACCCAGTTCACGGGCCAGTTTGCGTACTGCGGGACCGGCATAGACTTCGGCGCCGGCGCCACCACTGGCTTGCTCTGGCAAGGTGGCGGCTGCTTGCGGTTTGGACTCCGTGGCAGTTGCCGCCGCTTTGGGTTTGTCCGCGGACTTTGATTCACTCTTCGGTTCAGCTTTGGATGCTGACCGGGCCGGAGCAGCGCCTTCAGTTTCCAGGTCGAGAATAGGCGAGCCTTTCGAGACCTTGTCCCCGACTTTCACCTTGATGCTTTTCACGACACCTGCTGCCGGTGACGGGACATCCATGGCGGCCTTGTCGGTTTCCAGCGTGATCAGGCCGTCTTCCTTGCCAATCTCGTCACCTTCAGCCACCAGGATCTCGATGATTTCCACATCGCTGTCTTCTCCCAGGTCAGGCACTTCCACAGCCATCAGTTCCGGTTTGCCGCTGGCAGTCGGCGCTTGTGCTTCCTGCGCCGGTTCCGTTGCAGAGGCCTTTTCTTCGGCGGGTTTTTCTTCAGTTTCAGCTGAATCGTCAGCACCGGCCGTTTCAAGCTCAAGGATCAGGGTGCCTTCATTGACCTTGTCACCCACTTTCAACTTGATGGACTTGACCTTGCCTGCTGCCGGTGACGGAACATCCATGGCGGCCTTGTCGGACTCCAGGGTGACCAGGCCATCTTCCTCGCTGATCTCGTCACCTTCAGCCACCAGGATCTCGATGACTTCGACATCGCTGTCATCGCCCAGGTCAGGGACGTTGACGTCGATGGTCTTGCTGCCAGCATTTGAAGCAGGGGCCGACTTGGCGGCCTTCTCTTCTGTCTTTTCTTCGGCTGCAGGTTTTTCCTCTGCGGCCGGCTCACTGTCACCGGATTCATCACCTGAGTCCGCGCCTTCAGTTTCAATGCTGACAATATCAGCACCCTGGGAGACCTGGTCGCCCACCTTGACCAGGACTTCCTTGATCACGCCGCTCTTCGGTGACGGGATTTCCATGGCAGCCTTGTCACTCTCCAGCACGATCAGGGAGTCGTTTTCACTCACCTCATCGCCGGGTGCAACCAGGATTTCGATAATCTCGACATCCTCTTCGTCACCTATGTCCGGAACCTGTATCTTTTCAACTGCCACGCTTTCAATCCTCTACACTTTCTTTTCTTATCCGGGGGTTAGATCCGGCTTCGCTTGCCGGATGACGGGCTGCGCCCTCTCCCGGCCTACACTATTGTTGGATATTACCTGGACACCTTGGCCCTTTATCCTTTTATCCTTTTATCGCTTTATCGTCTTTCTTAAGCCAACACCGGATTCAGTTTCTCCGGGTCCAGGTTAAATTTCTTGATCGCCTGGCTGACAACTTTCTTCTCGATACTGCCGGCCTTGGCCAACTCATTCAGGGACGCCACAACGATATAACTGGCATTCACTTCAAAGAAATGACGCAGTTTTTCGCGGCTGTCACTGCGACCGAAACCGTCAGTGCCCAGTACCTTGTATGGCGCAGGGACAAAGGCGCGAATCTGGTCAGAATAAAGCTTCATGTAATCAGTGGCAGCAATAACTGGGCCGTCCTTTTCTGACAGGCACTGTTCCACGTAGGACACTTTTGGCTTGTCTTCCGGGTGCAACATGTTCCAGCGATCAACGGCCCAGCCATCGCGGGCCAGTTCGTTGATACTGGTGGCACTCCACACGTCCACGGCCACCTTGTAATCCTTGCGCAGGATTTGTGCAGCTTCACGCACTTCCCTCAGGATAGTACCGCTGCCAAGCAGGCGCACGCGACTGGCTTTCTTGCCCTTGCCAGCGCTGACCTTGCAGTCCTTGCTGTCACCGTCTTCCAGCAGGTACATACCCTTGAGGATGCCCTCTTCTGCGCCTTCCGGCATGTCAGGATGCTGGTAATTCTCATTCATCGTGGTGATGTAGTACCAGATGGATTCATCTTCCTGGTACATGCGCCTGATACCGTCCTGGATAATGACCGCCAGTTCATAGGAATAGGTGGGGTCGTAGGAAATACAGTTCGGAATCGTGCCTGCCATGAGGTGGCTGTGACCATCCTGGTGCTGCAGGCCTTCACCGTTGAGTGTCGTTCTGCCGGCTGTGGCACCCAGCAGGAAGCCGCGTGCCTGGAGATCACCAGCCGCCCAGCACAGGTCGCCCACACGCTGGAAGCCAAACATGGAGTAGTAAATATAAAAAGGGATCAGCGGGTAGTTGTGGACACTGTAGGAAGTCGCCGCTGACAACCAGGAGCTCATGGAACCGGCTTCGTTGATACCTTCTTCCAGCAGCTGGCCCTTGACGTCTTCACGGTAGTACATCACCTGGCCGGAATCGGCAGGATCATAAAGCTGGCCCTTGGCGGAATAGATACCGATCTGGCGGAACAGGCCTTCCATACCGAAGGTCCGGGCTTCATCGGGCACAATCGGCACGATGCGGTGACCGATTTCCTTGTCCTTGACCAGGGTGGACAACAACCGGACAAAAGCCATGGTCGTGGAGACTTCACGGTCCCCCGTACCCTTGAGCTGGTTGTCAAAGGCTTTCAGTTCAGGTGCCTTGATCGGTTCACTCTTTGCGCGCCGGGCTGGCAATGTGCCACCGAGCTTGCCCCGCATGCGGCGCAGGTATTCCATCTCCGGGCTGTTTTCTTCCGGCTTGTAATACGGGACGTCCTCGAGCTTGTCATCGGCAATGGGAATACCGAAACGGTCACGGAAAACTTTCAGTTCATCCAGACTGAGTTTCTTGGTGGAATGTGTGGCATTGGCACCCTGGGCGGAACCAAAGGCATAGCCCTTGATGGTCTTGGCCAGGATCACTGTCGGACGGTCTGTGCAATCCACTGCCTGCTTGTAGGCCGCGTAGACCTTGAACGGATCATGACCGCCACGATTGAGCTGCATGATCTCCTCGTCGGACAGGTGTTCCACGAATTTATTCAGTTCGGGGGTATTGAAGAAATGCTCGCGCACGTAATCGCCACCGCGCACGCTGAAGGTCTGGAATTCACCATCAACCACTTCGTTCATGCGCGCCTGCAAAATGCCATCGGTATCTTTTTCCAGCAGGGAATCCCAGTGGCGTCCCCAGACCACCTTGATCACGTTCCAGCCGGCACCGCGGAAGATACCTTCCAGTTCCTGGATAATCTTGCCGTTGCCGCGAACCGGGCCGTCCAGGCGCTGCAGGTTACAGTTGATCACGAAATTCAGGTTACCCAGTCCCTCACGGGCAGCCAGGGAAATAGCGCCCAGGGTTTCCGGCTCATCACATTCACCATCACCCAGGAAGGCCCAGATCTGGCGATCGCCCTGTTTGACCAGTTCCCGGTTGTCCAGGTATTTCATGACATGGGCATGGTAAATCGCCTGCAAGGGCCCCAGGCCCATGGAAACTGTCGGAAACTGCCAGTAATCCGGCATCAGTTTGGGATGGGGATAGGAAGACAGGCCGTTGCCGTCCACTTCCTGCCTGAATTTATCAAGCTGGTCTTCGCTCAGGCGCCCTTCGATATAGGAGCGCGAGTAAATACCGGGAGAGGCATGGCCCTGGAAAAGCACCAGGTCTCCGGGATGATCCTCGGTCTCACCGCGGAAGAAATAATTGAACCCCACATCATACAAAGTGGCTGCAGAGGAAAACGTGGAAATATGGCCACCCAGGTCATAACCCAGCTTGCCGGCACGCATCACCATGGCCAGGGCATTCCAGCGCACAATGCCGCGGATGCTCCGCTCCATGTACATGTCGCCGGGCATCTTGTCTTCTTCTTCCTTGGGAATGGTATTGCGATAGGGAGTGGTCAGGGAGTCAACGGGAAGCTGTTGACCGGATTCGGTGGTCGTGCTGATCAGGCTCTTGAGAAGATACTGGGCACGGTCCATGCCCTGGTGCCTGATGACAGAAGAAATGGAATCCCGCCATTCCTGCGTTTCAAGTGGATCAATATCAGTAAATTTGTCGGCCATGTTGCTACTCAATGTTTACGACGTTATTTTGACCACGTTTAATCAACACTGCTTTCACCGCTGCCACACAACCTAGTAGTTTCCGGCGGCGATCAAGGCGGCGTCTGTTAACAACAATTTACAACTGCGTCAGTCAACGTCGCTGATTATCCTGATGGGGCAAACCCGGTGATGCCAGGTCGCCTGTTTTATTTAAAAACCCCGGCATTGTTTTTCACATTGCCTGGGCGGCCGCCCGGGAGGGCGAAATCCTGCAGTACCTGTTGTTGTTATTGTCACCCATGGATCGCAGGGGTGCGGTAATGCCGGTTTATATTCTGTAGTAAATTTACATTAGCGCGCAATATTAATCGAATTTACAAGAATTTACCAACATAAGCTGTTGATTCTGTAGTAAAACTACAAAATCAGGGGGCTTCGGCCACCCTGTGAAGAAAAACCCCTTTAAATACGGGCTGATAGCCATGTAGTGAAAATGGCAGGAGCCAGAAAAAGCCTGATCAGGGTACTGTAAAAGTATTCAAAGTGGAGCGGAAAGCATGCCTGGCCCCGGGATACTTGTACACCGTCATCGACCGGATAAACGATTCAGCCTACCAGCTCGCGACGGTACCGATCCCAGTCAAAACAGGGGCCCGGGTCTGTTTTACGCGCCGGCGCAATGTCTGAATGCCCCGTAATACGGTCACCTGTTATACCCGGATAAGTCGCCATGAGCAGGCGGGTGACTGCGATTAACCGTTCATATTGCGCTGATGTGAAGGGCGTGTCATCGCACCCCTCCAGTTCAATACCAATTGAGAAGTCATTGCACTGGTCACGGCCATCAAAGCTGGAAGCACCGGCATGATGGGCCTTGAGGTTGAAAGGCACGTATTGTGTCACCTGCCCTGTCCGGTCAATCAACAGGTGGGATGAAACCCTGAGCTCTCGAAGTGCGTCAAAGTAAGGGTGAGCATCACAATCCAGGGTATTGCAAAACAGCGCATCGATATAGGGCCCGCCAAATTCACCAGGTGGCAGACTGATGTTATGAATAACCAGCAAGCTGATTTCTTCATTGACTGGACGCTCACCATGATTTGGCGATTGCAGATGCCGGGCAGGAACCAGCCAGTGTTTTTTTATTTCCATGCCCCCATATTACCCCAAGGTATCCATGTTTATAATCTTGAACCATGACACACCAGGACCCGCATAAACAGAACAGGCGTATGGGACAGGGCATGATTGCCGCAGGCTTCATTCTGGGCCTGGTATTGCTGACCACCCTGTTTGACGGCGTGCTGGAGAATTCCCGTAACCCCAACAGCAATCCTGCCTCGACAATTAATGCATTGGGCCAGACAGAGGTCACCCTGGAAAGCAATCGCCAGGGGCAATACCTGCTCACCGGGGCGATCAATAACGTGCCTGCGGAATTCATCCTGGATACCGGGGCCACTGATGTAGTGATCCCGCCCGGACTCGCACAGGCCAGCGGCCTGGAATACGGTTACCAGGGCCAGGCCATGACAGCCAATGGCCTGGTCAATATCTATTCCACGATCATCGATGAACTCACACTCGGCGCAATCACCCTGCGCAATGTCCGCGCCAGCATCAACCCGGCCATGCATGAAAGCATGGTATTATTGGGCATGAGCGCACTGAGGCAGGTTGAATTCAATCAACAGGGTTCCCGGTTGACTCTCAGGTACCAGGATAACCAGCCCTGACAACACGATTAATCCTGGTCAGGTTATCCCGTATAATTCCGGCTCCGGATTCATTTTTCATCGTTGCGTCAAAACGCTTCTGCAGGATTATTTTTCACCATGGAAAACCCTTTACTTGAAGGCCTTGAGGAAACCGTCCGTGGTGCCCTCTCGGAAGATATTGGCGATGGTGATATCACGGCCGAGCTGATTCCGGAAGACCGGCAAGCCAGGGCCAGCGTGATATGCCGGGAACATGCAACGATATGTGGCGAGCCCTGGGTGACCGAAGTTTTTCGACAGGTGGACCCTGATGTCACTGTCGAGTGGAAACACCATGATGGCGACAGTATAGATCCGGGCGATGTGGTGTTTGTTGCCCATGGCAAGGCCCGCTCACTGCTCACCGCAGAGCGCACTGCCCTGAACTTCCTGCAAACACTGTCCAGCGTGGCCACCTCGGCGCGTGAAATTGCCGACCAGGTACGCCACACGCAGGTCAATATCCTGGATACCCGTAAAACCATTCCCGGTCTCCGGCTGGCACAGAAATATGCCGTCCAGACCGGCGGCTGTCACAACCATCGCATCGGCCTGTTTGACGCTTACCTGATCAAGGAAAACCACATCAACGCCAGCGGCGGCATTACCAGCGCGATAGAAAATGCCCGCGACCTGCATCCTGACCGCAAGGTGGAAGTGGAAGTGGAAACCATCGAGCAACTGAAAGAGGCACTGGCAGCAAAAGCCGACATTGTCCTGCTCGACAATTTCACACTGGAAATGCTCAGGGAAGCGGTGAGGATCAACGAAGGACAGGCCAAACTGGAAGCCTCGGGCGGGTATGACATCAAGTCTGCCGTGGTTGTCGCGGAAACCGGGGTGGACTATATCTCGGTAGGCTCACTGACCAAGCATATCCAGGCGACTGACTTTACCATGCTCTTTGAGTAGGGATAGGGCAAAAGACTTTCATCATCGGGCGTTCAGCCGAACGCCCGTGATCAATACAGACTTTTAAATTACAGCCTTCGAATACGCACGTTGCGGAACTTGATCGTACCTGATCCATACTGGAGCGACAGCGGACCACTGGCGAAATTGTCATCATAACCATCCACCGTCTTCACGCCATTCAGGTAAATCACCACGTGGTTACCGTCCAGGGTGATGTCATAGGTATTCCACTGGTCCCAGGTATCCACGATAGCCTGTGGTGGTAAAAAGTTCGGGATACCACCAGTGCGCCCACTCTGGTCGGGACGATCGTCAAAAATATTGGCCTCATAGGCAGAGGTATCGGAAATATTTTCAGGATCCTGGATGCGCATGAAAATACCGCTGTTGGCGCCTTCATGATTCCAGAACTCCAGTTGTATCTGAAAATCAGTAAGGCTTTCATCAGTCACCAGGTGGCTCACACCTGAGGCTTCGTCAGCAACAACTTCATCACCTTCCCAGTGCCAGTTGGCATCCCCCTGTGTATGCCAGCCTGCCATGCTTGGGCCGAGTTCCATCCAGCCGGCATCGTTCATTGAGGCACATGCTGAAAGCATTACGGTTAAGGCAATAACAACAAGCATGTTGAGCTTTTGATAGGTAGTTTTCATTATTCTCTCCTGATTTGTACAAGGCCAATGTCTTGTTGTTTTATAACCCCAGCACGAATATCGGCCATCTTGGCGTGGAGCAGTTTTTCGCACACACCTTACCGGGTGTCAAGGAAGTTACCGAAGTGTACACAGGATTACGACCCTAGTGTTCTCTGGATAAGCCAGGTGTGGCTGATAATACCTCAAGGTACTGCCCTGCAATCCTGTCCCAACCATAATTTTCCCTCACAAAGTCCAGGGATCGTGCAGCTTTACTTTGCAACGCATTGGGATCTTCAAGCAGTGACTCGATGGTTTTCCTGTATTCAACTGAATTTCCGGCTTCTACCAGCGCCCCGTTTTTGCCGTCAGTGATAGCATCTTTCAAGCCCTCCAGTTCTGAAGCAACGACATAGGTTCCAGCCATGGCAGCCTCAAGTACCACCAGCCCGAAACCTTCCATATCATTGGCAACAGGTATATTGGGCTGTATAAACAGGTCTGCAGTGGTCAGCAATATATCTTTCTGAATATCGGTAATGGCTCCAAGGAATAACACTCTTCCAGCACAACCCGACTCTTCAATGGCCTGGCGTATCATATTTTCTTCAGGTCCTTTCCCTGCAACCAAATACGTCACATCCGCAGCCAAATCCGGAACAACATGCCTGATAAACCAGGCGACACCTTTACGCCTAACCAGTCGTCCAAGGGTCAGAAGTACCGGGCCTTCTACATCTTTGCCAATCACATCCTTCAAGTCTTGACGGCTGTATGTCGACTGAACAGCGGCAGTATTAACACCGTTAGGAATGAAAACCAGGCTGGATTCCTTGACCCCCCGACTTGTTGCCTGATGAACAGTTTCATTACCTACAGCAATAAACTTGTCAACCGCGTTAAAAAAAACCTGCAGCCAAAGTTTCCGGTAAAAATAATTGCCGAAGGTAACATCCAGCCCATGAAGAATACAGACGACAGGTTTGCGAGAAAACAGTTTTACTATCCAGGCAACCAAGGCAAGCACGCCATCGCCCAACAGGATTATGTCGTACTGATTTCTTTTGAAAAAAATTGCTGCCAGGGTATAAGGAAAAAACAGGGGGAGAAAAATTTTACCATGCCGGTTAATGATGGCTGTTGTTTGGGCTTTTTTTTTCAGGGCGCTGAAAATCTCAAAGTTTTGTCTTTCTATTCCTCCAATAACAGGAGGAAATGCCCTGGAGACAAACAACACTTGCATAAGTTATCTACCGGCGGACTTTCTGCACAGGTGATAAACCTGGTACTGCCAGCGCAAGGGCCAGAAAAATAGCATCAGTGCTTGCACAAAACGAACCGGGATCATAAACCACTCGCCTTTTTTGACCCAACGCCAGGAAATAACATGAAGGTCTTTCCAGCGCTTTTCCACGGTCAACCCGGCCTGGTTAAACAAATCATTCCATTCATCCAGTGTTCGCACCACTTCCTTGGCATCTACCTGGTAAGTCCCGCCAAACAAGCCAAGCTTCCTGGTCAAAAAATCAGCATTGGGTACCAACAGGATGAATCTAGCTGAATCTTTCGCAACCCTGGACATTTCCTGCATGGCCTGGACCGGCCTGACAAAATGTTCAAGTGAACCCAGACAGGTAACCATGTCGAAGCGATTATCTGCAAAAGGGAGCTCTTCTGCTGCCTGGGCATAAAACTCTCCATCGGGCATGTTCTTTTTACAAATACCAATGGCTTTGTCAGACAAGTCCACACCCGCAGGAGTTGCGCCTGCATCCTGGCAGGCTTTCAACCATTCTCCTAAACCGCAGGCCACGTCAAGCACAGCATCGCCAGCCTGGATGCCAAGGCTTTTAACCAACCTGACCTCGTGGCTGCTTGGTGTAGCGACGGTCGCATCCTTGTAGTAGACGGATTCGTAAAACTCCCGAATTTCGTCGAGGTCAGCCTGATCTTTCTGATCAAGATTATTCATTGGATATTACCTTGTGCTTTCAGAAGATATAAGTATATTAATCACGTCCATAATACCTTGGTGGTGTAATTTTCCTTAAAAATCTTTGAATTATGTTACAGGATTGAGAGCATGTTCACTATCTGCCTATAGCACTGCCCACCCGGTAACCTGTATAAATTCACGGGACTCTACCATTCGATATCAAACTGGTACCAAACCAATCGATTGCCTGAAAAATTATTCCGGAAACACAGGATCACTTTATAACAATGTCCGAAGAAATCATTAAATTCCGTGCCAGTCCTGTACCAGAGTTGCTCTCCGTTTCGTCCAATGTTCCAGCTATACCCTCTTACCCCCTGATTAAAACCTTGCTGCCTGTCGATGCCTCTACTTCCTCAACACCTTTGAACCTGAATTACGTGGTTTCAAAATCGGCCTGCTCGAATTCTCCCTTGAACGGAAAGTCGTTTGAAATTCTTGAAGACAAATCGGTACGTCTGGAAACACCAATTAGCAAGGTCGGACGCTTATCCATTTTGCTTAAGTGGCAACAGAAAGACCCTACTGTAATCGTTAATCCAACTTATCATCGACTGGCTCGTGTCACCATCGGCAATGTGCACTCCGTAGGCTGGCTTGCCCGCGACCTTACCAACATTCTGCTGCTTGCCAATAACTATGCCCTATTGCATGCCGCAGCCCTGAAGTACAAAGATCGCGTCATCGTACTTTTCGGTTTATCCAATACTGGCAAGACCAAAACTGTTTTTACTCTCGTCAAGGAACATGGGGCAAAATTCTATGGCGATGATCTTGTACTGACAGACGGAGAAAAACTTTATCCTTGTCCGCAAACCGGTGCCAATATTGACCCCAGTGAAGGCCCGGGGGTTGGTTACAAAATCGAGCAGACTCTCAGGCGCGGATTACCTTTTTTTGAAAATGTTGCTGGCACACTGTCCTATTCAATTTCACAGGCCCTCGGTGCTAGTAATGTGGCAGAGGTAGCGCCAGTGACAGACGTCGTCATTATGCGTAAAGCCGAGTCAGGTTTCAGGGAAGAAATAGATATTAAGAGAGCGACTGATTTGATGATTGCTTCCAACAGAACGGAGTTTACCTATTCATCTTCAGCAATTTGCTCTGCTGCCGAGTATTTTGAAAGTGGCATCAACGTGACTGCGGCACTGGCAGCAGAAAATAATGTCATGAAAAAACTGGCAAATCAGGCACGCTGCCATTATGCCGCCGGCGATTTCAGTTTCCTGCAAAACGTTACAAGGGATATTCTAGATATTCCTGCCTAATCTTTGCAGGAACATTGGCCCCAAAACCAGTGTTGGCAACAAGATTGCTGTTCTGTCTATTAAAGCAGCCACAAGCGCGGATTCAGCGTCAATCTGGAAAAGTGCAGACAATCCAACCAACACCCCTTCCTTTAACCCAAGGTTTCCCGGTACCAGTGAGAAGGTAAAGCCTACTGCTATGCATGCCTGGAAGAAACATGCTTCCAGGATGCTTATTTCAAGGCCCAGAATTCTGAACGAGAACCAGATTTTTAGCGCAAAAGACAGAAAAAGCCCGCAGGAAGTTGCCACATACCACCAGAGCAACCGACTGTTGGGATGCCATATTGAAATTGCTTCGGCACACTGCTTGAAAAAGGATTTCAGTCTGTTTCCAGGTATCAGTTGTACAAAGACCAGGGGATAGTAAAACAGTATGAAACTGCAAATCACAGCACCAGCCATAAGGGCAGCCAGTAGATATACCATGCCATCCACACTGCTTTCTGTAATCGCGACAATGACACTGATAACAACCAGGCCAATGACTGCCGAGACAAGAGTCCAGAGCAGTTGACTGGCTGTCAACGCCGCCAGGAAATTGCCCATGGTCATGCCATGCCTGACTTTAAGGTAAAGCCCTTTCCCCAAAATACCCGATTTGAGGGGGAGATAATTGAGCAGGTTATTGGCAACTGCAAGTTGGTAGGCAACTGTGAGCGAGATCTGCGTCCCGTATGGCACCAGCATGAGTTTCATCTGGATCGCCAGTCCCAGGAAAACCAACAACGACAGTCCGACAAGGACAAAAATCTCTCCCAGTGACAATGAGTAAAACTGGACAAAACGTTCCGGATTGGTAGAGAAGAAACTGATGACAAAGGCTACAAAGCCAGCGACAACAAACCAAACCAAAAGGGACTTGATCAATTTTCTATTGACTGTTGCCATAGTCAGTTCGCGTAGGCAATGGCGGACACTAATCGGAATCCTTGTAGGTTAGAGTTGTAATTTGCTCTGACACCAGGCCAATAAGAAAAACAATAATTGCGGTAATAAACAACACCGCACTCATGTTGGAAAAAGAATGTCGCGTGATGAAAGTGTATAAATAGTAGCCCAGGCCAGTCATAAAAAAGGCCATCGCAGTTGGTACAAAAATCTTGAGGGGAGAATAAAGTGTGCCGATCTTGAAGATGATAATGAGAAAACGCAAGCCATCTTTGACAATACTGATATGACTTTTCCCGCCCCTGGCCAGCGCTGTAATAGGAATATACTCGACACTGTAGCCAGCTCGAAAAAATGCCATGGTGATCGTGGTTGGGTAGGAGAAACCGTTTGGCAACAGATAAATGAATTTTCTGAATTTGTCACGATAGACTGCCCTGAATCCCGAAGTCAGATCTTCAACGGGGTGACCAGATATCCAGCTTGAAAGCTTGTTGTACAACGAATTGGCAATTAGTCTGCCAAAACTTGCCTGAGAACTCCTGTCCCGTGCACCAACTACCATGTCCGTGCCTTCACCAAGTTTATTTAGCAAGCGATCAATATCAGCAGGCTGATGCTGACCATCGCCATCCATAAAAACCAGGATATCCCCGGAAGCCGCCCTTGCCCCGGACTTGATACTGGCTCCATTACCTTTGCTATATCCATGTGTGACAACTTCCACATTCATACGCTGGCAAATTTCCAGGGTATTATCTGTTGAGCCATCATTGACCACGATGATTTCTGCCTGAGGGTACTGTTTGACGATCTCCGGCAGCAGAGCTTCCAGGTTTTGACCTTCGTTTTTAGCCGGGATCACAATGGAAATGCTTGTATCTGGCATTTCAGTTTTCTCCGGATTCTGATTGTTCATTGATTAATTCCTGTTCTGATACTTTTTCTGCCAAGTCCCTTCGAAGAGGCGTTATCAAAGCAGTTTCGATGCCACCGGATTCATTGTTAATTCTCTCTAGAATCCTGATTATTTCCTCAGCATCACCCAACAGGTTCAATTGAATCAGGTTACGGGCAAGATTGCTTAAAATAGTGGTAATACCTGAATAATCATACCCTGCCAGTGCATACTCTATGCTTTTCCCATAATCCCCTTTAAGCATGAAGATTTGCCCCTTCACTTTCAGAAGAAATCCCATCGACCTGGGTCGGCTTTGATTCAATGTTAATCCTTCTGCACTCTCAACAACACTCAGCAACTCATCGAGTGTCAACTCCGGGCAACGGTTTTCATTTAACAGGACTAGCAGGTTATCCAGGGAGTTCAGCGAATATGCTGTAACCGGATACCTGCTGGCACGATATCTGGCTTCTTCCAGAAGCGGTTGAATATCCATTCCGGTTGTACACATTATGGCTACCTGATGCAGGACCGGGCCGAATTCCCGAGGACTATTTTCCTGTGCTGCGGACAGATGCTCCAGGGCACCTGTGACATCTCCGCGATTAAATTTAACATTGGCAATCTGGGTTTGTGCCCTGGCTGAATCCGGATGCTCTGTCACTGCTATCTGGTAGATCATTTCCTCGGAACTCCATTCCTGAACCCTGATAAATGTCATCGCCGCGATCAGGGCCAGGAAAGGCAGGTTCAAATATTTCAAGTTAGGCGCCTGTGAAAAGCAACTCAAGCAACACACAACCGCCAGAACCGGACCAACAGCTGCCAGGTAGTTGCGATGTTCAAACATGATTTCTAGGTTAAATATTGAAGATTCAAGGGAATGCGACACCAGAAACCATGCAATTGCAAAGGCGAAAACTGGGGCTTTATGCCGAAGTAAAAATACAGCAGCAACAGCGCCTGCAAGCAGGATGAGTAATAACGCCGTAACGAAATCGAAGGTCCTGGTTACTTGAAAATAGTCGTGGAACAGTGTCATGTCAGACAATCTGGGAACCAGAATCATTTTCAGGTAGACAGCAACAACCTTGAGTTCCGTCATCAGTCTTTCAACCATGTTGAAATCCCGACTGGTGAAATTGGCAAACTGATCAAGATGAGTGATCAGGTATAGCGAGCCGATAATGACCGAGAAAACTGTAAAAATCCCCAGGTAAATCAGCCAGCACTTGGGCACTGTGCGGAATTTAAAAAAGTCCAGCCGATAAACGGTTATCTCCATGGCTATGATATACAGGGGAATCAGGACACCGTTTTCCTTGGAAAAAATAGAAAGCAGGAGAAAAAACGGGTAGGCCAAATAGGCTAAAAGATAAAATTTGGGACCCGATTTCGCTGAAGCTTCCCGGGCATAGACATAAAGCAGCAAAGCACCAATCGTAAACAGGGCTGATAACTGTGCCATCCGCTGTACAGCATAAAGTACGGTGCTGACCATAAGTGGATGTAGCAGCCAAATGGCAGTAGTAATTGTTGCAATAAACAGCTGGTTTTCCCTGCCCTGCCCGGGTGCAAGACGCGGCAGTATTTTTATCAAAAGCCAGAACAGGAGTAATCCGTTATTGAGGTGGATTGCCAGGTTGTGGAACTTGTATCCCCAGGGTGATGGCCCATGCAAGATTCCAGAAATCAACAGGCTTAACATCGACACGGGCCGGCCCAGGGTCCCGCTTTTATTGTGAGTTACTTCGTAATAGAGCTTTTCAATATTAAAGTCACTGACAAAGGCACTTTCAATATTGATAAAATCATCAAGCAGGAAAGGACCGTTCAGACCTGGCCAGTAGACAAGTGTCGTCACCAGCAACATCAGAAGAAGACAGACAGCAATGAGAATATTCGCTTTATCTCTCACCGGCCCCCCTTTCGTAACTTATCGAATCCTTTAAATAAAAAAACCAGCCCCTACCATACAAGTAGGGACTGGCTTTTGTGACTTGCAAGCTAGAAAGCTGGCTTAGTTCTGACAGCTAGAAGGCAGATAGGAAGTACCTGCACCGCCAGCCTTACAGATCCACAGGATACCTGTAGAAGGATCGCCGGAAGGCTGCATCCAAAGTACTACAGGAGCACCCAGGTTACCTGAGTTACCTGTAACAACAATGTAAGTACCATCCCATGCCAGAGAAGCAACCATACCCTGGTTGATGTTCTGGACATTGATTGTGGATGGAATAGTCAGTGTATTGTTGACCAGGGCGTACTCAGAAATGGTGTTCTTTGCAGCACTGGAAGCCAGTACCAGCTCAGAAGCCTTGGCGCGGATGGTGTAATCCTGATAAGCAGGAAGTGCTACTGCAGCCAGAATACCGATGATCGCAATTACGATCATCAATTCGATCAGGGTAAAAC
>CAZROW010000038.1:0-27989 GCA_964601805.1 uncultured Enterobacteriaceae bacterium
CGCGACGCTACCAAAATTTGAGCTCTATTGGGCGTTCTGCGAACGCCATGCCGGAGGATGGCCGTTGGCCACTTCCGGCCTACGGATGTTTTAGGCTTCCGGCTAGTCGCAGAACTCGTGGCGTTCGTCCGGGAGCAAGCCAAGCAGTTGGCTTGCTCTGTTTACTGGACTCACCCAAAATTTGAGCTTTATTGGGCGAACGTTGTTCGCCATGCCGGATGACGCTTTGCTCTTCCGGCCTACCTGGCTTCAAAAAGAATTGTAGGTCGGAAAAGGCCGCACGCCGTCTTCCGACATGGCATCCTCAGAATGCCTGGTTTGAATGAATGCTTGAATTAATCAGTTACTGAAAAAAATCAATCCATGAATTCATAACTTAGCCGGATAGTTTTCACATTGGGTATCTTGCTGATGACCTGGGCAACGGTATTGCCTTCTTCGCGGGAGACCTGGCCAAGCAGGTGCACGGTGCCGTTGTGGACGACGACCGTGGTGCGATGGGTGAGGTTCTGTATTTCTGTGTCTATGGCTTCCGCGAGTGCGGCGTCGCTGGCCTGGTAGCTGGTGTCGATGGTATCCACCACTTCCAGTTCATTCATCAGGCGGCGCATGTCGTTGGTGGCAAAGGCCACGGCAACGGAGGCTTGCTGTTTCTGCTCGGCACTGAGGGCCTGGCCGGTGAGCAGGACATAACCGTTTACACTGTTGACCTGTACCTGTGCGCCCGCAAGTTCCTCGTTGTCGGCAATGGCGGTTTCAACGCGAGAGATAATCGCGGTGTCATCCACTTCCTGTGCCAGGACGGGCAGTGCGATGAGCAAGGCAGTAAATAGTGTGCAATGTAGTGTCTTCATGTTATCCCCGTTTGATTTCAAATTTGTCCCTGATAGTGGTGTACCAGCTGCCGGCCAGGCGGCCAACGGGATCAAGTTTTTCAAAATCCACGTAGCCGTCATTGTAGATTTCGTCATTGACCCGGATGTTGATGATCTGTCCAAGAATGAGGTTACCTGAGCCTTCCTCCTTACCAAAACTGACCACCTGGTTGAGTTCACATTCAAACACCAGCATCGCGTCTTTGACATAGGGCGCATTGATTTTCTGTGCTTCGGCCGGCTCGAGCCCGGCATAGACAAATTCATCCTCCCCGGGTTCCAGCAGGGCGGAGGATTTGCTCATTGCTTCAACCAGCTTGTGGCTGACGCAACTGAGGGTAAAACAGCGCGTGTCGATGACATTTTGCAGCGTATCCTTGTTGCGGCCATCCAGGCGAGGGATGGTTGAGAAGCCGACAATGGGCGGTGTTGAACTGAAGGCGTTGTAAAAGGAAAAAGGGGCCAGGTTGTTCACCCCATCCTTGCTGCGCGTACCGGCCCAGGCGATGGGCCTGGGGGCGACACCACCGATCAGAAACTTGTACATTTCCTTGTTATCGAGGGTGGCGGGATCTACAAACATAGGGAGTCTCTGGCACTGTGGTTATTCTGGTGATGGAGAAAATTTTACCATCGACACACGGCTGTATCTTCACTAAAACTGTGCATGCCTGGCACCAAATTCATGCACTCTGGCAGTTTGTGCACCGATTTGACACACTGTCTGCCCAAATATTGTCCAAAAAGCGGGAAATCCCGGCTGTAAAACCGGAATCATTCTTGCTTTGCTTATTGCAGAACAGGTGACCAGGTTTGGGCCGCAGAGAAGGTATTGGGCAAAACAAAGATAACAGGATTATCCAGGCTGCACAGGTTGGTGCTGCCGGTGGATAAAACAGAGTTCCTGAACTGATGAGTGCATCCTACCTGGTGGTGACAGATCTGGACGGTACCTTGCTGGACCACCACAGTTATTCCTGGCAGCCGGCCAGTGAAGCCCTGGACTTGTTGAAAGCCAGGAATATTCCCCTGGTGTTGTGCAGCAGCAAGACTGCCGCCGAGATGCAGGCTTTACGGGAAGCGCTGAAACTGGATGCCCCCTTTATCGTGGAAAACGGGGCAGCGATTTACCTGCCTGATGAACAGGGTAATACCGAGATAGTCGACTTTGGCAAAAACCGCAGTGACTTTTTACCCCTGCTCGAGAGAATCAGGAGTACGGGTGACTACCGTTTTACCGGCTTCAGTGACATGAATGTCACCGATGTCATGGCGGCCACGGGGCTTGAGGAGAGCGCGGCGGTCAATGCCCTGCAAAGGCAGTTTACCGAGCCTGTGTTATGGCAGGATACGCCGGCGAACCGGGACAGGTTTGTGCAGCAGGTTCGCAAGTCCGGCCTGGATGCGGTCCAGGGTGGCCGTTTTCTGCATGTATCGACCGGTTGTGACAAGGGCAGGGCAGTTGACTGGTTGCGTGGCTGGTATGCCAAAACCTATGGCCACTCACCGGAAGTGATCGCCCTGGGAGACAGTGACAATGATGTCAGCATGCTGGAAAGTGCTGATTTGCCGGTGCTGGTGAAATCACCGGTGAAAGCGTACCCACAGGTTCGGAATAGCAATACCTACAGGACCAGAGGCACAGGGCCTGCAGGCTGGAATGAAGCCATCATGAAAATAATTGAAAACCAAGACAGGAAATAAGCGATGGGAGATTTTTACCAGACAGGCGTGATCACCACGCTGCATAACCTGAGTGACCGACCCTTGTCGGAACTGGAAAAAGAGCTGCAAAGTTTTGCCGAAGTGCGTCCGATGGTCCTGGTCCTGCCTTGCCTGTATTCAGAGCTGGAAGGCCCGGCCATGGACAATATCGTGGCCGAACTTTCCCAGGTCAACTACCTGTCCAAAATTGTTATTGGCCTGGACCGGGCGAACGAAGAGCAATACCGCAAGGCCCTGGATTTTTTCAAGGTACTGCCACAGGACCACGTGGTGTTATGGAACGACGGACCACGCCTGACGGCCGTGGATGCCGAACTGTGCAAGCTGAACCTGGAGCCCAACCAGAAGGGCAAGGGCCGCAATGTCTGGTACTGCTTTGGTTACCTGCTGGCCGAAGGTGAAGCCGAAGCGATTGCCCTGCACGATTGCGATATCGTGACCTATAGCCGCGATTTGCTGGCACGCCTTATTTACCCGGTGGCCAACCCGGCCTTCAACTATGAATTCTGCAAGGGCTATTATGCCCGCGTTGCCAATGGCACGATCAATGGTCGTGTGTGCCGGTTACTGGTGACGCCCTTGCTGCGCGCCCTGAAGAAAATCATGGGACAGCACGATTACCTGGATTACATGGACAGCTACCGCTACCCGCTGGCAGGCGAGTTTTCCATGCGCGCCGATGTGCTCAAGGGCATTCGCATTCCCAGTGACTGGGGCCTGGAAATCGGTGTGTTGTCTGAAACCTGGCGTAATTATTCCAACAACCACCTGTGCCAGGTGGATATCGCCGATATCTATGACCACAAGCATCAGCAGGTCTCCTATGATGACCACAATACCGGGCTGTCCCGCATGTCCATTGATATCAGCAAGGCCATTTTTCGCAAACTGGCCACGACGGGCTCGGTCTTGTCGATGGAAACATTCCGCTCCATCAAGGCGACCTATTACCGCCTGGCCCTGGACTACATCGAGGCTTATCACAACGATGCCATGATCAATGGCCTGACACTGGATATTCATAATGAAGAGAAGGCCGTGGAATTGTTCGCGGAAAACATCATGAAGGCCGGCCAGAGTTTCCTGGAGAACCCGCAGGAAACTCCCTTTATTCCCAGCTGGACACGCATCAACAGCGCTCTACCGGAACTGGGCCAGAACTTCCTGGCGGCAGTGGAAGAGGATCTCAAGCAGTACAAGGCCTGATAGAGCAGTATTACCACCATGGCAAAAAAATCCGCAAAGGAAAAACAGCAGGACCTTGCGCAGGAATTGACACAACGGGTCAGGGGGCACCTGTCACTTGTCTATCCGGAGGCAGACCTCGACAAACTGACACAGCAGCTGCTCACCCGAATGGGCCTGGACAAGAAATGCAGGAAACCGCGCTGGCACAAGAATAACTGGGATGAAGAAGATGTTTGCGTGATTACCTATGCGAACTCTTTTATCAGGGAAGGGGAGCGGCCGCTGGTTACTCTTAACCGCTTCCTCAACACCCACCTGGCGGAAGAAATCAGCTGGGTACACATCCTGCCATTTTTCCCTTTCAGTTCCGATGACGGATTTGCTGTCATTGATTACACACAGGTCAATGAAAGTTACGGTGACTGGGGACATATCGGCAGGATTGGCAAGCGCTTCAAGCTGATGGCTGACCTGGTGATCAACCATTGCTCAGCCATGGGGCGCTGGTTTGAACAGCTCAAGCAAAACAAGCGCCCGGGCAAGGATTTCTTTCTGGACGTGGACCCGGAATATGATTTTTCCCACGTGGTGCGGCCACGTACCAGTCCCATACTCAGGGAGGTACAGACACTGGATGGTATCAAGCATATCTGGTGCACTTTCAGTCATGACCAGCCTGACCTGAATTTCCGCAACCCGGCCGTACTGGTGGAAATGGTGCGTATCATTCGCCTGTACCTGGATCGCGGTGTAAAAATATTCCGCCTGGATGCGGTGGCCTTTCTCTGGAAAGAAGAGGGCACGTCCTGTCTCAACCTGAACCAGACCCATGAAATTGTCAGGTTGATCAGGACCCTGGTGGAGTACTACAGTCCCGGTGCCATCATCATCACCGAAACCAATATTCCCAACGTTGAGAATATCTCCTACTTTGGCAACGCCAATGAAGCCCACCTGGTGTACAACTTTTCCCTGCCGCCACTGTTACTCAATACCCTGGTGACAGGAAATTGCCATGCCCTGAAAAGCTGGATGATGAGCATGCCGCCGGCGCAGAAAGGTACTACCTTCTTCAATTTCCTGGCCTCCCACGATGGCATTGGCCTGCGCCCGCTGGAAGGGCTGATCGAGGATGAGGATATCGGGCACCTGATGGCGCTGATGGAACATAATGGCGGGCGTATTTCATGGCGCAGCCTGGAGGGGGGAGAGGCCAAGCCCTATGAGATCAATATTACCTTCTTTGATGCCATGAAAAGCACGCTGGAAAACCTGGATGACGGTTACCAGGAAAAACGTTTTATCTGTGCCCATGCCATCATGCTGGCCATCGAAGGCGTGCCGGCCTTTTACATACACAGTCTGCTGGCCACCGGAAATGACCAGGAAAAATTCCAGAATACGAACAACAAAAGGGCGCTGAACCGTCACAACTGGGACATGGAAAAACTGGAAGGTGTGCTGTCACAGGACACTCATCACAGGCGCATCTTTGCCGAGCTGAAACGACTGATCAATATCCGCAAAGAGCAAAAGGCTTTTCATCCGAATGCCATCATGTTCACACTGCATATCGGTGATGAGGTGTTCGCGTTCTGGCGACAAAGCCTGAAGCGGGACCAGAGTATTTTCTGTCTCAACAACATTTCCGGCATACCGCAAAAAGTGTTGCTGAATAACCTCAACCTGGTGACCACGGATCGCTGGCTCGACCTGATCACCGGCGAGGAACTGGAAACGGGGCAAACCACGATGACACTTGCCCCTTACCAGACCGCCTGGCTGACCAACAAGTTCGAGACAGGCGAAGCACCAGTCCGGGAAGAGCCGGCCTAATCGGCCTCAGGTGTTCCAGGGCGCTGGCGTGGACCCCGGCCATCACCGCCATTACCCGGCGGGCCCTGGTGCCTTCCATTGAACCGGGGGCCGCCCTGGGGACCTCGACCTTCACCGTTTTCAAAACGTTGCCTCATGTGCTCGCGCCTGGCCTGTGGTGTTGCATTCGGGTTGTCCGCCATAAAGGCCTCACGTTCCCGGCGACGCTCTTCCATACGCGCTGCAACCTGCGGGTTGTTTTCAAGGAATTCTGCGCGCCGCTGTTGCATCTCGGCATGACGTGCTCCGCGCTCTGCTTCATCCTGGGCAAAGGCAGGTGATGACAGGACACCTGCTATCAGGAACAGGCCGGCTGTTGCAGTTCGGGTCACGGTAAAAAAGTTTTTCATGATGTTCTCCATCTCTGGTAACGTTGTTGCTCTTTATTAACGCAAGGCATGACATTCGGTTTACCGGGTGAAGGAGCAGTAACGTGGACACCCTGATCAGCGCCAATGAGCTGGCGGCCAACCTGGACAATCCGGACTGGGTGGTTGCTGATTGCCGTTTTTCCCTGGCCGACCCTGACGCCGGTCGCAAGGCCTACCAGGACAGCCACATTCCCGGCAGTTTTTACATCAGTCTTGATGAGCATCTCAGTGCTCCCCATATAGCGGGTGTGACCGGCAGGCATCCATTGCCTGACAAGGATGACTGGGCTAAAACTGTCGCCGCTCTCGGTATTCGTCATGGCTCCCAGGTGGTGCTGTATGACGATGCCGGCGGTGCCATGGCGGCCCGCATGTGGTGGATGTTGCGCTGGCTGGGCCACGAGGATGTTGCCGTCCTCAATGGTGGCTGGCAGGCCTGGCAACAGTCCGGCAATGCTCAAAGCAGTGCAGCCCGGGATTTTCAGGCAGGCAGTGCTGCCTACGAAGCCCTGCCTGCACTGGTACAGGTTATCGAGGCCCCGGATATCGATGGCGACAGCCAGCAGCTGGTCGATGCGCGGGACCTGTCCCGCTACCGGGGTGATACCGAACCCCTGGACCCGGTGGCCGGCCATATTCCCGGCGCCGTCTGCTCACCCTTTGCCGATAACCTGGGTGATGACAAACATTTCCTTGCCCCGGAACAGCTCAGGGAAAAATTTGCAGCGGTAATTCAGCCGGGCAAACCGGTTGTCTGTTACTGCGGCTCTGGTGTCACCGCGGCCCACAATATACTGGCCATGAAAATAGCCGGGCTGGAGGAGCCAAAGCTGTACCCGGGTTCGTGGAGTGAATGGATTACCGATTCCGGTCGCCCGGTGGCGACCGGTGATGACTGAAATTTTCAACAGGCCCTGTGTTTTAATAACGGGCTTTTCTACCAGGAATATTCCATGAGCAGTCTGTCCGGTGGTGAAGTGGTCGCCCAGACCCTTGTTGCCAATGGTATTGATACCCTGTTTGGTATCCCCGGGGTCCAGCTGGACCCGATCTTCGCCGGCCTGCACGATGTGCAGGACAAACTTCGCATCATCCATGCCCGCCATGAACAGGGCGTTGCCCTCATGGCTTTTGGCTATGCCCATGCCTCAAGAAAGACCGGGGTCCTGCTGGTCGTGCCGGGTCCGGGCTTTCTCAATGCCACTACCGGCCTGCTGGTCGGCCATGCCTGCAATACACCGATGTTGTGCCTGGCCGGGCAGTCCGAACGGATGTTTATCGGTTCGGGAGTCGGCGTCTTGCATGAACTGGATAACCAGATCGGCATTGCACAAAGCCTGACGAAGTGGGCCGAGCGAGTGGAGGAGGTGGAGTCCCTGTCGCCACTGATTGCCGAGGCCCTGGCATGTGCCCACACGGGCCGTTCACGTCCCGTCTACCTGGAACTGCCCTCGGATATCGTGCGGATGCAATTGCTCGCCGGTGATTATGCGGTGGCGGAGTCCACGCCTATGGAGCCAGTCCTGGACGAGAAGGCGGTGGATGTCCTGGCACAGGCAATGGCAGGTGCTGCCTTTCCATTGATCATGGCCGGCGGTGGTGCCACTCACGCGGGGGAGGCCATCCAGGCACTGGCGGAAATGCTGGGTGCGCCGGTAGGCATGACCGAAAACGGCCTGGGGACGCTTGATTGCCGGCATCCCCAGGCATTCTCCCAGATTGGTTCGAACCTGCTCTGGGGTAAGGCCGACGTAGTACTGGCCCTGGGAACCCGGCTCTATGCGCCGGTGTTCAACTGGGGCTGGGATGAAGACATGAGCATTTTCAAAGTGGATATTGATGAGACAGAACTCAACCGCCTGCCGGCACCCATCACCGGAATACAGGGTGAAACGCGCCAGCTCGTTGAGATGCTGCTGGAAAAACTGCCGCGCTATCTTTCGGGCAGGAAAGACCTGTCAGCCGAGTTTGAACGGGTCAGGGATGAGCGTGCCAAAGCCTTGGCCCCCCTGGCGGATGCCGGCAACATCCTTGGCCGACTTCGCGAGAGCCTGGGAGAGGAGGGCATCCTGGTAGTTGATGTGACACAGCTCAACCATGCCTGCCTGGAACTGCTGCCGGTGTACCAGCCGCGTACCTATGTGAGTTCGGGTTACCAGGGCGCCCTGGGATTCGGGCCCTGTACTGCCATGGGCATGAAAGTGGCGAAACCGGATGTACCGGTGGTATGCCTGGTGGGAGATGGCGGCTTCATGTATGCCGCCCAGGAACTGGCCACCGCCGTGCAGTTTGATATTCCGGTCATCATGCTGATCATGAATGACGGCAGTTACAAGAACGTGGAAGGCATTCTGAATCGTGCTTATGAGGGGAGGGCCGTTGCCACCACCTTGAAGAACCCGGACTTCTGCCATTTTGCTGAAAGCTTCGGTGTTGAAGCTCGCCAGGTAACAACGCCGGAAGCCATGCAGGAGGCGCTGGATTATTTTATTGGCAAAAATGTTCCGGCGGTTATTGATTACCGGATTGGTGCCATCGAATCACCATTCTGGCTGCGTTTCCTGCCCCAGGTACGCAAGCAGATTCCACAAAATAATTTCGCCCTGGTGAAGTAGTCGATTCGTGGCTGTCATTGTCATCCAGTCCTTTCGCACAGAAAACGTACTGTCATGGATAACGTCTTGCCTGGCATCGGTTCGGCACTGGTGTGAAGCAAAAGGCTATACCTGGCACTTTGTCGGTGATGAACTGTTCGACCATGTCCCCAGCTGGTACCTGGACAAGACCGGTCATGGTCCGGTTGCAGCAGATTACGGGCGCCTGGTATTGCTGCAGGAGGCGTTGGCAAGCGGTGATTATGATGAGGCGATCTGGCTGGATGCGGACACCTGCATCCTGGATGAGGCCATGACATTTGCTCCCGTGCAGTCCTGTGCCTTTGGCCAGGAGTTCTGGGTGCAGGAGGACAGCGGTGTTCTGCGTGTGAGAAAAAATGTTCACAACGCGGCCTGTGTCTTTAAACAGGGCTGCGTGGTATTGCCGTTCCTCGCCGAGACCGTGGCGTCCATTATTCGCCGTGCCGATCCGGATCACATTGCACCGCAAATGGTTGGCCCCAAACTGTTGTCAGCCTTGCATTCTCTTTATGGCTTTGACCTGTTGCCGCAGGCGGGGGCGCTGAGCCCGGCAGTGATCGATGACCTTGTCGCCGGCGGTGGCCCGGCGCTGGCGCTGATGCTGGAAAAAACACCGGTGCCATTGCAGTGCGTGAACCTGTGTGCCTCGCTGGTCAGTGAATCCAGTGCCGATATCGTGCTGGCGAACCTGGACCTGTTGCGCCGCTGATTTCACTGTCCGGGTGAGGTATGAAACAGGCTGGTTTTGATCCCGATCAAGACCCTGTCAATGGGCAAAAATCAGGGGTGCGGGCAAGCTGAATTTATTTGCTTTAAGCGGTATCATGCGTGCTCTGCGCGCCAATTACAGAAGTGCACCTAAATTTTAAAACACTGATTTTCAAACAATAAAAAGTCCTATTGGGGGAACCTGAACATGACAGCTATTAATCTGGACAATATTACCGATGCCGTTATCAATCACGGTGATGGTGGCAAGAAAAATCCACGCCTGCATGAAATTTACTCAAGTCTGATCAAGCATCTGCATGCCTTTCAGCGCGAGGTTAACCTGACCACGGAAGAGCTGGAAATTGGCCGCCAGTTCCTGTTCAAACTGGCACAGCCCAACCAGGACTTTCCCATGGGTGAGGTGCACCTGATGTCCGACTGCCTGGGAATTTCTGAAATTGCAGTCCTGCTGGAAGATGCCAACAACAAGAGCACCACTGAAATGAACGTGGAAGGTCCCCTGTATATTCCGGGACTGCCCGAACGTAAATCCGGCGAAGTCATCGGCAAGATCGAAGACTGCGATGATCCTCTGTTCATTCATCACAAGGTGGTGGATGCCGATGGCAACCCGGTAGCCGGCGCCAAGGTGGATATCTGGCAGCCCAACGGTGAAGGCTATTACTTCGTCCAGCGTGAATACCTGCCGGAATGGAACTTCTACGGGCGTTTCACCACTGATGAAAATGGTGAGTTCGATGTGGGTACGGTAGCGCCTGGTGATTACCCGGTGCCTCTTGAGGGACCCACCGGTACCATGCTGGATCAACTGGGACGCCATGGTTATCGCGCCGCCCATATTCATTACAAGATCTGGGTTGATGGCAAGGAAGATTTCACCACCATGATGTACTTCAACCGTTCACCCTACGTGGATTCAGATACCATTTTCTCGGTGAAGGATTTCCGTGTTGATCTTGAAGAACATACTGATCCTGAAGAGATTGCAGCTAAGGGACTCGACAAGCCTTTCTACACCCTGGATTACACCTTTGTACTGCCTTGAATCGACGGGCAAATGAACGACAGAGGTAATTGAAATATAAAAGGATGAAGTTGAAACACCACGAAATATTTTCCGGCATTTTTTACGGCGTTGTAGTGGCCGGTAGCCTGTGCAGTACACAGGCGATGGCGCAGATGACATCCGACCCTGGCTTTGACAGCGTGGGGCGAGGTGCACCTATCGAGAACGCAGCTGACTATGCCACTGTCGGGCCGGTCAATATTTTCGGGTTTGAGGCTGTAGCCGCACAAAACGGTGAGGTGCCTGAAGGCGTGGAACCGTTGGCGGTGGACATCTTCAGTACGACGGATTTCTACCAGGACGAGGAATTGTGGATGGATCCACGGTACTGGCGTTGCAACTCGGGTTTTGCCCTTGAAGCACAGGGCGGTGCCTACCCGGGACCGACAGTCGCCGGTGACAATCCACCTGCCACGGCAGCCTGGGGTTATTGCGACAGGGATTACCCGCGTGAGGAAATGGTCAGCCCCTACGGCTTTGATACCGCGCAGGCACATTATGAAGCCTTGCTGGAAGAGACCCGCGAGCGTGGTGGGCCCACTGAGCATACCTATGCGACAGTCCCGGGTGAGATCAGTGGTCGTTATACCTGGATAGAAGGTGGCCCGGGCGGCCTGAAGGGGACCTGGTACGCCATGATGGTTAACCAGATTCCAACTGTCATGTCACTGCTGACACCGGAATACCAGCGACGCCTGGTCCAGGAAGCCTATCACCAGTCCCATGGGCAGTCACAATGGCCATCCCAGTATTGCTGGCCGGAAGGTTTCATGCGGCGCTGGCATTTTGCATCCACGATCATGCAAAACCACGAAATTATAGTGACGCCGGAAATTTTTGAGATCAAGGCCGGGGTTGCCCGCAACTTCATCACCGAAGTCCATATTGGCCGGGAGTTTAATATGGAGGGTGCTGTACCTCGCCTGGGCCAGGATGTGCCACGCTGGTACGGTGACGTGGTCGGCTTCTGGGACGGCGATGCCCTGATCAGCTGGACATCGAATATCCAGGGCTGGATGGCACACTCCCAGTACGAGTTTTCCAACAAGCTGCAAACCATCGAAATCTATACACCGATTCGTGATGATGCCGGCAATATCACGCACCTGAATCATGAAGCCATCTTCTATGATCCCGAAGCCCTGGTGGAGCCGGTGCGCATCGTGCGCAACCTGACCCGCGTCAACGATCTTACCGAGGGTGATCCGTATACCTACATCGAATGTGTGCAAACCATTTTCCCCGTGGACGGTATCGCTACGCCACTGAATCCCGGTACTACCTACGATGCCTACGTACCTGACATGTATGGCAGGCCCTGGGCGGAAATCTGGGAAACCTTCCATGAAGAAGGTATGCAGGCACCTGAAGATGATGTCGATATCTTCAGTTTCGAATAACGCAACTGTAAAGACCTGTCATGTTTGATCTTAACCGTCATGCCACCCAGGCGCTTTATTACAAGCCTTCCTGGGAACGACTGCAGGAACGCATCAGTCATGCCGCACCCGACCTGGACATTGTTCTCATTGATGAAGATGGCAAGCTGACCCGGAATGGGCAGGAGATAGCACCGAACAAGATTCACCCGGACTGGTTCTGGATCCATGGTGAACTGTTCAAGTCGCCGGTCTTTGGTGAATATTTCCGCCTGATGAAAGAAGAGTTTGACAACATCAAGTGGCTTCACACCATCAATACCGGGCTTGACCAGGGGCCTTACCTGGAGCTCTTGCGCCGGGGTGTTCGCATAACCAACAATCATTCCCAGGCCATCGCCATCGCCGAGTACGTGATGGGGCATGTGCTGTCCCGGTTCCAGGATTTGCCGGCTTATGCGGCAAACCAGGCGAAGGGGCAGTGGCAATACCTGCGCTTCCGTGAAATCGCTACCACCAACTGGCTGATCATCGGCTTTGGTCATATCGGCCAGCAAATTGCCCGTCGTGCAAGAGCTTTTGGCGTAAACATTACTGCCGTACGCAGGGGCAAGGATAATGAAGGTCTGGCCAGCAAGGTCTGTCATCTCGATAACATGGGCGATGCCCTGGGCCAGGCCGATGTGGTGGTACTGGCCTGTGCCTCGAATGAAAGCACCCGCAACCTGGTTGACAGCAGTTTCCTGGCACAAATGAAAGACGATGCCATGCTCGTCAATATTGCGCGCGGTGATATCGTGGTCGAGGAAGACCTGAAGGCAGCCCTGGACAATGGCAGACCGGGTCATGCCATTCTTGATGTCTTTCGCCAGGAACCGCTGCCGGAGGACTCCTGGTTCTGGCAGCATCCTGCCGTGACACTGACCCCTCATTGTTCCAATGGTGGCAGTGGCATGCGTGACCGCAGCGACGACCTGTTCATCGAAAACCTGTATCGCATGAACAACGGCCAGCTCCTGCTCAATGAAGTCACGGAGAAGGATATTCTCTGATGGCCGATTTCCACTACCAGATTGACACTGTTGATGTGGAAGGCAGTCCCATGGAAGTGTTCCTGTTTCGCCCGCAGGGGGAGGGGCCGTTTCCGGGCATTGTCCTGGCCCAGCATATTCCGGTCGGCCATACAGGGATCGAGAATGATACGTTCACCCTGACCACAGCACAGCGTTTTGCCGATCATGGCTTTGCCGTGGCAGTGCCCTTTATTTTTCACTGGTGGCCGAAATCGGATTCCATGGAAGTCAAAAAAGCGGAAAGTCGTGATGACTGGATGCTCGAAGACATCAGCACAGCCTTCAATACCCTGGCTCGACACGATTATGTGGATGTGGACCGGATCGCCATGGTGGGGCATTGCTGGGGTGGCCGAGTGGCCTGGCTGGCAGCCTGTCATATTCGCCAGTTCAAGGCGCTGGCTGTTTTCTATGGCGGCAATATCGGGAAAGGGCTGGGTGAGGGCGCTATCGCCCCCATCGACCTGGCCGGCAATATTCCCTGCCCGGTCATCGGATTTTTTGGTAACGACGATGCCAACCCTTCACCGGAAGACGTGGAAGCCTACAGCGCCGCCTTGTCGGAAGCCGGCATCAGCCATGAGTTCCACCAGTACGACGATGCCGGTCATGCTTTCCAGAATTTTCCCAATGAAGAGCGCTACCGGGAACAGGCCAGTGAAGATGCCTGGGCAAAATGCCTGGCATTCCTTGATGAACACCTTAAAAAGTAAGTGTCTGCAGTAATGGCTTTTATGTAGGAAAGGCTTTTATGCAGGAAGGGCTCTTATGTAGGAAGGGCTCTTATGCAGGAAAGCCCTTCCTACATGTCAGGCGTAATCCGCGATGGGTTGTCCGCTGTGATCCAGTTCTGGGACCAGCGCCGGTGGTTTGAGCAGTGACATCACTGCGGGCACCAGGCCCAGCAGAATTGCCGTACCGAACAAGACACCAAAGCCCACGCTCAATGCTACCGGTATCAGGAACTGGGCCTGGACACTGGTTTCAAAAACCAGCGGGGCAACGCCCAGGAAGGTGGTCAGGGAAGTCAGGAAGATGGGACGGAAACGGTTCTTGGCTCCCTCGACAATGGCCTTGTGGTACTCCATGCCATTGCGAACTTCCTCGTTGATAAAATCAATCATCACCAGGGCACCATTCACGATCACGCCCGACAGGCCAATAATGCCGAAAACGCTGAGCAGTGACATGTTCATGCCCATCAGCAGGTGCCCCATGATGGCGCCGAAAACACCGAACGGAATGACGCACATGACAACCAGGGGCTGGATGTAGGACTTGAAGGCAATGGCCAGCATGGCGTAGATCGCGATCAGGGCATACATGAAATTCATCAGGATGGCTGGCGCGGTACGGGCCTGTTCCCGTTGTTCACCACCAAAGTCATAGGTCAGGTCCGGGTAGTTCTGCTGCAGGGCAGGCATCAGCGTAGAGGTAATGTAGCCATTCACTTCATTGCTGGTAATGACAGCCGAATCCACGTTGGCGGTAACAGCAATAATCCGGCGCCCGTTGCGCCGATTGATGGCGGTCGGGCTCGTACCTTCCTTCAGGTTCGCGACCTCACCCAGTGGAACAAAACCTTCCGGCGTACGAATGCGGTAGGCTTTCAGGTCATCCAGGGAGTTGCGTTCATCCCGGGGCAGGCGAATGTAAACCCGTACGTCTTCACGGCCGCGCTGCACGCGCAGGGATTCATCCCCGAAAAAGGCCGCGCGCACCTGAAGGGCGAGGGACTGCAGGCTCAGGCCATAAGTGCGGGCTTCCGGTTTCAATTCAAAGGTAATTTCACGCTTGCCGGTATCCCGGTCATTCTTGACATCAAAGACTCCGGCAAGCTGGCGTAATTCGTTTTCCACTTCGGAGACCGCGGCATCCAGAGTCGCTTCATTGGCGGCAGTCAGCTCGATACGTACCGGATCACCAAAACTCATCTGCTCGGAAGTGTAGGTCAGTTTGCGTGCTTCCGGGACAAGGCCGACAGCGTCACGCCAGCGGTCTTCAAATTCGCTGGTGGCAAAGCTGCGGTTTTCCGGCGGCGTCATTTCCAGGACCATTGTAGCGACATTGCCCGACTGTGCGCCGCCCCCACCACCCAGGGGATTGGACTGACCGCTGTCCTGTGAGCCGACCAGGATATTCATGGACTTGATGGCAGGATCGCCGTTTTCCACGTACTGGTCGAATTCCGCGCCGAGGCGAATGGCCTCCTGTTCAAGACGATTAACCACGGCCTGGGTTCTTTCCACAGTCGCACCTGAAGGCAGCTCAATACTGGCCACGACATTGTCACCCTCGATTTCCGGGAAGAAGGTGAATTTCACGTAACCGCCCGCAAGGATGCCGGCTGTAATGATCAGCAGGCTGATCGAAGAAGTGATAGCGACCCAGGGATGATGGGTGACAAATTCAAGTGATTTTTCCAGCGGGCCATTGACAAACCACTTGAAGGAACGGCCGATTTTCTTGTGAACCCTGTCAAGCAGGTGGGTCACCCGGTTGCCGGTAATGACTGAATCACTCTGGTGGGACAAATGGTAAGGCAGTACCAGGAGAGCTTCTGTCACGGACAGGAACAACACACCGATGACAACGGCCGGGACATTGCCGAGCAGGCCGCCGAGGGTGCCGGGCAGGGTCAACAGGGAACCGAAGGCCGCCATAGTGGTCGCAACGGCAAAAATCACGGGAATGGAAATCCTCTGTGCACCTTCAATGGCTGCCCTGAGCGGATTGATCCCGGTTTCCTGGCGGGCAAAAATATTTTCTCCTACCACGATGGCGTCATCCACCACGATACCGATCGCCAGCAGGAAGCCGATGGAGGACAGTACATTAATACTGATATCGAAAATCTGCATGATGAAAAAGACACCGACAAAGGAGATGAGGATGCCCAGGCTCGTCCATTTCGCCACGCGCCATTCCAGGAATATGGTCAGGGTCAGTATCACCAGTAACAGACCCATGATGCCGTTTTCAAGCAGGATGCCCAGGCGGTCCTTGATGGTGGAGGCCTCGTTGCGGCCAATGACGGCAAAGACACCGTCGGGCAGTGTCGGCTGCAACTCATCGACCAGGTAGGTTTCAACGGTATCGGCAATATCCAGGATCTGTTCGTCACCGACACGCATGACGTTGATCATGACGGCGGGAATACCGTTATAGAGGTTGACCAGGTCGGTGTCGGTAAAGCCGTCGCTCACCGTGGCGACATCACCCAGGACGATGCGGCTGCCGTTATCCCCGGTTTTGAGCACGATTTCCTCGAAATCACTCCGGTTATAGTTACGGCCCAGGGTTCTCAGGACGAGTTCTTCACTGGGTGTTTCGATTTCACCACCCGGGAGTTCCAGGCTTTCCTGGCGCACAGCCGAGGAGATGTCGGTCAGGGTCAGGCCCTGGCTGCGTAACTTGTCATTGGATACTTCGATGGAGATTTCGTAATCACGGGTGCCGGAAATATTGACGATGGAAATACCCGGTTTGAAAGTGAGCTCATCCTTGATGCGGTTGGCCAGTTCCTTGAGTTCCCGTTCGCTGGTGTTACCACCAACCACGATCTCCAGGGCGCGCTGGGAATTGCTACGCAGGCTGACCTGGGGTTCTTCTGCATCGACGGGGAAGGTAATGATCTGGTCAACTTCGGAGGATATCTCGTCCAGGCGCAACTGGGTGTCTGCACCCTGGACCAGCTCGACAGTGACAGTGCCCACCCCTTCATTGGCGACAGAAGTGATGTCGAGTATTTCCTCGACACTTTCGACCTTTTCCTCGATACGCCGGATGATGGATTCTTCTACTTCCGTCGGGGAGGCGCCGGGGTATATCACGCTGATCGTGATAACGTTCTCATCCAGTTCCGGAAACAGCTTCACGGTGATCTGGAGTATGCTGAAGGCACCGGCCACCAGCATGAATACCATCAACAGGTTGGCCGCCACACCGTTGCGGGCCATCCAGGAAATCATGCCGTTCATCAGAGAATGGCTCCTTCAGTAGCCGGAGACTGGCCAACATTGACGCGCATGCCGTCTGTGACCAGCGCAATATCACTGACGATAATGGGAGTACCTTCGGGCAGGTCACCGGCAAGCAGGGCGACCTGGTTGCCTTCTTCCCTGATCACATCCACCGGCACGACATTGAGAATGCCTTCGCCGGAGACTGTCCAGATGGTGTTGTCGGATCTGAGGGCACTGATGGGCAATTCAAAATGCCTGTCGATTCGCATCCCTTCGATATCCACACCGGCATACATGCCCACCAGCAGGGGAGGCGGCTCCATGGGCACCGGCGAATGACGATCACTGGCAGGTGTTCCCGGTGTAAACGGGTCCGGCACCCTGACGACCACGTCAACGGTACGGGTAGTGCGGTCAATGTCGGATTCCACGCGATGCACATAGCCCTGCCACTGGTAATTCCTGCCACCATGGTCCACCGTGACCCAGGCTTTGCGTTTACCGGAGACATTGCTGTCAGTGTTCCAGAGTCCGGGAATGAAGGCGGCATCATTGGCGTTTAGTGAGACGACTATTTCCACTTCATCGCTGGCATAGAAACTGGCCAGTTCCATACCTGGCGAGACTATGTCGCCGACATCCACACTTTCCTCGTAGACACGTCCAGAGAAGGGCGCACGAATGGTTGTGCGTTCAAGATCCAGGCGGCGACTTTCAATAATGGCAGCCTGGCGGGCAATGGCGGCCTGGGTCTGTGCCAGTCGGCTGGTGGCATCGTCGAGGCTTTCTTCGCCCACGTAATCACTTTCCTTCAGGGAGGTGATGCGTTTTACCTGCTTTTCCAGGAAAGCCAGGTTGGCAAGATTGGCCTCCTGGTTGGCCTGGGCTTCATCAAGATTCGCCTGGTAGGTACGTGGATCCACCTGGACCAGTACTTCCCCGGCCTTGAAGGCACCACCGGAAACCAGGTTGGGATGCAGGCTGATGATTTCTCCGCTGACCTGGGGAGAAATGGCGACGGATGCGCGGGGCATAACGATGCCATTGCCGTTGACCAGCAGGGGAGACTCCCGGTATTCAAGGGGTTGCACCTGGACCTGTGGAATCAGCTCGGCCACATCCCGTTGTTCCGGCACGGGCTTTAATGCCCGCAGCAGAATGAATACGGCGATACCAGCGCCTAAAATGGCAAGACACAGGAAAAACCACAGCGGTTTCCGCGGCTTATAAGCAGAATTTTGGGGGGAGTTCATGGTGAATCCATTTCATTGACTGACTGGTCAGTCAGTTTTATAATTTTCGACTCATTTGTCAAGTTTTCATTGGAATTTACGCAGTGCAGGCACTAAAAGATCACACGCCCAGCAAGCGCGAAATGCAAAAGGAAGCTCGCCGCAACGCCATTATTGATGCGGGTTTCCAGGAATTCGCCCTGCAGGGATTTACTGCCACCAAGCTGGATGATGTGGCGGTGCGTGCCGGTATTGGCAAAGGCACCATTTACCTGTACTTCGACAGCAAGGAAAGCCTGTTCGAGGAAGTGATCCGCAAGAACATGGTGCCTGTGCTTGATGAGGCCTCCCGTAATGCGGAACGTTTCCAGGGCACGGCAGAAGAACTGCTGGCCATGCATTTCAACGAATTGTACCAGGCACTGCACATAGACAAGATGCCGCAGCTGGTGGCGATGATCATGAGTGAAACATCCCGGTTTCCCGATTTGGCGGAATTCTTTTTCAATGAAGTGATCAGCCACAACAAGGAATTGTTGGGCAGTATCATCCAGAAGGGGATCGACAGTGGTGAGTTTCGTGCGTCTTTTCCCGTTGATTTCACCCAGATACTCATTGCCCCAACCATGATCAGTGCCCTTTGGAAGCTGCAGTTTGACAACCATTCCCCCCTGGATATTGATGCCTACGCCAAGGCCCATATCGACTTTGTTCTGCGCGGTCTGAAGGCCTAGCCTGCAGCGTTTGATCATTATCAAGTAAAGCCCAAATCCCGCTTTTCCGGGTCAAGCCGCAGCAGTAAAGTTGTCGTAGTTCTTTCCTGCGAGGTTAGGTTATGTTCCAGATACCAGGCTCACCCGTTTGACTATCGCTCCTGCTGCTTTGTTTCCTGTCCAGTCCATTGGTCACGGCTCAATCCTCACTTGATGATCGCCTGGTACAGGCATCCCCCGATGTGATCGCAGCTGATCCCGAGCTGACATCCCACATGGTGGCGGTGGCTCAATCGGTCATTACTGAGCATTGTGCTGCCTGCCATGGTGCAGACCTGACCGGCAAGATTGGCGTGCCCAACCTGGTGGATTATGACTGGAACTGGGGTGTGACCGGTTACGAGATGACACAGTCGGAAGGTGTTTTTGAAATCATGCAGACCGTCCTGTACGGGGTACGAAACCAGGACTGCGCCGAAGATATCAAGCGCTATGGTGGTTGCCCCGACACCCGGTTTTCCTAGATGCCGGGCTATAGTGAACTGGGCCTGACAGAGGTGCAGCTCAACGGCCTGGTGGAATATACCCTGAGCCTGTCAGGGTTGGACCATGATGAAGCCGCCGTGGAAAGTGTCAGCAATTTTACCGGGCTCTGTGCCGAGTGCCATGGCGATGACGGCAGTGGCTACAAGCCCTTTGGTGGTCCCAACCTGACTGATGATATCTGGTTGTTTGGCAGTGACAGGCAACAGATACTTGATGTGATCGCCAATGGCCGAACTGAATCCTGTCCTGCCTGGAGCAGTACCCTGAGTCCGGTCGAGGTCAAGGCAGTAGCGGTCTATATCTACAAGACGTCCATGGGTTACTGACTATCAGGACTGGGTAGTTCACTGGTTGTCGGGCAGGGCCTCGAATTCCTTTTTTCGTGCCTCGAACCACGCTTGCATGGCCTCGGGATTTTCCATCAGCGTTTTCATCGCAGCCATGGCCTCAAGATGGGCAGCATCCTGTTGCTGGAACATGGCCATGCCGTGTTCCTGACTCAGCCGGGCCATGTCATCGAAGGTTTCTGCCTCAAAGACTTCATCACAGGCACCGCCGAGTTGTTTGCAGGTCATTTTTTTCATAGTGGCTCCTTTTTCGTTTCCTTCCAGTCTGCTTCTTTTTTCGTGTTTACCGGAACAGCCGAATAGAAGGCACGGCCAGCCTTGATAAATCCCCCGGTCACGAAATAGCCGGCGTTCTCCAGGCTTTCCTGTTGTTCGGTCAGGGACATGTAAAGCTGGTCATTTTCCATGCCGCCTTCTCCATAAAAATGATCGCACATCATGTACAGGCCGTCGGTATGAAGCAGGGCATGAACCTGTTCGTGCAAGGTTGAGGCATAACGTTTGTGTCGAAGTTCATGCACAGCCTGTATGGATATCACCGCATCAAAACTGCCCAGGCCGCTCCACCAGTTATCTGTTTTGAAATCACGCTCTTCGAATCTGACACCGGTGGCCAGTTCACCCAGTCGACGTTTGGCCAGCTCATGCATTGCCGGTGAGTAATCCAGCAGGGTCAATTCGCACTGTGGAAGTTGGCGCAACAGGTGCAGGGCGAGGAAGCCGGGACCGGATCCGAGCTCAAGTACCCGCGGGGCAGGTTTGCGGAGCTTGCGCAGTTCATGGGTAAAGGCATCGAAGAACTCGCGGCGAAAAGGGCGGTCCATGGCTTCACTTTCCCAGGCGATGGCATCTTCCATCTGCCTGAAATCGACAGGGCTTGGCACATCATGGTCTGTCATGTGAAGTCGTTGGCGGCGGTTCTCATTGTGGCTGGCTGGATTCCGGGATGATGAGTCCGGCAAAAGTGGAAAACTGGTCAGCATAGGCATGCAGATACTGGCGCCTGCTGTTGATCATGGCGCAAAACATCCTGTTGCGGCGTAAATAGTCAAAGGAGATGACAATTTCCTTCTGGTTCGAGGTGCCCAGGTAGTGACATTCAACACCGGCATTTTCTGCAAGCAAGCCGCGAATCACGGTACATTGTGAAACGGGACCGACATGGATGACTTCACCTGTATCTGCCATCCAGTCATCCACAGCACGACGCACGCCCCCTGATGGGTGGTGGTAGTCATCAAAAACAGCAGCGCCTCTTGTCACCAGTCGCGGCCAGAGTTGTTGCAGGCAATCCACTGTTGAGGTGTACAGATCTGCATCGATGTAGGCAAAACAGAATTGCTGTCCCTCGTCCAGGCCGGGCAGGGTATCGCTGAACCAGCCCTCGAGGATGCGGCAGCGATCCAGGACATTGTAGTGGGCAAGACGGGCTTCCACTTCCTGTCGACTTGCAGACCAGGCGCCTTTTTCAAAACGTGCACTGGCATCAACCTGCCTGTCAGGTTCAGGCAGCCCCTGGAACGAGTCACACAGAAACAGGGTTTTGTCGGAATGGCGCAGCTCAAGCAGCTTGGCCATCAGTACACTGGTGGCCCCCTGGTATATGCCGCATTCGATGACATCGCCCGGTTGTGACAGGGCCTTGTCCATGCGTTCAACGATCATCAGGGCCTGTAGCGGATGCAGTATTGCCGTGTCTGCTACCTGGGGCCACAACTCCAGGAAAATATGGTCAGCAGGCAGGTAGTTTTGTAAATCCTGGAGTGTCACCGGCATCTGGGCAACCTCAAGGGCACCAACTACCAGGGCGTCAAGTTTTTGCATGAATCAATAATTCCTGTTGTGCATCATCCGCCTGAGTATAGGGTGCACTACCGGGTAATACCAGTAAGGGCAGGGCAGACATAGTTGCTCGACATCAAGTAAGTGGGCGCTTGTTGCAAGAGGGGGGTAGACGATTTATGAATACCTGTTTACTCTTTCCCTGACAACGATTCATGACCACAGTCACGATAAAAACAGTAAAATTGTACCTGGTGAAAATTTGCATAGAGCAAGCAATTGGCACCGCAATAAAAACAAATAAAAAGAAAGGGTGGAAGTATGGAGTCGCAACCTTCCGGCAATCTCGCCATGGGGATGATCAAGCCTTTTGGTCCTTCGATAGTGAAGGTCAAACTCCCCGCGGATTTGATTAACCAGTTCAATAACTATGTTGATGAGGTGCTTGCAGATGAAAACCGGGCCAGGTCGCTTGATCATGGTCCCCATCTTGCCGGCAATGTCATGCAGGAGTTTCTGCTTGAGGCGGCGTTCATGGAGCGGATCAAGTGGCGTGAATTTATCGGCGTGGTGTGTAACGAATGGTTGAAGCGCACCAACGGAAACCAGTTGAAAGATCTGACCATCATCAAGTCATGGATCGTGCGGCAATTCCAGAATGAATATAATCCCCTGCATCATCATGGTGGTCATATCTCCGGTGTCGCGTACCTGAAGTTGCCACCTGATATGGGCAGCCCGGTCCAGGAAGGCAAGCAGAGAAACTCGAACGGCAACCTGGTCTTTACCTATGGGTCTCCCAATCTTTTCGCCAAGGCGACTTTCGAAGTGGAACCGGAGGTAGGGGACTTCTACCTCTTTCCTAATTACCTGTTACATGCGGTGTACCCGTTTACGGGATCCGAGGAAGAAAGGCGTTCGGTCTCTTTCAATGCAGTGCTGGATCCGGAAGCGTCCGTATATTGACAATCAGCTCCGCTCCAAACATGCTTGGCTGGTTTTGCAAAATCAGTAACGTGCCGTTTCCCGGATAAATCCCGAATGAAAAAACCGCAATTTGCAGCCCTCTCAATGTCGAGCGCTGTTCTGGCCATGGTGACGCTCATCACCGTCGTGGCTGTTTACAGCCAGTCGCAGGACGGCTTGTCGCCCGCGGTCATCGGGACCATGGTCGCCACGCCGCTGGATGAAGTCAGCGGCATGGTAAAGAGCCGTTCCTATCCCGATACCTACTGGGTGGTCAATGATTCTGGTGCACAGCCCAGGCTGTTTGCCATCAATCGTCAGGGCAAGACCATCATTCCCACGTTTTCAAAATTCTCCTATTACGGCGAAACTCCTGAGGAGGGCAAGGAGCAATGGCAGGGTTTCAAGGTGCTGTATACCAGTAACGTGGACTGGGAAGCCATGAGCGCCGATGACAATTACCTGTACCTGGCTGATACAGGCAACAACTTCAACAACCGCCGTAACCTGGTGATCTATGTCCTCAGTGAAATCGATCCCACGGCGTCCACCCAGTCGGCGGCCATCAAAACCCTGCCAGTAAGATACCCGGAGCAAACAGCCTTTCCCGGCCTGCGTGGCAAGCGTCATTACGACAGCGAGGCCCTCTTCAATGCAGACGGGCATCTCTACCTGGTGACCAAGCATCGGAAACTGGGAGGCAGCTATGAGGCCGGTGCCAACCTGTACCGTCTGGATACGCAGTATACCGATCAGGTCAATGACCTGGTCCTGGTTGATAGTCATGACGGCGTGACCTCGGCCACGGGCGCGGATCTGTCACCCGATGGCCAGCGCCTGGCGCTGGTGTCCTACACTGACCTGTGGATTTTTGATCGGCCGGCCACAGGTGACCAGTGGCTGTCGTCTGCATCAAGGCGCTATCCGCTCAATACCGACGTGCTCCAGCAGGTGGAAACCGTGATCTGGGATGATGAGCACACCCTGATCCTGAGCAATGAGCAACGCCAGTTGTTTGCCATTGATCTGTCGGAACTGGAACAATCCATGCCGGGATCACCTGATAAAAGCGAGTAAAATCAACGGCTTTATGGTATTTCATTCCATGGCGGGTAATGCTATGATGCGCCGCTTTCCTGACGAAATCACCCGTATTGCGGTGTCATCAAGGCATTCATGAAAGCGTTCTACCAGGACCTGAAACTCGGCATTCTCGGCGGCGGACAACTGGGCCGCATGCTGATCCAGGCTTGCACCAACTTCAATATCCATACCACCGTCATGGACCGCGATGCCGGCGCACCCTGCGCAGAAGTCGCCAGTGCCTTCCAATCCGGTGACATTACCGACTTTGACACGGTCTACCAGTTCGGCAAGTCCATGGATATGCTCACCATCGAGATTGAGAACGTCAATGTCGAGGCGCTAGCCCGGCTGGAAGCCGAAGGTGTCACGGTTTACCCGCAACCCGCCATCATCAATATCATCAAGGACAAGCGCACGCAAAAGCAGTTTTACCGTGACAACGGTATTCCCACTGCCGACTTTGTACTTGTCGATGACGCTGAAGCCATCGCGCAGCACGTGGATTTCCTGCCGGCCTTCAACAAACTCGGTACAGGGGGATACGATGGCGGTGGTGTTCAGCGCCTGGACTCCGCGGACGACCTGGACAAGGCATTTGACGCCCCGGGGCTGCTGGAAAAACTGGTGGATTTTGACTGCGAGATTTCTGTGATCGCCGCCCGTAACAGCCAGGGCGAGGTGACCGTGTTTCCTGCCGTGGAATGTGTCTTTCATCCGAAACACAACCTGGTGGATTACCTGTTTGCCCCCAGCAAGGTGGCACCGGAAATCCAGGCCACTGCAGCGTCTGTGGCCAGGCAGGTCGTGGAGGCTCTGGGTATTGTCGGCTTGCTGGCGGTAGAGCTGTTTGTCACCAGGGAAGGGGAGGTGCTGGTCAATGAAGTGGCACCCCGGCCACATAACAGCGGGCACCAGACCATCAATGCCAACGTCACCTCCCAGTACGAACAACACCTGCGGGCCATCTTCGGCTTGCCCCTGGGATCAACGGCAATTCTAACGCCGTCGGCCATGGTGAACCTGCTGGGAGAAGCAGGCTATACTGGGCCGGCAGTTTACGAAGGACTGGATGAACTGCTGCGAATCGAGGGTACCAGCCTGTTCCTGTACGGTAAAAGTGAAACACGACCTCACCGTAAAATGGGCCATATCACAATCGTCGACGACGACGTCACAAGCCTGAGCGCCAAGGTCGAGCAGGTCAAAAACGCAATCAAGGTGATCGCATGAGTGAGCACGCACACAAGGTAGGCATTATCATGGGCAGCAGTTCAGACCTGAAGGTCATGCAACAGGCTGCCGACATGCTGGCGGAATTTGGCATTGACTACGAGTTGTCGGTGGTGTCCGCCCACCGTACGCCCGAGGCCATGGTGGAATATGGCAAGTCTGCCGCCGATCGCGGCCTGCGCTGCATCATCGCCGGCGCGGGTGGTGCTGCACACCTGCCCGGCATGGTCGCTTCCCTGACCACCTTGCCGGTCATCGGTGTGCCCATCAACTCTTCCAATTCCATCGACGGCTGGGACTCGGTCCTATCCATCCTGCAAATGCCCGGCGGCGTCCCCGTCGCCACCATGGCCCTCAACGGCGCCAAAAACGCCGGTATCCTGGCAGTGGAAATGATAGGGGCTTTCGATGCGGATGTGGCAGCGAAACTTTCTACATACAAGGAAAGTTTGAAGGAGAAGGTTCGGACGATGAATGAGTCGATAAAGGGATAAAAGGATAAAGGGATAAAAGGATAAAGGGCCGACACGTCGGGCCGAACAAAAAACCGTAGTCTTACTGCATAGTCAGGCCTTATATGTTTTGTAGGTCGGATAAGCGCAGCGCCATCCGACATGGCGAACACACCGGAAATAGATACCTTGTTAACTTATACTTACTGACAAATTCTAATTATCAATTTGGCGCTTGATCACCGGGTTGATAACGATAACTTTAAACCCTACCTGAACCGCTTGCCTTTTATCCCTTTATCGTTATTTCAAACCGAAGCCACTTCACCCGCCGCCTTCTCTAGACCTTTTAACTTCCGCGCATAAGCCATAAAACTCAACGCCGTAAACTTCATGAAGAAACCGTAAATCAGCGTGACCGCGGCATAGTCCGGCACGCCGAGCAATGTGTTTGCCAGGACCAGGGCCAGGGACAGGTTTTGCAGGCCGACTTCGTAGGTGATGGATATGGTCTGGTCGACATTGAGTTTGGCCAGTCGGGTCAGGCCGTAGCCCATGGTCATGCAGGTGACGTTGAGTATCAGGGCGACCATGCCGGCCTGCAGGAAGTATTGTTTCAGGGTGTCGATACTGAAATAGGTATTGGTAATGATGACCATGATGAGAATGGCGATGGCCATTTTGCGTACCGGCTCCACCATTTTTTCAGCGTACACCGGTTTGAATTTACGAATACTCATGCCAATGGCAATGGGCAGCACCGTCAGTTGTGCGAGTGAGCGCATCATGTTGCCCACAGGCACTTCAAGCATTTCGCTTTCCCCGGCGAACGTACTCAGCGCCAGCCAGGCGAGCAGGGGCATCGTGACCACGGTAAACAGGCTGGCCACCGTGGTCAGGGTGACGGACAGCGCAATATCACCGCGGCTGGCAAAGACGTAGGCATTGGAGGTAATGCCGCCGGGACAGGCGGCCAGCAGAATCAGGCCGATGGCAATCACCGGTGCCGGGTTGAGCAGGAAGGCAAGCCCGAAGGCCACCAGGGGCAGGAGTACAAGTTGTCCCACCAGGCCTGTCAGTACCGCCTTGGGCATGATGATGACACGCAATATGTCGTCAACGGACAGGGTCAGTCCCAGCCCCATCATGACCAGGAACAGGCCGAAAGGAATAATGATGGTCTGGAATAATACTGCTGGATCCATGAAGACTTCTCCCCCGATAAATCAGTGCTGATGATACGTGGGGAATACAAGAGGGACAAGGAACAAGGAGCAAGGAACAAGGAACGACACGTCGGACTGCAACCAACACCCGTAGGCCGGAAGAGGCGCATCGCGCCGTCATCCGGCAAGGAACCCGCAGGGTTCCTGGAAAATTAGAATTGATGTAAGCAAACCAGAGCCCTGACCATCATCCGACAAGCTAGTACTTGCGTATAAAGCCAATGTGAATCAACTCTCTATGACAGTTTGTCAAAATAGCGACCCGGTAATATCAGCCTTCGCTAAAACCCCTTGTCCCTTGCTCCTTGTTCCTTGTCCCTGTCAGGAACGAAGTTACCTGATGCAATTCTCTCCACCACATCCGCTATAATTCCCCCATGCCAGAAAATCCCAACCCCCAGGGCAAAGGCCTTGTACCACTGCTGCAGGGACTGGACAGTCATCGTCTCGACCGCCTGTTGCCACCCAAGAAAATCGACCAGGTACAGATGGAACTGTTTACGTCCATGTTCGTGCTCAAAAGCGATATCCGTTTTAACCCGGTCCCTGACAGAAGCTACTTTCTTTACCAGACCGATGGTCGCTACAAATTGCTGATGGTCGGTCCGCAGGAATGGACGACCCCATACAGAGGACGTTATATCGGTGAGTGCAGCCTGCACCAGGATCGTACCTGGTCCATGGCACTGGATCCGGCCATGACCCATGATGAAGCCTTCATGGCCGAGATCACCTCGGAACAGGATAAACTGCAGCATGCCCTGGAAACGGCGCGCTCCGTGGAAGATGTACTCCCGGTATTTGAAGAGCAACTGGGTTACAACAGTCGCCTGCTGGCTTATATACTGGGCAAATCGCTGGGCATCTCCATGGAAATGGCCGGCATTCGCGAACTCAGTTATGACGAGGCCAAGGGGCTTCTGGCCCACGATACAAATCCATGAAGAAATTCCTGCTTACACTGTCACTGCTCTGGCTTGTCGCCTGCGGTAACGACACCCAGCTTACCCCCCCTGCCTGCCAATGCCACCATACTGGCCTTTGGTGACAGCCTGACCGCCGGCAATGGTGCAGCAGGTGAAAGCAGCTATCCGGCCCAGCTATCCCGGTTCCTCAGTCGCACGGTGATCAATGCCGGCATATCAGGCGAGGAAAGCAGCGAGGGCAGGGCGCGCCTTGAATCCCTGCTGGACCAGCACCGGCCACAATTGCTGATCCTGTGTCATGGTGGCAATGACTTGCTGCGCAAGCGGCCGGTTGTCGAACTGGAGTCCAATCTGCGGGCCATGGTCAGCATGGCGCAGAACCGCGGTATAGAAGTACTCATGCTCGGAGTGCCTGCACCGGGTATATTCCTGAGCAGTGAGGAGGTCTATGAAGTGGTAGCCAATGACATGGGGATTGCGTTTATTCCGGAACTGGTCGCCGATGTCCTGTCCCAGCCGGCAAAAAAATCCGATGCCGTGCATCCCAATGCGGCCGGATACCAGGAAATGGCTGAGACTATTGCCTCGACACTGGCCG